>NZ_CP095061.1:4568254-4939008 GCF_022921055.1 Hymenobacter volaticus
GCATACTTTGTACAGGTTCTTGCTGTTTTGCTGCTAGTTAGCGGAGCTACTTCGGCCCAAACGGCTATGGGTACCATCCGGGGTAGAGTAATGGTGGGCAACAAAGGATTGGAGCTAGCTACTGTGGCCATCCCGGGCACTACCCTAGGTACTTCAACCGATGCGCAAGGCCGGTACGAGCTACGGGCTGTGCCAGCCGGTACGCACACGGTGATTTTTTCGAGTGTAGGTTATCAGCTTCAGCGGCAACAGTTAACTACCACGGTTGGCCAGGTTACAGAAGCAACAGTTGAACTCATGGCTGTGCCTGCTGCGCTGGCCGAAGTGGTAGTCACGGGGGTGAGCCGGGTCACTGAAGTCCGCAAAAGTCCGGTGCCTATTGCAGTGCTTAGCAAGCGGGAAGTGAACCTCAATAGCAATGGCAATTTGGTTGACGCGGCCGTGAAAGGAGTACCAGGCTTGAGTGCCGTGACAACGGGACCCAACATTTCCAAGCCGTTCATTCGGGGATTAGGCTACAACCGGGTACTAACTCTCTACAACGGTCTGCGCCAAGAAGGCCAGCAGTGGGGTGACGAGCACGGCATCGAAATCGACCAGTACGACATCGACCGGATAGAGGTAGTAAAGGGCCCGGCCAGCTTAATATACGGGTCCGATGCGGTGGCCGGCGTCATCAATATGCTGCCGCGCCTGCCCAACGGTTCGGCCGGCCAGCTGCATGGCGACGCCCTTACCGAGTATCAAACCAACAACAACTTGCTGGGTACCTCGGTGGGGCTGAACTACAACAAAAACGGCTGGCAATACGCAGCTCGGGTTCCTACCGCCTAGCACAAGCGTACCGTAATGCCCTGGAAGGCCGCGTGTATGGCACAGCCTTTCGAGAGTTTAACCTGACGACGATGGTCGGGGTGGAAAAAAAGTGGGGCTCCACGCACCTTTCCGCTACGCTTTACGATAACCACCAGGAAATCCCGGATGGCAGCCGCGACTCACTGAGCCGGCAGTTCACCCGGCAAATAGCGGAAGGCAACCAAGACGACATCAAGAACCGGCCCTTGGTGCCCACGGCCGACCTGAGTTCATACCACATCAACGCGCTGCACCAACGCATTCAGCACTATCGGCTCTTGAGTCGCACCCGCTTGAAACTAGGTACCGTGGAACTTCAGGCGCTGCTGGGTGCACAGCAAAACGTCCGCCGTGAGTACAACCACCCTACGGCGCCCGCCCAAGCAGGCTTAGGCGTAGTCTTGAACACCTATACCTACGACTTGCGCTACGCCGCTCCTGCTTGGCAGGGCTTGGAAACCACCCTGGGCCTAAACGGCATGTACCAAACCAACCACAACCGCGCCGCCACCGATTTTCCTATCCCCGACTATTCCCTGGCTGATGTGGGTGGCTATATCTATGTAAAGAAAACCTTCGGCAAGCTCGACCTTTCGGGCGGCGTCCGCTATGATACTCGGTTGCTGAAGTGGGCCGACTTCTACGTGGGCACGGATTCTACCACTGGGTTTAGTCGGCAGCTAAGTGCAGCTGAAGCCGACGGAGCCGACCCGCAGTTTTCCGCTTTTCGGACGCGTTACCAGGGTGTTTCGGCAAGTGTGGGCGCGACCTATACTCTCACAGAGCGGCTACTGTTGCGGGCCAATGTGGCGCGGGGCTACCGAGCGCCTAACATCACGGAAGTAGGCTCCAACGGCCTTGACCCCGGCGCACACATTGTGTATTTGGGCAACCGCAGCTTCGGCCCGGAGTTCAGCTTGCAGCAAGACTTGGGCGCAAGTGCGTATCTGCCGGACGCGGAAATAAGCGCCAGCGTGTTCAACAATGCCATCGATAACTATATCTATCAAGCCCGCTTGAATGACTCTAATGGGCAGCCGGTTATCATCGTGCCGGGCAACGCCACTTACCAGTACCAGCAAGGTCGTGCGCGGCTATACGGGGCTGAAATAACGGTAAATCTGCACCCGAAGGCGCTGCCGGCGTTGGCTTTCAACAACAGTTTGGCATACGTAACTGGCCTAAACAAAGAAGCTAGTTTATTGGAAACCAACGGCGCGGCGGCCAAGTACTTGCCGTTTATTCCGCCGCTGCGTACTCGCTCCGAAGTGCGCCTGAGCAGCCAGCAAGCATGGGGGCCATTGACCGACACCTACGTGCGCGCAGTGCTGGATTATAATGCCGCCCAAAACCGTTTTTACGCCGTCGATAACACGGAAACCCGCACGGCTGGCTATGCTTTGGTGGGGCTTGGCGCGGGTACCAGTTTCACGGGTGGCCCTAGCAAGCGCGAAATTTTGCAGGTGTTTGTGCAACTCGACAACGTGTTCAATACGGTGTACCAGTCGCACCTTAATCGCCTGAAATACTTCGAGTACTATGCGGCTTCTCCCACGGGTCGGCAAGGCATTTACAATCAGGGACGCAACCTGAGCTTGAAAGTAATTGTCCCATTTTAATCGGTTTTAATGGTTCTTCGTAGAAGGCGCACACTCTCTCCTACCACACTTAACCATGTCCTACCGTTACTTGCTATTGGGGCTGCTGCTCTTGGGCTTCCGGGCCGAAGCGCAAGAAGCTCCTGAAAAGCCCTGCCCTTACGATTCGGCCCATTTCGACTTGTTTCATCCGGTGCCGCGCAACCGCCTGCGCCCCCTGCGGCCCGACCGGCCTGGCGTTACGGAAAGCCCTTTCACGGTTGATGCCGGCCACTTCCAAGTGGAAATGGATGCTTTGCGGCTTATCAACAGCCGCGACGACGACGAACGCAGCCGCGAATTCAAGGCAGCTTACTCCAACCTAAAGCTTGGCCTGAGCCGTCGCACCGATATTCAACTGGAAGTACCGCTCTACAAAATAAGCAAGGATCGCACGGTCGGCGAGTCGGATTGGGAGCGGCATACTGGCTTTGGTGACATGGCGCTGCGGGTGAAGCACAACTTCCTTGGCGACGACCAAGACGGCCCTATTGCCATGGCAATTGTAGGCTATGTGCGCTTCCCAACTGGGGGCAAAACCGGGAGCGGCGCGGCAGAATACGGCATGATTGTGCCCGTCAACATCGAGTTGCCACACAAGTTCAACCTCGACCTTCAGCTGGAGTCGGACCTGGAATACGACCGAGACATGAGCCGCCGCTATGTGCAGCTGATGCCATCCATTGCCCTCGACCACGAATTCACCGACGTATTTTCTTTCTTGGTGGAAGGCGTAACCCAATGGGATACCAAACACAACGGCTGGCGCACCACCGTAAACTTGGCGCCCATCTTCACCGTCAACGAAAACCTTCAACTCGACTTTGGTGCGCACTTCGCGTTAAACCGCGAAACCGACCGGGAATTTTTTGTAGGCTTTTCCTTCCGCCGCTGAGCTAAAACAAAGAACTAAAGGAAGCGGCAAGCCTCTACTCCTCGTGCTAAATCCCATAATAAAATCCTGCGGCAACAGTTGCCGCAGGATTTTATTATGGGATTTAGGGTTGATAATTACCGAGCGTTATCGGTCATCAAGGAGCGGGTGTGTGCTTTCCAGTCGGTGATAAACCAGGTGACGACGGACACCGCCCCTAAAACCCAACACAGATTACGTTCGGCACTTCCCTGCGGAAACTTGAACAAGAAAGGCGCAACCAACAAGAGTACTCCCGTTAGTAGATCAAGCCAGCCGTGAATTTGCAGAGGCACTATTCGAATCAAGCCTAGCTTGAAGTCGGTGAGTAGGGTTAGAAGCAGGTAACCACCAGCCATTACATAACATGCAGTGTCAACGGCGGGCTCTAAATCGGATACGATAGGCGCCATGGCCAAGACGGTAATAAACATTACATCCACGACGCCGTGGGCTGTAGGTGAGAGGACTTTCATCGGTGGTAGTACTATTGAAGTTAAACCATGCTGTTTCGTACGGCAAGCCTTGCGCAAGGGTATTGTCGATCCTCCCCTAAACGCTGACCATAAAAAAGCCTGGCTGCTTGTAGGCGCCAGGCTTTTGAGTATGCTACTTACGCCAGCACTAGTGATTTGGCACTATCGAATTGTGGGCATTAGCATTGGCGTGCGTACTGGCCCGCCAGTCGGTGAGCATCCACGCGCCAAGAAACAGGACACCCATGCCCATAAAGAAGTTGCGGGCTACGTGGCTGTCGTCGCTGAAGCCAAACAAGAAGGGTGATGCTAGCAACACTAGGCCGCTTACAAGTTCCAAGCCGCCGTGGATTGGGAACGGAATCATGCGAGCCACTCCCATAGGGAAGTCCGTCAGGAGTGTGATTACCAAGTAACCTGCGGCCAACACGTAACAGACAGTGGCGTAGGTCCCGTCGAAGTTGAAGAGGGTGGGTGCCAGGGCAAACAGGGCAATGGTGCCGTAGTCGAGCATGCCGTGCACGCGAGGTGATATTACTTTCATGGCGTAGTCTTAAATCAAGGTGAGAAAGGAAGTGTTATGCCCTTTCTACGCCCACCCTACGCAAAGGATATTGTTGAGCTACTGATATTTACTGTTTATTTCACGTGTTTCTAACTGAGAATATCACCTACCGTTCTGCTTATACCAAGCCTTGCAACCGCACGAATTCCTGACCTAGAATTGCCTTGTCGTCGGCTTGCAACCAGTCGTGCAAGATGGTGGCGTAGAGGCTGCGAAAATCAAGTTGGTGGCGTAGGTCGCCGTCCAGGAGGTTTTCGAGGTCGGGAGCATTATTAAGGACTCCTTTTTGCTGAAGGCCCCGCCGAGCAGCAACACATTGTTCGCGGTGCCGTGGTCAGTGCCATTGCTGGCGTTTTGGGTCACACGACGACCAAATTCCGAAAACACCAACACCAGCGTATCATTGAAATTACCGGCCTTTTGCAGGTCTTCGGCAAACGAAGCCAACCCGTTAGACAAATCACCGAGCAGTCTACCCTGCTGTTCTTGCTGCCGCACGTGTGTATCGAAACCAGTAAGCGACACATAAAACACGCGCGTATCAATGCCCGAATTGATTAGCTCCGCTGTGGTTTTCAGGTTGCGGCCAAATTCCGTGGTCGGATACGCAACACTGGATTTGTACACCTTGGACGTTTGGTACAAGTAATCGGCCGAGGATGAGGTTTCGGCCAACGTCTTGTACAAGTAATCCAGCTCCGACACGGCACCCGTAGGCTTCTCGCCGCTCACTTGCGCGATAAATTGGTTTTGCGTTATCTGATGAAATTTTTCGGGGTTCTTTAACGCCAAGCCTTTGCGCAACTCCCCTTTCATAGCCAAGCTCAACGTATCGTCCACCTCCAAGCCATTGTAGGGGACTTGGCAAGCCGGGCAGTTCGAGTCGAGGTAGCGGCCGAGCCAGCCGGTGCTCACGTACTGGTCGGAAGCCGAACCGCTCTGCCAGATGTCCATGGAGCGGAAGTGCGACCGGTCGGGGTTAGGGTATCCCACCGAATTTAGCACAGCTACATAGCCTTGGTCATAAAGATCCTTCAGGCGCGCCATGTTAGGATTGAATCCCAAGTCTTTATCGAGAGCCAGCACGCCGCTTTGCTCCCGGATGCCAAGCGTAGGGCGGGCCTTGTAATAGAGGTCGTTGCGGTATGGCACGATGGTGTTTAGGCCGTCGTTGCCGCCTCCAAGTTGCACCACTACCAGCCGACGGCCGTTGGCATCAGCCAGCTTCTGCAGGCCCTGGCTGTCTAGCGCGTGCAAGAATTTCGGCACGAACAGCAAGCTGCTAGCCAGTACAGAGGTCTTCAGAAAGTCGCGGCGGGAAGTAGGCATTGTGTTGTCTATTTAAATACTCATACTATTCTGCTGTATCTCGTTTGTTGACGTTGCCATCCTAGCTAAAACGTCCTACTGAGCTTGTCAAAGCATCTCGTTCGCGCCGTTGCACTGACAAAGGGTTTAGTACACTAGCGAGATGCTTCGGCTGCGCTCAGCATGACAGGTAGTTTAGCTATTTAAGCAGACGAACGGTATGCTTCGGCTGCGCTCAGTATGACGTTCTAGTTGTGTTGTCAACGGCAACACGCTAAATGCTTCAGTTAAGCAGGATGGTTGTTTACATCAATTGATACTCGGGCAAACTCAGCAGGCTGGTAATCATGGCGCGTAAGCGTCCTTCGGCAGGCGCAGTATCAGCGGCTTTCTGAATCAAGGCTAGGTTGTCCGGGCGGATTGGAGCTTGCAACACGAACTCGCTGAGTTTGGCGGCTTGCTGCGTTGGAGCCGTGTTGGCCAGCATGGCTTGCACTGGGGCCAGCTTCACGGTGGTTTTCACTTGCTGCCGAAATGTGCGGTCCAGCTTGGAAACCTGTGGAGCAATGTCGTTTTCGTCTTCCTTCAAAGCCACATTGAACTCGGCGTTTCGGAGCAGCACCGACGGTAGCTGCAACCGGTAAAGCAACGACGACGAATCTATCCAGTTGCGCCCACCAGGCCAGCCCGCCACGTTTGGGGGCTCAAACAAAGTCTGACCTAATGCCTTCTGGAACACAACAAGTGGCCGGTCGTTCACGAGTTGCAACCCCATGGTCCGCTTGATGCCGGCTAGCAGTTCGATAGGCGACTTGATGCGTGTGCCTACGTTGGCCGCCTCATAAAACCAACCGGCCGAAAACATCTGCTCCACCAAGACGCTGAGGTCGTACCCGCTCTTGAAAAACGCCTGCGCCAGTGGTTGGATGTGAGCCGAGTTGGGTGTGTCATTTACGAAAAAGCGGTACATCTTGGTGGCAATAAACTCGGCAGTGCGAGGCTGCTCTAGAATGATGCTGAGTACCTGCTCCCCGTTGAAATTGCCAGTGCGGTTAAGGAAAGTTTTAGGACCGTCGTCGTGCTGGTTTTCCCGAAACACAAACTCGCCACGGGCATTATAGCCCCACCCGGTAAAGGCGCGAGCTGCCTCCTTCACGTCTTTTTCGGTGTAGTTGCCGCGCCCCATGGTAAATAGCTCCATCACTTCGCGCGCGAAGTTTTCGTTGGGACGCTGCTTGCGATTTTGCTGGTTGTTGAGGAATTGCAGCATGGCCGGCTCCTTGCTTACGGCCAGTAGCAAATCACCGAACTTGCCGAGCGCCAGTTGCCGGATGGTATTGTTGAGATGTAGCGCCGCATCGGGCCGGCGCACGCGGCACGCAAAGTGGCCGTGCCAAAAGAAGGTCATTTTCTCCCGCAGCTGCGCTGGCGAAGTAGCCATCCGGTTCATCCAACCCGTGTTCATGGCATAAAACGACTGGCGGATACCATCATTCTGCATTTTGCGCTGCTGGGCCGTCATATTCTCCCTACGCAGCAAGGGCGGCTGGTTTATGCCACGCCGCACCGCCGACCTAGCCGACAGTGACGCCACCGGCCCTGGTTGCTTTATACCCGCACCTGTAGTTGTCTGATCGGGTGTCGTTGTCATGGTAGTCTGCGGAGTGCCTGCGCCCGGCGAGACTGCCACAAATGAGGTAAAAGCCTCCTGGTAGTGCATTTCAGGACTATCGAGCAACTCTATCTTCTCGGAGTCGCGCAAAAGCTGGCGTAGTGCTTTGCGCGGACTCAGGCCGTTAGCTACGTCTTCGGGCCGCGGCCCAAAACCGGCGCGCCAGTACAAATGCTGAAGTTGCTGTTGCGTCGTCATGGCACTTGGACGCCTACAATGACTACAGGTTTAACACAATGAAGTTTTCCTTCACGCACTTATCCAATTCGCTGAACAGGCCAAGCCCATAAAGCACTTCATCTAAATCCTTATTGCTCCCGTTGCTTCTACCATTTATGCAGGCAACGTCAACTTTTTAGTTGAAAAGCCGAACACTTTTCCCTGCATTACGTCTTAGCCCGGCTCGGTAGCGCTACTTGCCGCGTACAGCTATAGCGTTCATCATCTGATTTCCAGGAAGGCTATATAAATAGAGCACTAGATTAAAATTGAATTAAAGAATGTTGCTATAAATGAATTTATAGTGCATTTTTACAAATTAATCCAAGATTGCTTATATGAGTAAACAACTTGTGACCGTCGTGATACCTGCGTATCTGGCTGAACCATCTGAGCTAGAGAAGATTTCACTTTCTCAGATCCTGGCTGTTTTGCACAAGCACCCTATAACGTTCATGGTGCCCACCGACCTCGATACAACGTGGTATGAAGACTTCTGTCGGGGCAAAGCCGATGTTCATATCGAAAGATTCAACTGGAAAGGGCACGAAGCATACGGTGAGTTGTTACTCAGCCCCGAGTACTATCAGCGCTTCTCCAAGTACGAGTACATGCTGGTTCACCACATGGATTCGTTTGTGTTCCGGGATGAGCTAGAGAAGTGGTGCCACATGGGCTACGACTTTCTGAGCGCGGTTATTTTCCACCCGCAGTGGACGGCCATCGTCGATCAACCTTTCCGCAAGGCCATCGGGTTTGGGGCGCCAGAGTATTTCGGCAACGGTGGTTTCGCTCTCAAAAAAATCGATACGTTTTACCGCATTACCTCGAAATACAAGTTCTACATCAAGCTGTACAACTGGATTAGAAAGCGACGCAAAAAGCAATTGCTGGAAGATCTTTTTGTCATGCAGCACTTCCCCAAACTCTCCAAGTTCAAGGTACCTGCTAAGGAATTAGCCCAAAAGTTTGGGGCCGAGTATGTGGAATGGGAAGAGCAAGACTTGCCCTTCAGCAATCAAAACATTAACAGCTTACCCTTCGGCGTCCACGGCTGGATTCAGTTCCACCAAGACTTTTGGCGGCCTAGCATTCGGCAGTTCGGCTATAGCGTCTGACGTAGCCACTGGGCATTAAAGCGAGGATTGCCTGACAGCACCAAGCCGTTGTGCTGAGCATAATAGGCTGCACATCTATGTGATGTGCAGCCTATTATGTTTTTGCGCTGTTCTTATTTCTCTCCTTCAGTTTCTCACTTAGAAGCGTGCTCCTAGCACCACTGTTTTTCGGTAGTCTCGCTTTTCGCCGCTGTTCGGTTTCAGCAATTCAATCTGCACCACGTAGTACCCCACTGCCGCTTTCTGGCCTCTATCATTGAGCCCGTCCCATTGAAAAAAGCCAGTGGCAGCCAAGGTTTCGTTACGTACTAAGCGGCGCGTTAGACGGCCTTGGGCGTCATAGATAGTCACGCTAGCGGCATAGCCAGGGCTGTCGAGGGTGTAGTTGAGGGTGGTAAAATCCTGTTGCCCATCTTCATCGGGGGTGAATACTTCAGGCAATAGGCTGAACTGTTGTCCTCCGCTTGCGTCGATTTGCTGCTGGGAATTACGGCGGCCAGGCGTGGCATAGCCTACGGCGCTAGCCGCCGAATGAAAGTTGCTTGGTACGCTTGGTGCGTCCGCTCGAATTCGCTCTAACGAGACGCCGTTCAGATCATCGAGTAGCCTCAGGTGGTGCTCTTCACTATAGGCGTAGCGGTCCAAGGTGTGGTTTTGCGCATCCCGGACAATCACCACGCCAGCATCATCGGGGTAGGTTGGGAAGCCAGCCATTTGCAGGAACGAGGCCGGCTCGGCGCTGGTCGGGTATTGGCTCTGCACAACGTCGGGGCGGGTGGTGAGCAGCAAAAACTGGCCGGGTGCCAGCACATAGGCGCTGCCACTCACGGGCTCCTGGTCTATAGTACCATCTGCTTTTTCGATGCCTAATTGCCAGCCTTGCACGTCAAGGTACTTAGTTGAACGGTTGAAAAGCTCCACAAAGTCTACAGCATTCGTGCGTGGGTTAAACAAAATTTCATTGATTACCACATCGCCAGCGGCTGCGGGCGCAGGCAATGCAAACGTAGCCGATGTAGCAGGACCCGCCGCATTGCCCACGCAGTCGGTAGCGCGTTGCACGGTCATGGTTAGGGGTTGGTTAGGCTGCATGGCAGCACCTAGTGTCAGATCTACTGCCCGGAAATCGGGGGCTACGGGCGCCACTCGCGTAATAGCCATAGCGGGTGTAAGCGTATACAGTGCCGGAGTGGCCGCGGCCGTGCTGTCTAGCTTTTCCCCGAAAAACAGCCGTATCGTAATTGGGCTTAGTGCCAAAGTGCGTAACAAGGTAGGTGCCGTGCGGTCGGTATTGGCGGCGCGCGCAGCATTAGCCCGGCCGGGTGTGCCGCCACTGGCATCAGTACTGGCGGTCCAGTTTTCGATGCCGGCGCAGGGGTTGCTGGCATCTACCATTTCTAGGCTCCAACCCCCATCCTTCTTGCGGCTGTCTTTGTACCAGGTATCAGAGTAGTTGATTTCAAACAGCGTCTGGCCGTTGCGCCCGCGCAATACGAGTTCGTCGCCAGCATTCGTGAGGCTTGGAAAATTGGTTAGCCCGAATACCTTGCCGAAAGCGGCAAACTGAGCTGTACGCGCACTGCTACATACTACGGCGTATTCGCCTGGCAGCAACACCGCTCCGCTCGGAAACACTGCCGGATTACCAGTGCTGTTGGGTTTGAGCAGCCGAACACCGGCTAAATCCATTACCGCCGTAGCCGAGGGATTATGAATTTCCAGGTACTCCGACGCGGGCAGCCCGACTACCGGAGTTTCATCGGCAAATATTTCAGTGATGAGTAATTGGTTCAAGCTAGGTGCTACCGCAAACCCATTGTTTTGAAAGCTCACAGTAAGTGTCCCGACAGCAGTGTTACCGTACAAGTCGGTGGCGCTGCGAACCTCCAAGGTGTTAGTGCCAAGCGGCAGGTTGGCGCCGAGCGTCAAGTGAACCAGGGCGGCATCGGCAGCATCGCGCTGCGCGCTGAGTACAGTAGGCGCCCCGGTAGCAGCTAAGCGGTAGTTGGCAGCTGCTTGCGTGGCGGCTACTGGCTCGCTGAAAGTTACGTCAAGTTGTCGGGCGGACACCACAGTTGCGGACAACGGGGCAGGCGGCGCTGTATCCGTCACCCGGAAATCATCAAAATAAAAGGACTTGCTATTAGCTGATGAATACGTCAGCGCTACCCCGAAATACGCGCCGTGGCGCAATGTGGCATCTGTGGCAGTGCCTTCGCTCACGTAGGTGGTGCCACCGGCTACATCTCGTTCCAAGGTCCAAACGTCCTGCGCCGAACGGGTTACTCGGACGCGCACTACGTTGTTGGTTGTAGAATTGAGAGTAGCATCAGTGCCGTTTACCACGTACACTGGCCCCCCGGTAGCATCCTTGCGGAACAGTGAGACTTCGTCGGTGGTACCGCCGAGGCGCACGAAGTAACCGCGATTGCCGGTGGCTTTCAGGTCTGCTTGTTCAGAAAGCAGCCACACGTCGGCATAGTTGCCGCTGCTGGTGGCTAGCCGCAGGTTCGCCCAGAACTCCCACGTGGTGGCACCGGCAAGTTGCACGGATGTTACGAGCTGCAAACTGGTGCCAGTGACGGCGGGTCCGTTGCTTTGGAGTTGCTGCGCTGCAACCTGAAAACTGGCAGCATCGCCCGTCCAAGCGGGGTTTTGCGTGAGATTACCGTCGGCGAAAGTATCGAGGAGTTGGGCAGCTGCCGTCAAAGGCGCCAGCAATAATAGAAGTAGCAGTTTTTTCACAAACACAGATATAATTGCACGCCAAGCTGGCGAGAAATAGTTGCAACAAATAGCCTTCTAATTTATTGAACAAAGCCGGGAGTTGCTGCACTTTTTCTTTATAAAGCACGGTCAGAAAGATAAAAGTGACAACTGGCCTTACCTTTATGGAATCCAAACCTTAACAACCATGAAAGTAGCCGTAGTAGGTGCCACCGGTTTGGTCGGTGGCGAAATGCTCAAAGTGTTGGCCGAACGTAACTTCCCGGTCACGGAACTCCTACCCGTTGCCTCCGAGAAATCGGTAGGGCAGGAAATCGAATTCAAGGGTAAAAAGTACAAGGTGGTGAGCATGGACGACGCCATTGCAGCTCGTCCGGCGGTAGCTATCTTTTCGGCTGGTGGTTCGATATCGAAAGAGCAGGCTCCGCGCTTTGCCGAAGTGGGTACCGTTGTTATCGATAATTCCTCGGCTTGGCGCATGGATCCGACCAAAAAGTTGGTGGTGCCCGAAATCAACGCCAAGGAAATTACGGCCGACGATAAAATCATTGCCAATCCCAACTGCTCGACCATTCAGATGGTGGTGGCCCTCAACAAGCTTCACGAGGCCTACAAAGTGCAGCGCATTGTAGTGAGCACCTACCAGAGTGTGACGGGCACTGGCAAGAAAGCCGTGGATCAGCTTATGGAAGAGCGCGCCGGCCAAGCGGCCAGCAACCCCGCGTATCCCCACCCCATCGACCTGAACGTACTGCCTCACATCGACGTGTTCGAAGACAACGGTTACACCAAGGAGGAAATGAAGATGGTGAAGGAGACCAAGAAAATCATGGGCGACGACAACATCCGCGTGACAGCCACTACTGTGCGCATCCCCGTGATGGGCGGCCACTCCGAATCTGTGAACGTGGAGTTCGAGCAGGAATTTGAGTTGGAAGATGTGTTCCGCATCCTGCGCAACACGGAAGGTGTCGAAGTAGTCGACGACGTAGCCAACAACCGTTACCCCATGCCCAAAGACGCCCACGGCCGCGACGCGGTCCTTGTTGGACGTCTGCGCCGCGACGAAACGCAACCGCGTACCCTCAATATGTGGGTAGTAGCCGATAACCTGCGCAAAGGGGCTGCCACCAACGCCGTGCAAATTGCCGAGGCAATGATGAAGATGGGCTTACTGCAGGAAGTAGCAGCTACCGTTTAATAACAGAACTGTTTTAAAGCTATAGTGAAGCCTCTCAAACTATGTTTGGGAGGCTTTTTGCTGTGTATTTTCAGCTGTATTTTTCTTGGCAAACAACCCGCAGCAACCGAAACCTGATAAGCGAAAACGCCCTACCTTGAACACTCAACTTTATACTCATCCGTTCATACTTGAATGAACCCCACCAAGAAAGCTAGCTATTGGAGTGCGCTGACCGGGCTGCTGCTCGTTGTTGCGACCAGCTTGTTTGCTCAGACCACTTCTCCACCCGCCGCGGCCTCAACTGCAACGCAGGTTTACACCTTTGTAGAGCAAATGCCCCGGTACAACGGGGGCGGCAACGACTCCATTATAGCGTATCTACGGCGTAGCACCCGCTACCCGGCTGAGGCTATTCAGGCGGGCGCCAGCGGCAAAGTGTTCGTCACGTTTGTGGTGAATGCGCAAGGACAAGTGGAGCAGGCACGGGTGGTGAGGCCCGTGCATCCAGCACTGGACCAGGAAGCCTTGCGCGTGGTAACGGCCATGTCGGTTTGGCAACCGGGGCAGCAGCAAGGTAAACCCGTAGCTGTGGCTATGACGGTACCCATCAGCTTTGCCATTCAGCAGCCCACCCCCGATCCTACGGCCATTGTGGATGCCAAATATCCGGGTGGTCCGGAAGCACTTCTCGCTTATTTGCAGTCCATTCCATACCCGGAAGCCGCGCGCCCGGTGGGGTTGGATGCGCGGGTGTTCATTCAGTTCAAAATCGACAAAGAAGGCAAGGTGATAGAGGCAAAGCCAATTGGACCCCTCATGCGCAAGCCGCAACAAATCCCGTCGCCGCGAGCTGAAATTGACGCGGCAAAATTGGCACTGGAAAAAGCTGCAACACAGTGGATACAAGCAATGCCCACCTGGACTCCGGCCACCTTAAAAGAGGTACCCGTGGAAAGCGACATGTTTGTCATGCCGCTCATCTTCAACCCGGTTCCTTCCACAGCTTCTAAAGAGAAGATATACCCCTACGCCGATCAGATGCCGACGTTTAATACACAACCCGACAAATACGATCTTCAGGCCAGCATACGACGCAGCGGCTTAAAATATCCTGCGCAGGCCTTGCGCAACCGCCAAGAGGGCACCGTTTATCTGTATGTAGTAATCAACGAAACCGGCGCCTTTGAACAGGTGCAAGTGGTAAGATCGGCCGGTGCGGAGCTGAACCAGGCCGTTTTGGAAGCAGTACGCAACCAGCCTGCAGCCGTGACACCAGCTCAACTCAAAGGCAAGCCCGTAAAAGTATTCTACGTGTTACCGTTCACGTTCAATATTAGATAAACTCCAAGGCAGCAACCACCTTGAAGTCGCTCACTTTATTTTAGCGCTACAACTGAAAGACTAGTCCCGCAAATCCCTCTATGGCGCGCCGGGTGTCGGCGGGACGCTCCAAAAAGCCTACATGGCCTACGTTAGCTAGCCACAGCACCATACTGTGGTCGGCTAGCAAGCTTTCTTTGTGAATTTTCTCTAGTGGAACAGCTTTGTCGTCTTTGCCAGCAATGAACAGTACCGGGTAAGTAGCTTTGCGCAATACATCATACCGCTCGGCGCGTCGGGTTAAGGCATCGAGGCTACCTAGAGCTATTTCCAGGGGTACGGCAGCAGCTACACGTTGGAGCAGGACTACTTCGTTGGTCATAGATTCGCGGTGGCTCGGTGAAAACTGCGGCTTCAAGAACTCTTCGGTGTACGCCTCAACCCCGTGTTGCGCTAGAAAATCACGGTTGCGCTGATGCCGCTCGTGGTCTTCTTCTTTCTCTGCCGAGGCCGAGGAGTGGAACAAGCACAGGCCTGCCACCTGCCCTGGATATTTCTCGGCAAAGGCCAAAGCCACGAAGCCGCCCATGCTGTGCCCTACTAACAGCACGCGGTGCGCGTGCTGCTCTGATAGGTAGCGCTGCACGTACTCCGCTGCTGCTTCCACTGAATAGTCAGCAGGTGGCGTAGCATCGGGACCGTAACCAGGCAAGTTGGGGCAGAGAGTGTTGTAATCGGTGGGGAAGTCGCGCAAGAAGTCGTGCCAGATTTCATTGCTTTCCAGGAAGCCATGCAAAAAGACAATGGTGGGTTTAGAATCAGCCATAAAGAACAGTGCCAGTAAAAACAAACGGCCACCCAGCAAGCTGAGTGGCCGCTCATGCGTACGTGCACGCTCCCCTAGGCGTTAACGTCGAGGTGCTTCGTCTACTATTGAAATCAACTTCCCACGAAGCCTGGCAGTATCTAACTTGCTAGCTCAGAAACTTGGCTTATATCAGGCAAGTGACGCGTAATGGTGCTGCCAACAACGTTGTGTACCTTGCCAATACTATGCTAAAGAAGGAGCAAATAGGTTAACTCTTTCACCTTGATTTGTTCAACTACATTTAATCTATCTATACTCTTATGAATAAGCACCTTCTTTTGATTTCCAGCGCATTTCTACTATTAAGCAGGCCTATATCGGCTCAGTCGCTGAGCCCTACTAGTTCAGATACTGTTCGGGTGGGAGGCAAGATATATACCTATGTTGAGCAGATGCCTGTGTTTCCGGGCGGTCAAGCTGCCCTGTTTCAAACTATCGGTCAAACCATCATCTACCCTACCGAAGCACTTCAGCAGCGGTTGGAAGGCCGGGTCTTCGTCAATTTTGTAGTTGGTAGTTCGGGCAAAGTACAGGATGTTAAAATTTCCAAAGGAGCTCACCCCCTACTCGATAACGAAGCAATGCGGGCCGTCAGTGCGCTACCATCCTTTACGCCAGGCAAACAAGTTGGCCGACCGGTTCCGGTTGCCTTTACGCTGCCTATTGTATTCAAACTTCCTACCAATATCGAGCAGATTTTGGCCGAGCGTGCCAACCCTACACCGCAATCTTCCATAGCAACTAGCTCTGACACAGAAGCCAAATACCCAGGCGGGCCCGAAGCACTTCTCGCCTATTTAGCAACCGCTCCTTGTCCAGAAGCAGCTCGCGCCGCACAAGTACAGGGGCGTGTGTTCGTCAAGATTAAACTCGATAGTGACGGTAGAATAACGGAGGCCAAACCTTTGGCTTCGCCTAACGCTACACAGCTAGTCAATGGCAAAAGCCGTGCTACTACCGAGGCCCTCAACAAAGTGCTGGAGCAAACAGCTATTCAATGGGTAGCCGCAATGCCTGCCTGGATTCCGGCTCGCAAGAATGGCGCTGCTGTTGCTAGTTATAGCATCACTTTGCCTGTTGTATTTGGTCCTTCCCTAGTTGCCACTGAAAAGGTATATCCTTACGCCGATCAAATGCCGGTGTTCAAAAACCCTGTAGAGGCCGGTGGCCTTCAGGCAAGCATACAGCGGGCAGCTACTTATCCTCCTCAAGCTATGCGCAACAAGGTGCAAGGCACCGTATATGTCTATTTTGTCGTCAACGAGGTCGGCACATTAGAACAGGCGCAGATTATCAGCTCGCCTAGTTCAGAGTTAGATGCTTCCGTTTTGGCAGCCATACGCAGCCAATCAGCGGCTATAACGCCCGCTCAGCACCAAGGCAAGCCCGTAAAGGTGTTCTACGTCATGCCATTCAACTTCCGCATGATATAGATAAAAGACCGTTACAACGCCGCTGCTTTTAAGCAATGATGCATTTGTCTTACTTACTTAAAGCATCACAGCAGCAGCTTTTTATAGTATTGCTCAGCTATTCCCAAATACCCTACCCGCAAAATCCACCACGGCTTGCCGCGTGAGTTCTGGCTTCTCGAAATAGCCAAGGTGCCCGACGTCGCTCAGAAGTAGCGCGTGGCTTTCATTAGGCAGCACCAGTTGTGGTAGCAGGCTTTCTACGGTTACGGCTACGTCGTCTTTGCCACCAATAAAGAGCACTGGAAACTCCGCATCTTTTAGCACCTTGGTGCGGTCAGGTCGGTTGCGCATGGCTTCGAGCGCACCCAGTACAGTGGCTTCGGGTGTGGAACGGCCAATTTCTTCCAAAAACTCGCGCTGCTCCCGCATGTGCTCCCGATTGGCCGGCGCAAACAGCGGCCTTATAAACGAATCCATAAACTTCTCGACGCCATGGCGACGTACGAAATCCATGTTTTTGTCGCGGTTCGCCTTTTTTTCGTCGGTATCGGGTAAGGCCGTGGAGTGGAATAACACAAGGCCAGCCACCTTCTCGGGGTAACGTTCGGCAAAGGCCAGCGCCACGTAGCCACCCATGCTATGGCAAACCAATAATGTCTTCTCCACCCCTTTCTGACGCAACTGCTCGACCACGTAACGCGCTTGCGCTTCCATGCTGTAGTCGCGCACGTCGTGTACGTTGGTGCCGTGTCCGAGCAGGTTGAGCGTAAGCAGCCGATAACCGGCCGGAAACTCGCGCGTGAAATCAGTCCATATCTCCCGGCTTTCGGCGAAGCCATGGAGAAAAAGGATGGTAGGGTGTGAAGAGGCCATGAGAAATGACGCCGCTATGCAAGCGGCTGTGCTAGTGAACCGCCACAATTACGCACATTTGCTTTGCTTGTTATCACGCTACACTATCTACATGTCTTCTATCGAGCGCAGTAATTTCCATTATGTAATTGCTGTTATAGCTGGTTTACTTGTTGCCCTCCTTGGCCGTTTTGCTTTTGCTACTCGCTTATTGAATGATGCGGGCGGGCTGCTCATGCTGTGCTTTCTGGTGCTTATCCCGATGGCCCTAGGGGCTACAACGGCACATTTCACACCTCCTACCGCCAAGTGGATGTGGCGCACAGTGTGGAGCCCTTTCCTGACAGTTTTGCTATTTCTGTTCACGGCTTTGCTCCTTCATTTAGAGGGGCTGATTTGCGTGCTGATCATTTCGCCGCTATTTCTGGTCACCGCTTGCGTGGGTGCATCGCTCTACATACGCTTCACCGAAAACAGACCCGACAGAAACAAGACCTACACACTTGCTGCTTTTGCCCTCCTGCCCTTCCTGATGGCCCCAGTCGAAAGCCAGTTCGCTGCGCCCAACGAGTTGCGCCGCGTCGAAAACACCGTAGTTATTGCAGCGCCCATCGATGTAGTGTGGCAGAACATTATCCGAGTTCTACCCATTCAGGCAACTGATTTAGGCCCGAGTGTAATAGACAAGATTGGCTTTCCGCGCCCCGTCGAAGCCACTCTCACCCACGAAGGCATTGGCGGCGTCCGTCATGCTACCTTCGAGCGCGGCGTCGAGTTCATTGAAACAGTCGACGTTTGGGAACCACAACGCCGCTTGTCATTCAGCATCGTACCCAACACGGCCACCATTCCTCCCACCACCTTCGACGAGCACGTAACGATAGGCGGGCGCTTCTTCGATGTACTACGCGGCACCTACGAATTGGAAGCCGTGGGAGCCGGCCATACGCGCCTCATCTTGTATAGCCAGCAGCGCCTAAGCACGCGCCTCAACCCCTACGCCGGCCTTTGGACCGACTATGTAATGAGCGAAATCCAACGGCGGATTCTGACCGTTATTCAGCGGCGTTGCGAAGCCAGAGGCAATAAAGGTTCTCTTAGCAGCCACAAACAGAAAGAGCAGGCCAACTAAAGTAGCCTGCTCTTTTTATGGCAATATTGTTCTTAAACTCGCTTAGGCGAGTACTTCTTCTTTTTGCTTGATGAACTGCACGTTGGCGAACAGCTTCACATCGTCGCCGAGTACGATGGAGCCAGCTTCGGTTACGGCGTGGAAGGTCAAGCCAAACTCTTTGCGGTTGATTTTGCCGGTTACTTCAAAACCCGCTTTTTCATTGCCGTAAAAGTCAGTGGCAGTGCCGCCAAACTCTACGTCCAACGTTACGGGCTTGGTAACGTCTTTTACAGTCAGGTTACCAGCCAGTTTATAATCATCACCCTTCTTGGTAAGCGAGGTCGAGGTGAAGGTGATTTGCGGATAGGTAGCGGCGTCGAAGAAGTCATTGTTGCGCAAGTGCTCGTCGCGCTGCTCCTGGTTGGTGTCGATGCTGGCTACGTCGAGCGAGAACGTAACTTGGGCGTTTTCGAAGGTGTCGTTTTCTGATACAGCATGGCCTTCAAATTTCTTGAAAGAGCCAGTTACCGTCGAGATAACGAGGTGCTTGATCTTGAACTGTACTTCGGAGTGCATCGGGTCGAGGACCCACTTGGTAGCTGCCATGAGTGTAGGCGTTGCGAGGATAAGTTATAAAACACCTTGTGGGCTTGCGGCCCTTTCAGATGACCTTACAAATGTATGTACATTATTTAAATACATGTACGTACATCGATAAAAATATTTTTTAATGTTTCCTCTCTTACTCACGTACGGCCATTAAAACGCAGAAGCCGAAGTAGCTAATGCTACTCCGGCTTTCATGAGATACACTTATCAATCCTGACCTAACCTACAGCAGTACCGTTTCTATAGTAGCTCTAACTGCTACTTTACCACTCAACTCTCGCATAGCGGTGGCAATACCTTCGGCATCGAAGCCGCATTCTTTGTAAAGTTCGTCTTGGGTGCCGTGCTCTACCACTCGGTCAGGGATGCCGAGGCGGCGGATTGGGAGGCTGTAGCCGTGGTCGGCCATGAACTCTAGTATTGCCGAGCCGAAGCCACCTTGCAGGCAGCCGTCTTCTACTGTTACGAGGGCTTGGTACTGCTGGCAAATGGTGTGAAGCAGCTCTTCGTCCAAGGGCTTGCAGAAGCGCATATCGTAATGGCCTGGATTAAGCCCTTCGGCCACCAGCTTCTGAGTGGCCTTGGTAGCATAATTACCGATGTGACCGATGCTAAGCACTGCCACACCTTCGCCTGCGCGCACCACCCGGCCCTTACCCACCGTGATTTTCTTGAGCGGTTTGCGCCAATCCGGCATCACGCCCTCACCCCGTGGGTAGCGGATACTGAATGGGCCCGCGTTTTCGGGAAGCGTGGCCGTGTACATCAGATTACGCAGTTCCTCTTCGTTCATGGGAGCCGAAACTACCATGTTCGGGACGCAGCGCATATAAGCTATGTCGTAGCAGCCGTGGTGGGTGGGGCCGTCGGCGCCGGCAAAACCGGCACGGTCGAGGCAGAATACTACGTGCAGGTTTTGCAACGCCACATCGTGCAGCACCTGGTCGTAGGCGCGCTGCATGAACGACGAGTAGATATTGCAGAACGGAATAAGGCCCTGCGTAGCCATACCCGCCGAGAACGTCACGGCGTGCTGCTCGGCAATGCCTACGTCGAAGGCGCGCTTGGGCATGGCGGCCATCATCAGGTTCAACGACGAACCTGAGGGCATAGCCGGCGTCACGCCCATAATTTTATCGTTCTGCTCGGCCAGTTCGATCATCGTGTGCCCGAATACATCCTGGTACTTGGGCGGCTGCGGCGTCGAGTAGGTTTTCTTGCTGATTTCGCCCGTCACCTTGTCGAACAACCCGGGGCGTGCCACAAGGTCTGATCTTTCTCGGCCAGCGCGTAGCCCTTGCCTTTCACCGTCACGCAGTGCAGAATCTTTGGGCCGGGGATGCTCTTTAGGTCATTCAGGATGGTAGCCAGATGCTGCACGTCGTGCCCATCAACCGGACCAAAATAACGGAATTTCAGCGCCTCAAACAGGTTGCTTTGCTTGAGCAGCGTCGCCTTCATAGCCGACTCCACTTTGCGGGCAATCTGCTGCGGGTTAGGGCCAAACTTGCTTAGCTTGCCCAACACGTTCCACAGTTCGTCGCGCACTTTGTTGTAGGTGCGGGAGGTGGTGATGTCGGTGAGGTATTCCTTGAGCGCACCTACATTCGGGTCAATGCTCATGCAGTTATCATTCAGGATAACAAGCAAGTTGGAATTCGTGACCCCAGCGTGGTTGAGCGCCTCGAAAGCCATACCGGCCGTCATGGCGCCATCGCCAATTACAGCAATATGCTGCCGATCGAATTCGCCTTTGTAGTCTGACGCTACGGCCATGCCAAGGGCGGCGCCAATGCTGGTGCTGCTATGGCCCACGCCGAAGGCATCGTACTCGCTTTCCTTGCGCTTCGGAAAGCCCGACATGCCGTTGTAGCGGCGGTTGGTCGGGAATCGGTCGCGGCGGCCGGTCAAAATTTTGTGGCCGTAGGCTTGGTGGCCCACATCCCACACCAACTGGTCGTAGGGTGTGTTGAAGACGTAATGCAGGGCTACGGTTAGTTCTACTACGCCTAGCGAAGCCCCGAAGTGCCCCCCGTATATCGAAACCGTATCAATAATGAACTGACGTAGTTCCTGACTTAGTTGTACCAATTGGTCCTGACTAAGTTTTTTCAGGTCGTCGGGCGAGTCTATGGCCGCCAGCAATTCACCGGGTTCGACAATCATGTATAATAGAGGCAGTTGGGGATAAGGCAACAGCCGACATGCCCAAAAGGTTAATAGACCTCAGGCCGCCTGCTGCGTACGACACCCAAAGTTACGGGTTTTCTGTTCGGCCGGTTCAGGCTAAAGTTGGTTTACGAGCTGGCGCCTCTCCACAATTAGCAAGCCAAACCAACAGTTACTACGGTGGTAAAGGTCAAAAGCACATAATCTAAATCGTTCTTAATTAACGCTTCTTTAACGACCTACCCTAGCAGAATGCCTACTTTTGATTTACGATACCTGCGCATCACTCATGCCTCATACCTCAGCCGATCAACAAACTGAAGACCAGCAACTACTAGACAAGCTTCGCCCTTCGCGCATTGTCTTGCCAGTGCTGATTGGGCTAAGTGTCGTCGGTTTCATGTTCTGGCGCAGCTACAAACCCGGCGATTTAGCTCCCCTGGCTAACGCCAAACCCATCTGGCTTTTGGTGATGGTGGCCGTACTCCTGGCCCGTGACGCCGGCTACGTGTACCGCATCCGCTACCTCACCCAGAAGGTACTCACTTGGCGCGCCTCCCTTGATGTCATCATGATTTGGGAATTTTCATCGTGCGTGCTGCCTTCGGCGGTGGGGGGCACGGCGGTAGCCCCGGTGCTCTTGCATAAAGAAGGCATTCCGCTCGGCAAATCGGTGGCGTACATCATGGCTACTGCCATGCTCGACAACTTGTATTACGTATTGGCGGTGCCACTGGTCGTACTCATTGGGGGCGATGCACTGTATCCGCATGAGGCATTGCAGGGCGGTTTGGTGGCCACGTTGCGCATCGGCTTTATTGCGAGCTATGTGTTCGTTACCATCTATGCGCTGCTGATGCTGTACGCCATCTTCATAAATCCACGGTCGGTGAAGCGACTACTAGTGCGGCTATTTTCAATGCGTGGGCTGCGTCGCCTGCGCGGCAAAGCCTACAAAATGGGCAATGAGATGGTGCTTGCTTCTGCTGAGCTACGCGGCAACGGTTGGGGCTATTGGCTGCGGGCCTCCCTCAGCACGGCCTTCGTCTGGACCGCCCGTTACTTAGTTATTGGCTGCCTGATTTCAGCTTTCATTGATGTTACCTGGCCGGAATTCTGGCTGATTTTTGGCCGTAATCTAACCTATAAAGTCATCTTGCTGATTGCTATTACGCCTGGCGGCGCCGGCATTGCGGAAGGAGCCTTCCCTACCTTCTTCGGTAAGTTCATCGGTACACCCACCATGACCAACTTCATGGTGCTGCTTTACCGCCTCGTCACCTACTACTTATATTTAATACTAGGCGCCGTGTTCCTCCCCGTTGGATAGCTCGAATTTTTGGCTCCCGCAAAGCGAAAGCAGTTATGCATTCGTAGCTCAATTCCTTTCTCGCTACTAAATCAGATGGTTCGTTCCATATAAGAAGAGCCGTTTGATTAATCTGATTCATAGAGGAGCTATGCTAAGCGCAACCGAAGTATCTTGCTCGAATTGTTGCTCGAACATGATGGGACTGCCTGTGCATTAAAAAAGCCTTTCCACTGTGGTGGAAGGGCTTTTTTATTTTTCCAGAAATAGAAGCGGTTGCGCTTAACGCTATTCCTTTTCGAGCCGCAGCTCAGCGCCTTCGGGGCTTTTCAACGTTAGCTTGTCGTCGGTTAGGGTTACCACATCGAAGCTGTTGCTTTGGGCAGCGCCGTCGGGAGTCATGGTGATTTTTTTGCCGGCTTGGTCGAAGGTGTATTTGCCGTTTACAGCGCCAGCAGCAGCCGTCATGTTGTATTGGCCGTTGGCAAAGAAGGTGATGCGCTCATCTTCCTGCGCGTCGGTTTGTTTCACTTTATCACCGGTGGAACTCAGTTCTTTATCTGTTTTCCAGACCTTGCTTTGGGCGCCATATAGCATATTGACACCTTCTACTTTACCTTCTTTACTACCGCAAGCAGAAGTGAACAATACTAGCAGCATCAGCAAGCTGGCTACGTAGCGAAAAGGAGAGGGCATGTTTTTCATTGGTATCAGGGAGTAAAGGTGAAAATGGGAGAGAGCTTTCTACCGCTGCCTGCTAACCGCAAGCTTAAGTAGTATTGCGCCTCTTACGACGGGCTTCCGCAAGATGTTCAGCTCACCTACTGTTGACTTACACAAAGCCGAACTTCTTGCCTGTGTCAGCGTATGATGCCAAACACCGTGGCCATCAACTGCATGAAGATGAGCTGCGTTCTGCATCCACCTTAAACCAACGCACGACCATGGGATTGTTTGATTTTCTCTCGAACGAAGGCGAAAAAAAGCCAGTAGAACCCGCTGCTAAGCCTGCCGCTGGCGGAGCCACCGATTTCTTCGGCAATCCTGCTCAACCAACGCAGCCTGCCGCTGCGCAAGGCCAAAGCTACACAGTAGTAAGTGGCGATTCGCTGTCCAAAATTGCCAAAAACCACTACGGCGATGCCTCCAAGTGGCACCAAATTTACGATGCCAATAAAGCCACTATTGGCTCCAACCCCGACCATATTGAAGTAGGCCAAGTGCTGACTTTGCCAACACTCTAAAAGAATTTCCTCTTAGAAATTTTATAAAAGCCGCTCTGATTCAGAGTGGCTTTTTTTATGCATAAGCTTTCTAAATTCAGAGCAACAAAACTGGTTACGGGTAAGCAGCACAGCAGTAGCAACGGCGTCTACACAGCGCAAGGCGTTTGAGCGACACTCCCTTTACACGCTTGATAGTCAGTAGAATCTGATAGCTGTATCTTACAATTGAACGGCAAAATTGCCGTAAGAGGAAAGCGAAAAAATAATTCTGGTTTGTGTTGCGAATATCAAATCCGGTTATACATTTGCAACACCTAGCACGGTACTCCCCGCTTACGGTGGGACAGTTTTTTCAGATTTATACAGAAGTGGCGAGAGAACAGGCTCCCTGACCCACTGGCAACCTTCGTTGAAGCGAAAGGTGCCAATTCCTGCCCGATCCGGTATTGCCGGCGGGAGAGATAAGTTGAGTACCATGAAAAACAACCTGAATTCCGCTTTCCATTTCCTATCCGCTCTAGTCGCCTTGCTGCGCACTGGCTCGCCGATGGGTTTTCGTATGTCGCCTGTAGCTGTTCCAGCCGCCCGAATGCGAATGCGCCGCTGTTGTAGCGCTTGTTGTTGCTGTTGTTAGTCGCATAGCGGCTCCGGCACACTCCTCCCTCCTTATTGCCCCGCTTGCAAGCACCGGTACGCCTTAGGCTCCTGTGCTAGGTCTGCCACACCTGCGCCACGGCGTTTCGGTTGGCACTAGGCGGTCCTGCTACAGCTCTTTGTGGCCTCATTTCCAGCAGAATACACTCTTTCTTCCTACATACATTCCTTAACTCAGCTGAACCATGTCTGCTTCAACCCATCACTTCGAGACGCTTCAACTTCACGCTGGCCAACAGCCCGACCCTACCACTGGCTCGCGTGCCGTCCCGATTCATCAGACCACTTCCTACGTTTTCAAGAACGCAGAGCACGGCGCTAATCTTTTTGCCTTGAAAGAGTTCGGCAATATCTATACTCGTTTGATGAACCCCACCACCGACGTGTTCGAGCAGCGCATTGCAGCCCTCGAAGGTGGCGTGGCGGCACTGGCCGTATCGTCGGGGCAGGCCGCACAGTTCATTGCGCTCAATAACATCCTGCAAGCCGGCGACAACTTCGTGAGCACCTCGCACTTATATGGCGGCACGTACAACCAATTCAAAGTAGCGTTCAAGCGCTTAGGCATAGAGGTACGCTTCGCCGATGGCGACAAGCCGGAGAGCTTTGAAGCTCTCATCAACGAGAACACCAAAGCTATTTATCTGGAGACGATTGGCAACCCAAGCTTCAGCATTCCAGATTTCGAGAAGATTGCGGCTATTGCCGAAAAGCATGACCTACCTCTCATCGTAGACAACACGTTCGGTGCGGGCGGTTACTTGTTCCGGCCCTTAGAGCACGGTGCCCACATTGTGGTGGAATCGGCTACGAAGTGGATTGGCGGGCACGGCACAAGCATCGGCGGTGTAATTGTGGACGGCGGCAAGTACGACTTCGGCAATGGCAAGTTCCCGCAGTTTACGGAGCCGAGCGAAGGCTACCACGGCTTGGTTTTCAATGATGTGTTTGGCAAAGGTGGGCCGTTCGGCAACATCGCCTTCATCATCCGGGCCCGGGTGGAAGGCCTGCGCGACTTCGGTCCTTCGCAGAGCCCCTTCAACTCCTTCCTGCTGCTGCAAGGTCTCGAAACCTTGAGTTTGCGTGTGGAGCGCACCGTAGAAAACGCCTTGCGCATTGCTACGTGGCTAGAGCAGCACCCACAGGTAGAAGCCGTAAACTACCCTGGCTTGAAGAGCAGCCCGTATAATGCCCTAGCGCAGAAATACCTGAAGCGCGGATCTGGTGGAGTGCTCACCTTCGCCATCAAAGGCAGCAAGGACACGGCCACTCAGTTCATCGACAACCTGAAGCTAGTAAGCCACCTGGCCAACGTGGGCGACGCCAAAACGCTCATCATTCAGCCGTCGGCCACCACGCACCAGCAGCTTTCCGAAGACGAGCAACGCTCGGCCGGTGTGACGCCTACCCTGTTGCGCCTATCGGTGGGCATCGAGCATTTCGAAGATATTCAGGCCGACTTGCAACAGGCGTTTGAAGCCGTGAGCAACGCCGCGCCTCTGCAATCTGATTCTGATGCTACGAGCGGCGACGCGCTGCCCGAGCAGGAAGTGGAACACGCTGCTGTGCTGGAAGTCTAGTGAGAGGGGCAGACCTGGCCGACTGTGAGAGGGCGGCCGGGTCACTTCCAGCAGCAAATGCAGCGCGTGGGTGGGAAGGCGGTTTTTTTGTGAGAGAGGGAGCCGCTTTTTCCATTCCACAATAGCACGGGTTGAGCGGCTTTGCCGGCTCAGCCCGTTGGCTATTTGTACTGAGTAGGTCAAAAGAGCAGTCTACTCATTCTAGCGTCGGCCACCCAAAGCCAGACGTTCTTTTCCTCTCTCATTACTTTATTACCTCGCAACCAATGCCTGACAACCAAAGCTTCTACCTACCCGAGCCCCTGACGCTGGAAAGCGGCGAGGTGCTCACGGGCGTGGAAGTAGCTTACCGCACCTTCGGCACTCTGAACGCAGCCCACGACAATGTGGTGTGGGTGTGCCACGCCCTCACGGCCAATGCCGATGTGCTGAGCTGGTGGCCAGGCCTGTTTGGACCGGAATGCTATTTCGACCCGGCCGACTGGTTTATTGTGTGTGCCAATGTGCTTGGCTCCCATTATGGCTCGACGAGCCCGCTTTCCCCCGCGCCCGAAACCGGTGTGCCTCGGTATCAGCAGTTTCCGCTGCTCACCATCCGCGACATAGTAGCAGCGCACGAAGCATTACGTCAACATCTAGGTCTAACGCAGATTCACACGCTGATTGGCGGCTCTTTGGGCGGCCAACAGGCGTTGGAATGGGCGATTCAGCTACCAAACGTGTTTGAAAACTTGGTGCTACTTGCTACCAACGCGCAGCACTCGCCTTGGGGCATTGCCTTCAATGAGGCGCAGCGGCTCGCCATTTTCGCTGATCCTACTTATTACCAGGCAACGCCCGATGGTGGAGCAGCCGGTTTGCGCGCAGCCCGCGCCACGGCATTGCTTAGCTACCGCAGCTACGGGGCTTATGGCGAAACGCAAGCAGAATCTACCAACGATAAAATCGACGATTTCCGGGCCAGTGCCTACCAGCAATACCAGGGCGACAAGCTAGTGGCGCGTTTCAATGCCTACACGTACGTGGCACTGTCTAAGGCGATGGATTCGCACAACGTAGGGCGTGACCGTGGCGGCGTGGCGGCGGCTTTGCACCGGGTACGGGCCCGCACGCTGGTATTGGGTATCACATCTGATGTATTGTTTCCGCCTGCGGAGCAGCAGCTCTTGGCCCACCACATTCCGGGTGCCATGTACGCCGAAATGGATTCTCGCTTCGGCCACGACGGCTTCCTGATTGAAACGGCCCACATCACGCACTTTTTAGAGCGTTTTCACGCCTACTCCTTCGCGCATTAACCTCACCGCCGTTTTCTACTAGGGAGACGGGAGCAGGTATTCACTATTCAACTTTTTCTTATGAGCTCGAACACTTCCTATCCGCCCCAATCAACTTGGCAGTACTTCTTGGTGGCTGCTCTCTTGATGGGACTTCTGCTGTTAGCCGGATGCGGAGGAGCGGGCGGTGAGACCAAGGCCACTCAACCCGAAACTATTCGGCTGGACTATGCCTACTACAACCCACTGAGCTTGGTACTGAAACAGCAAGGCTGGCTGGAAAAGGACTTAGCTACGCAAAACATCAAAGTGGAGTGGGTGCTCAGCCAAGGCAGCAACAAGGCACTGGAATTCCTAAATGGCAGCAGCATCGACTTCGGCTCTACGGCTGGTGCGGCGGCCCTGATTGGTAAAGCTAACGGCAACCCTTTGAAAGCCATCTACATCTACTCGAAGCCAGAGTGGACGGCGCTATGCACCGGGCCGAAATCCACTATTAAATCGGTGGCGGACTTGAAGGGCAAGCGCGTGGCGGCTACCCGCGGCACCGACCCATATATCTTCTTGCTCCGCGCCCTCGACCAAGCCGGACTGAGCGAAAAAGACATCGAACTGATTCCATTGCAACACCCCGACGGCCGCGCTGCCCTAGAGAAAGGCGACGTAGACGCGTGGGCCGGCCTCGACCCGCATATGGCCAAAGCCGAGCTGGAATCAGGTGCTAAACTGTTCTATCGCAACGCCGACTTCAATAGCTACGGCGTGCTGAACGTGCGCGAGGAGTTTGCTAAGCAGAATCCAGCGTTGGTCGACCAAGTGTTGGCTGCCTACGAAAAAGCCCGGCAATGGGCCGTTGAGCATCCCGAGGAACTAAAGAAAACCTTGGCCACCGAAGCCAAGCTCAGCGAAGCCGTTGCGGCTAAGCAGCTAGAGCGCACCGACTTTACGAACATCACGTTCGGCCCGCAGCAGCGCAGCACCATTTCTGCCGCCGGCGACGTGCTCAAGAAAAGCGGCGCCATCGACCAGAATGTGGACATCAACCAAACCGTCAGCAACCTGATTGACACGCACTTCGCCGACAAAATCGCGCCGGTTAAGGCAAAAGCCACTGCGGCCCGATAAGCCCCACCCGTCGTTCCGAGCAACGGAAGACTAACAGTGCACCTACCTAGTATTCATGTCCGAATCTTCCTCGATTTACGTCCCAACTGCTAGCGCACCAACTCCGGTTGTCACTGGCACGCCAACGCAGCAATCTGCGACTCCGCGTACGCTGAGCCGTTGGGGCTGGCTGCGGGGCGCTATACTGCCTGCTGCGTTGCTGCTTGTTTGGGAAGTGCTGGCTCGCGTAGGTGTTTTGCCGCCCAACTTGCTACCAGCGCCTTCACGCGTGCTGGCCACCATCTGGCAGATGGCGCTTACGGGCGAGTTGTGGGAGCACCTCGGCATTACTTTGTGGCGCGTTGGTTTAGGCTTCGTAGTGGGCAGCGCCCTAGCTACGGTGTTTGGAGCACTAACGGGTTACTCCCGCATCTTAAATCAGCTGCTCGACCCCCTGCTGCAAGGCATCCGCAACATTCCGTCGTTGGCGTGGGTGCCGCTGTTCATTCTGTGGATGGGCATTTACGAAACCTCGAAGGTGGTGCTGATTGCCGTGGGCGTGTTCTTCCCGGTGTATCTCAATTTGATGAGTGGCATTCAGGGGTGGACCGCAAGCTGGTCGAAGTAGGCCGGGTGTATCGGCTTTCCGGGTTGCAGTTGGTGCGGCGCATCTTCATGCCAGCTACCCTTCCGGCTTACTTTGTGGGCTTGCGCAGCGGACTAGGGTTGGGGTGGATGTTTGTGGTAGCAGCCGAAATCATGGGTGCCAACAAAGGCTTAGGCTTTCTGCTGGTCGACGGCCAAATGACGGGCCGCCCCCAAACTATCCTGGCGAGCATCCTGCTCTTCGCTGTGCTAGGCCAACTCACCGACGCGCTGCTTTCCTTACTCAGCCGCCGCCTACTCCGCTGGCAGGACACGCACCGGGTAAGTCACTAGTAGAAAATCAACTGCTAGTTAAGCGGCCACTTAGCTCAATCTTTCAACGACTCACCCTCTATGCTCCGCATCAACCACATCAGCAAACAGTTTGGGCCCGTGCTGGCGCTCGATAATATCGATGTGCACGTGCGGTCGGGTGAAATTGTGACGCTGGTTGGAACAAGCGGCTGCGGCAAAAGCACGTTGTTGCGCATTGTGGCCGGGCTGGATGCCCCAACAAAGGGCCGAGTGCTCATCGATGAGGAGCCTATTACGACCCCGCATCCGGCAGTAGGCGTTATTTTTCAGGAGCCGCGCCTGATGCCGTGGCTGACGGTTCGCCAAAACGTGCAGTTCGGCATCGCCAGCTTGTTGGCGGGCGAGCAAGAACAGCGTACCTCGGCGGTGCTAGAACGGGTAGGGCTTGCGGCCTTTGCGGAGGCCCTGCCGCGGCAACTTTCTGGCGGAATGGCGCAGCGAGTGGCTATTGCGCGGGCGCTGGTGGCGCAACCGTCGTTGCTGCTGCTCGACGAGCCGTTTAGCGCCCTCGACCCTTTCACTAAGATGAAGCTCCAGGATCATCTGCTCGAAATCTGGTCGTACGACAAGCCTACGCTGCTACTGGTTACGCACGACATCGAAGAGGCTCTCGTGCTTTCCGACCGGGTAGTGGTGCTGCGCGGCCACCCTGGCCGCATTCATCAAACCCTGACGGTAGATCTGCCCCGTCCTCGTCGTCGCACTGATCCTGCTTTCCAACTGTGGAAACAACGCTTACTCGACGCCCTGGACACAACTATCGACGAGCCGTTGCTGGCTTAATCACACTTATTCTATTCCGCTTGAAATCCGCTCATATGGTAGCTGCTAAACAAACCCTGCGTATTGGTCTCATTGGTTTTGGTTGCGTAGGACAAGGCCTCTACGATATTCTCGAACAGCGTCCCGAAACAGGCTTCGAAGTGGCGCGCATTGCCGTAAAGAATCCCACGAAGCCCCGCAGCCTGCCCTTGAGCCGGTTCGATTTCAGCGCCGACGAGTTGCTTCAAGATACCACGCTCGATGTGCTGGTAGAAGTTATCGACGATGCCACCGAGGCCTTCCGGCTGGTAAGTGAGGCGTTGCGCCAGGGTCGGCGCGTAGTGACGGCCAATAAGGCCATGCTGGCGCGTCACTTGCCGGAATTGGTGCAGTTGCAGCAGGAATCGGGTGGGAAGTTGCTGTACGAAGCGGCCGTGTGTGGCAGCATCCCGATTATCCGGACGCTAGATGCGTATTTCGGCGAGGAGCCCCTGCGGAGCGTAACAGGTATTTTGAACGGGTCGTCGAACTACGTGCTGACGCGCATGGGCGAAGAAGGCTCTGACTATGCTCCTGCCCTAGCGGAGGCGCAAGCCAAAGGCTTCGCTGAAACCGATCCTACGTTGGATATGGGCGCTTTCGACCCGCGTTCCAAAGCCGTTATTCTGGCAGCCCACGCCTATGGTACTTTCCTTCAGCCCGATGAAGTGCTGAACTTAGGCATCGAGAGTATCAATGCCGTTGATATTGCTTTTGCAGCAGCATTAGGCCGTAAAATCAAAGTGGTAGCGGGTTTGCAGCGCCTACCCGATGGCCGCGTTACGGCTCTGGTTACACCCTTGCTGGTTGCTCCTTCTTCCCCACTTTACTCTGTTGACCACGAGTTCAATGGTGTCCTGATTGAAGCCGATTTTGCTGGTGAACAGTTTCTGCGCGGCCGGGGTGCGGGTGGACACCCTACGGGCTCGGCAGTGCTGGCCGACTTGGCTGCAATTCGGCAGGGTTACTCGTACCAATATCCCAAGCTCACTGCTTCGCCTCTCACCTACGCCACCGACTTGGAACTCGAAATCTACCTGCGGACCGACGACGACCGTCTGATCGACGCCCTAGATTTCAGTGAAATTTCGGAAGAGGCTGACGAAGACGGTTATGTAGTAGGCTTTGTGGCTCTTTCTAACCTGTTGCGCGTGAAGGAGCTAATTCACAAGTTCGGAGCCTTTGTCGTGCGTACCGGTGTAGTGCGGCCCCTGACGTCTACCACCCCCGCCCTAACGCAGGAAGTTAGTTTGTAGAACTTGTTCAGGGACGTACTAGCCAGTTGAAATAACGAAACTGCGCTACGGGCAGACCGGCAACACGATGATTACGCATCATTGTTCTGCTGGCCTGCCCGTAATACTTTCATGAGTAGCCTAGTCTACAAGAGAAGGAGGATGTTTGCTACCCAACAAGCACTTGGCTACCTAATTATATTCTTAAAGCAAGTGGAAAAGGGATTCACAGTTGAATCGTACGGCTGTCCTTTTATGCGAGCTTCTTTTTAAGTAATATTCAAGCGTCTTTCTATTTTTATATTTACTCATGTTCTCTTTTTCACGGTTTTCGCCGGTTATATGGTTGTCGGTTGCCAGCAGTACAGTTCTGCTTACTGGCTCCCAAACCGTTGACAAGGAAACCGTAGCAACCGATTACCACGCACTCATAGAAGCGCAACGCATTTTTGCTGCGTATGGCGGAAAACATAGCATCAAGGATGCCTTCAGCAAGTTTCTGGTTTCTGCCTACTTGTTCCGCGACGATAAATTCGTGCTTGGCGGCCCCTTTTACGCAGCCCAATCCGAACGACCTGGCCGCCTGACTTGGCGCCCCACTTACGCCCGGATAGCAGCCAGCGGCAGTTGGGGTATTACCACGGGTCCCGTCGAATTTCATCCTAATTCTGCTGCTGAGCCGCCAGTGGGCTACGGCAACTTCGTGACGCTGTGGCAAAAAACGGCCGAGGGTACTTGGCAAGCAACGTATGATGGCGGTATTAGCTACACTACCCCGGCTAGTGCCGTAACAATTGTACACCCCAAAACTTTTCCTGCGAAGCTTCAAGTAGCGGCCGACACTGTTGCGCTACGCAATAGCCTACAACAAGCCGAAGCCGCTTTTGCAACGCGAGCACAAAGCAGTTTACAGCAGGCGTATGTGCCCGTGCTGCCGCAAGCAGGCAGTGAGTTGCGTTTGCTGCGCGAAGAAGCTGTGCCCTACGTGGGGGCTGCGGCACAACGCTTGGCCTCCGAATCGAAGCAGGCGGTAATCTTTCGTCCGTTTCAAGCGGCCGTAGTTCCGTCGGGGGAGCTTGGCTACACATTGGGCTACCTTGATTTTCAGCAGCAACGGGGGCACTATCTGCGCATATGGCAGCGCGAAGGCCAACAGTGGAAACTAGCGCTAGAGCTGCTGGCAGCTAAGCTGGAATAGAGTTACAAGAATCGAACATTAAGCTTCCTACCTAAACCGTCATTTCAGCATAGCTAGGAGTGGCGGTTTGGCATTTTACTACTTGCTGCTTGCCACGCACTAGGCTGTACATGTTGCGGTTTGCGCTTATGTTTGCGGCCTCTCGAACTGTACTCCTGTATGCCTACCACTGCGCCTGCTCCACTTCAACCCGGCGACCAAGTTGCCATTGTATGCCCTGCTCGCAAAGCCTCGCATGAGGAATTGGCTGCCGCCGTGACCGTACTCGAAAGTTGGGGGTTGCGCGTAGTGTTGGGGGAGAGCACCAACGTAGAGCATCATCAGTTTGGAGGCGACGACGAAATCCGCCGCCGCGACGTGCAGCAGCAACTCGATAACCCCGCTATACGCGCCATCCTGAGTGCCCGCGGCGGCTACGGCACCACCCGCATCATCGACTCGCTGGACTTTTCCCGCTTTCCTCAGAACCCGAAATGGGTGGCCGGTTTCTCCGACATTACCGCGCTCAACTGCCACTTGCTTGCGTTGGGCCATCAGAGTATTCATGGCGTAATGCCGTTGCTTTTCCACCAACCAGGCGGGGAAGAGTCGTTGGAGAGTTTGCGCCGGGCGCTGTTCGGAGAACCTATAGTTTACACTGTAGTCCCGCATCCACTCAACCGATTCGGCACCGCTACTGGTGAGTTGATTGGCGGCAATCTGAGCTTGCTCCAAACCCTCACCGGCACCGCCTCCGATGTATCAACGGCCGGCCGCATCCTCTTTCTCGAGGACATTGACGAGTACCTGTATTCTATCGACCGAATGATGGTACACCTAGACCGCACCGGCAAGCTGCGCAACTTGGCAGGTTTGCTGGTCGGTCATTTTACCAATCCGCAGGACAACACGGTGCCTTACGGCCAGACACCCAACGAAATCATTCAGCACTACGCCAACAAGTACAGTTTTCCGGTTGCGCACAACTTTCCCGTTGGGCATGAGCCACAGAACATAGCCTTGATTTGCGGGCGTGAAGCCCGAATGACAGTGACCGAGTCGGGGACACTGATAGAGTATGTTGAGGGATAGTCTGACGCAGCTATTGCGGCTGCAGCAAGGCATGTAGCCCTTCTTTCTCGAATAGAAGTCGTCCTATTTTCAAGCTCGACCAGCCTTGCTTTAATCGGTAGGAGAATACGGGCAAACCGTTGCGCAGCACACATTCAATACAATACGTGCTGATGCCGGATTCTTTAGGAAGCTGGCTTTCTAACGCAAGCAAGTGCGTGGAAACTAAAAACGAGGAACGTCGGAAACCCGTCAGTCCCCGCACGGTTGCGTGCGTGATTTCCATGGCGTCGTCGACGTTGGTGCCGCGGAATAGCTCGTCGAAAATGGCGAACGTGCGGCCCGCGCCGCGGGCCGCGTGCAATACCAGTTTCAGGTTCTGGATTTCCGCCATAAAATGACTGTAGCCGTCGCGCAGACTATCGCGCAAGTTGATGGCAATCAGGATGGACTGGAAATAAGGTAGTTCACATCGGGAAGCGGGTACCCCTACTCCTGCGTGCGCCAGATACACGCATACGCCCACGGCTTTCAGCAAAGTGGATTTGCCAGACATGTTCGGTCCGGTCAGAACGACTACGTTTTCCGTTGGCCCTAGTACGAGTGAGTTGGTAACGGGCTGCTTTAGCAAAGGGTGATAAAATTCTTTTAAGCACAGGCCTTCTTCTTGGAAAACAGGAAACACAAAGGCATGGGTCTGCATGCCTTTGGCTACCGACCAGTACGCTTCAAATAGATGGAAGGCATCCCAAAAGGCTGTTAAATCTTCGGGTTTAATGGCTTGAAGTTGCTGAGCAAAACGAACCATGCGCGCCACCGAAAACTGGTCTTCCTGAATGGCTTGGCTGTTATTTTCTAAGCTAAAACGCTCCAGAAACCGCACCAGCACCAGCAACTGAGTGCGGTAGCCGACTGGAAATACGTGCAAGTCGAGACGGTGCACATAGTGCTGTTGCAGTCGGTGCAGAAACTGGATAACCTGCACGTACCGAGCCCGACTTTGGTAGCGCGCCTCTTCTGAGAGCAGCAGTTTCACCGATGCCTTAATATGATTGACTTCCAGGGCAACTCGGCCGCTGCTCACGTCTGCCAGAAACTTGCGTACCTCCTGGTACTGAATTTTCTGGTAGGAAAAGTTTTCTAGCACCGACCAGCTTGCTAGAAAGCCTTGCAGTATGCGTTGCTTCTCACGCACCAGTTCGGCAGTGGGCGGAAGCTCTTGCAACAGCCGTAGCACAGCCGTTTCCGCTTCCGCGTTGTGCGTGAAGTTGAACAGCGGCACTAGTTCTGCCTCAACTTGTAAATCCTCGACGTGTAACATAAGTAGGCAGCAGCTTGGCGTGCGCTTAGAACGCAAAAAGCCTCGGCAACTTGCGTGGCCGGGGCTTTTCCTATTCGGTAAGCTACTCGCAACTACTCGCCGTAAATCGTCTGCAGCGACCATAAGAGTACTCAAAGGTGGCAAACTGTGCTACTTGGCAAGCTTGCTTGTCGGTCACTTCAATAACCCGCAGGACAACACCGTACTCTACGGCCAGATGCCAAACGGTATCATTCAGCACTACGCCAATCAATATGACTTCCTGGTGGCGTCCAACTTCCTCGCGGGACACGAGCCGCGAAACATGACACTGATTTACAGAGGTGCAGCCCGAATAACGGCAAATGAATCGGGCGTACAACATACATATTGTTAGCGAATAGCTTTGCCTAAATACCTAAAAGAACAAATCCTATTGATGGAAACTTATTGAATTTCTTTATAGGGCCTTTTTGGCCAACTCAAATACATTTGCTTAAACAACGTATCTAATTTCTCTAAATTAAGTGTTGAATATTTATCGTTTTGCTTGTTCTCACTTAAAAGGTTCGTCCAGATATAGAAATCCATGTGTCTCATCTTATTAAATTCTTTTTGCTCATTTATAAATATCTTTTCAATTAATATAATAGCTTTTAATCTTTCAAAAAACACGGACTCGTCCGTTAATTCATTTAGCATCTCTTCAATGCAGTCGTACAGCTCTACCACTGACTTTTCGTAGGAGGCATTTAAGTTTGAGCCCTCTTCATAGCTCCACTTATCCATTATGCTCAGCATTGCTTTGCGCTTCTGCTGCTTCGCATCGTCCTCAAGGCTGCTCCAAACCAAATCATCTATTATGCGCTTAAGCAAAAACAGCTCTTGTTTGATACTATCAGTACCGTCCTTATCGACAAGAGGTAGCAGCTTTTCATACTGTGCCGAAAGGACCTCAAGCTGAACTTTATTATTTGTAACCATAAGGTTTACTTAATTAGCATTAGAGTTCTTCCAAGTTAATTTCTTTTATCAGAGGATCATCCTCGGTAAATCTCGGTCGGTAGCTTTTACTTGTTACTTTAAATTTTCTTTTCGACAAAAATAACACCTCATCTTCCGATTTAGCCATTGACATTTCTGTAATTCTTACGCCATTTTTTGACTTTATTCTTAGTACATATTCTCCATTCTTCCGGTACATAAAGTCATCAGCGATAAATTCTTCAAGGCTAGACGAAACGAAATTATCGTATTCAATAACATCCCCAACTGCTGCGGCAGCAAACCTTTTAGTTTCCGATTCTCCGGTGCCTCTTACTACCCAACTTTGATATTTGGGCAGTTTTTCCAATGCACCGTTAAGTACCCGTTCTTGCGCCCGAAAGAAGTCGGTCATGGGCATTTCGCCTCTTAAAGCCTGATTGAAATTGCGGTAACCTTCTCCAGTGGTGTAGTAGGCAACAACAGCCTGCTCTTCCACGGAAATCAAGTTGCTGTGTTCTCTGCTGTATAAACCCGACAAAATATTATTGCGGATTTCAACCAAAGAGCCGTTACTAAATAATATTTCAATATCACTTAAAGGTGCCGGGGCAGCTACCGCAGGCGTAGGCAGAGAAGAAGGAGATTCGCCATGTGTACCGGGAGCCGGCGCAACGAAGCTGCCACTTGTACCACTATCACGGCCCATTTGCTGCGGAGCTAGGGCAAACTGTACCACCCAGCTTGCTTCGGTGCCGCGTGTACCGGTAGCATCAAAATACTCGGTGAAGTGATGTAGGCTAGCCTGCTGAAACCATACTGTAACAAACGTACCCTGTCCGTCGGCTTGGGTGTAGGCTGCGTGGCCATCAACGATAGTAAACGGATTGGCTGCCAACTGCGTCAGTTCCGCAAGTTGTTCTTGATTAGCCAACACTTCTATTAACAACGAGCCAAAACGCACTTTGCTGCACGGCCGCCCCCGATGGTCTTGATGCTGTACCCACCGATAATGGCTCTGCTGAATCGACAGCTGTAAGCCTAGAGCAGGTAAATGCAGTGTACCGTCAAAAGAAGCACGATTCATAATAGGAGTATAGACATAAGGAAAAGCAAATTACTGCTTTTCGTCCAACTACTTTAGCGGCAGATGCACGCAACTCGTTCTAGTCAAACGAGGAAAGTTCGGCTGTTGAATGGGGCTTGGTGCAGGGCAAGCAAGTGTTGACCGAAACGGCACGGCAGACCTTACTGAACGGTCATACGCATCCCCGTCGCTGCTATCCTTTTGATTTCACAATTTCTTATTCAACTTGACTTGGTTGTTGGCACCCAACCTTCTGCCCAACAAAGCAGAACTCTACTCGCCGTAAATCGTCTGCAGCACCACTTGACCTACAGCCTTCAACGTGCGCTTGTCGATGTTGGCTAGGTTGTCTTGGGTGGTGTGGTGATAAGCGGGGAAGTAGTCGTCGCCGACGGGCAGGTGGTCGATGATGTCGATGGTGCGCACGCCGGCTTGGTTGGTGAAGACGTGGTCGTCGGTGATGCCAGGGCTATCCTGGAACAGGAAGTAGTCGGAGTAGCCGATTTGGGCGGCAATGTTCCAGACCTTGTCCACCACGTCGCGGGCCTTTTGGCGGGAGGTGTCTTCGCGACTGAACTTGCCGTTCTTGGCTCCTACCATATCCAGCAGAATGCCGTACTCGGCTTTGTAGTTAACAGGCATCAGGTTTTTGGCCCAATACTGTGAACCTAAGCACCAGCTCGAACCACCCTGTGCTTCTTGGTTGGCGAGCTTGTTGGTAAGCTCGCCTTGGGTGCTGGAATCGTAGCCGTAATCTTCGGAATCAAACAAGATGAAGTCTACGCCCACAGCCGGCGTGAGGCTGTCGGGTTGGGCTGCCAAAATCCGAGCCATTTCCAAAGCAATACCCACCCCGCTAGCTCCATCGGAGGCTCCTTCAAAAGGCGCGTTCTTTTTCTCTTTGTCTTTGTCGGCGAAGGGACGGGTATCCCAGTGGCTGAAAATGGTGACGCGCCGGGCGGCTTGGGGCTGAAACTGCGCAATAATGTTGCGGCTACGCAGCATTTTGCCATCGAAGGCCATAGCTTCGAACGGCTGCTCGCGCACCGTCAGGCCGTAACTCTTGAACTTGCCGATTACCCAATCACCTGTTCTGACGTGCGCTGGCGTGTTAGGCACCCGCGGCCCAAAAGCTACCTGCTTGGCTACGTAAGCGTAAGCCGAATCGGCATTGAAGGTGGGAGCAGCGGGTAATTTCTGCTGCTCTGGTGCAGCGGTTTCGGTGGTGCTTTTCTTATTATCGAAGCAGCCAGTAAGCAAGAAAGCCGCCAGCACGACGGGAGCAAAACGGAAGAGTTTCATGAGAGGCAAGACGGGTAAGGCAGTAGCACGAAGCTCCAGCTTCGCGCCTCGTTCAACGAATCCGGTTTGCATCGTTGCAACGAAGCCGTTGAACGATGCGCGAAGCTGGAGCTTCGCGCTACTACTCTAACGCGTTACTTACTCTTCACTGTACGCCCACTCGACGCCGGCCTTGGTGTCTTTGATGACGATGCCTTGCCCTTTCAGCGCAGCCCGGATTTCGTCCACCTTGTCGTAGGCTTTGGCGGCTTTGGCTTCCGAATAGAAATTCAGCGTCAGGTTCAGGAGCTGCTCGGCGTTGGCGCGAGGTTCGTCTACAAGACCCAACACGTCGGTTACTAGCGTGCGGTAGGCAGTTATGGCTTCGCTTAATGCAGCTTCGCTTACTTGCGCCAGCGTGGCGGGGTTGGCGGTGTAGCCATTGAACTTGCGCAACAAATTAAACAAGCCAGCAATGGCGCGGGCTGTGTTTAGGTCGTCGTTCAAGCCAATAAACGTGTCATTAATCAGCTTCCGCAATTCGGCATCAACCTTCTCAGTATCGGTGGCGCGCTCGGTGCCTTCGGGCAGAGTCAGCTTTTCGAGTTGGCGCGAACCGTTCATGAGCTTGCGGTAGCCTTTGCGCGCTGCCTGCAGAGCTTCATCGGTGATGTCGATGGTGCTGCGGTAGTGCGCTTGCAGCAAGAAGAAGCGCACCGTCATGGGCGAATAAGCCTGCGGCAGCGTGGGGTTGCGGCCTTCAAACAAATCGGTGATGGTGATAAAGTTGCCAAGCGACTTACTCATCTTGGCCCCGTTCACCGTAATCATGTTGTTGTGCATCCACACCTGGGCTTCGTTGGTAGGATGCGCGCAAGCCTGGCTCTGGGCTATTTCGCACTCGTGGTGCGGAAACATCAGATCCAGGCCGCCGCCGTGAATGTCGAACTCGGCGCCGAGGTACTTGCGGCTCATGGCCGAGCACTCTAGGTGCCAGCCCGGAAATCCTTCGCCGGGCACTTCTCCGAAGGGTGAAGGCCAGCGCATGAGGTGGCGCTCGTCAGCTCGCTTCCAGAGCGCAAAATCCAGCGGGCTGCGCTTTTCCTGCTGCCCGGCCAAGTTGTCGCGCGAGCCAGCCAGCAATTCTTCCACCACGCGGTTCGAGAGCTTGCCGTAGCCGCGGCCGGCGGCATTGTAAGCGGGTACATCAAAGTATACCGAGCCGTTCACCTCGTACGCAAATCCGTTGGCCATGATTTCCTGAATCATCTGGATTTGCTCAGTGATGTGGCCGCTGGCGCGAGGCTCGATGTCGGGCGGCAAGCAACCGAGCACCTCCATGTGGCGGTGGTAGAGGTTGGCATACTGCTCGGCCACCTGCATGGGCTCCAGCTTTTGGGCGCGGGCTCTTCTTGATATTTTGTCTTCGCCTTCGTCGGCGTCGTTTTCGAGGTGGCCTACATCAGTGATGTTGCGAACATAGCGCACCGTGTAGCCTAAGTGGCGCAAATAGCGCGTCAGCACATCAAACACCACCGGACCCCGGGCATTGCCCACGTGCGCCTCACTATACACCGTTGGGCCGCAGAGGTAGACGCCCACGAAAGGTGCGTTTAGGGGTTCGAAAGTGGCTTTGCGGCGAGTAAGCGTATTATAAAGCGAGAGTGTAGGCAGCATTCAACAAAAGTATCACGGATTTAAACGGATTTAGCGGCTCGGGCGGATTTCGTGTACTTCCGCTTTCACATCTGGCTGTAACAGCACAAGCTTGAAAAGTGCTCCGGCAGCCCGAATTATGCAGAAATCAGGTGCTTTTACACGCAACTAAGTCTATAACCTGACTCATGAAGCACAAAACTCTTTGCGTAGAGTATATAAAGTTCATTTCACAGTTTAAGAAATCAGGTTTGCAGTATAAAACGCCTTCTGTTTGATGGCGCCTACGCTCGACAAACGAGCTTTGCATGTCTGGTTTTTCCCCGGCCTATTTAGACCAAGGTAATGACAGCATCTTTTCCTTGCTGCTCCTCCCTCCTCACTTCGGCATCAGTCGATAAGTAGCAGTAGTCGGGTAGTGGTCGGAATAGGGAATCTCGTAATGAACCCAGAAGTCATCCACCACCCATTCGGGGCTAGCAAACTGGTTGTCGATGCGGATGAAGGGAAGTTGGCCGTGGTAGGTCGGACCGACGCCATTGCCTACTGTGGCCCAGGCGTTCTGAAAGTGGTCGGCTATTTGGTCGTAGCTGTAGCTGTAGGGCAGGTCGTTGAGATCGGCGCAGAGCAGTAGCGGATACGGGCTGCGCTCGAAGCGGCGGGTGAGCGTATCGACCTGCCAACTCCGCGACACCATACCGCGCTTGAAACGACGCATCAGGCCGAGAGCTTTGTTGCGAAAGCCGGCTTTGCTGGAGTAGCTGTCCACGATGTCGCGCTCATCAAGGCTCATGCTTTGCAAATGGAAATTGAACACCCGAATGGTATCCTTGTTCGGCAGGCGCAAGTCTGCCCACATGGCGTGGTTCTGCGTGAGCTTCCCGAAGTTGACGGTGCCTCGGCGCAGGATAGGATACCGCGAAAATATGGCCATGCCAAATTCGGCGCCAGCCCGGTTGGTCAGACTGCGAGAAACGAAGCTTTGCCGCCCGCTGCGCACCCCGATTCGCTCTACACTATTGAAAACGTCTTTCTCCTTGCTAGTAGAACTCTGGGGCTCGTTGTAGAACTCTTGCAGGCAGATGATTTCGGCCGGATTGTCGGCTACCCATTGAATCAGCTTTTTTGACGACGCCAGATCCGGGTCGCGCAACTGCGGATACACATTGAAGATGCGCACATTAGAAGAGAGCACCCGCACCCGTAGCCCGGGCTCATCGGCTGCAGGCGCCACTCGCAATGGATGCAAGGCCACTCCGCGCTGCAGATGCGGCCACGTTAGCACCGCTACTAGCAACGGCAATGCCGCTACCCGCCAGTTGCGCAGCAACCAATACGGCACGGATAGCAAATTCAGAAGCAGCGCAACCGGTAGCGTGAGGGCCACGAAAGCCGCGGGCCAGAAAGTGTAGGCAGGTACCTGCACGCAAGCAATGGCCGCGAGCAGCCACCCGATAATGAGCAAGGTGCAGGTGAAAGCAAACGAACGACGCACAGCAGAAAAGTTACGGCCCTAGACCGCAGATGACAAGCAAAGGTAAGAGTAACCACCCAAGGCAGCAGACTTGCATATTGCACAAGAAGCAAGCCCGAATTTCGTTGTACTTTCAGGTTCGTTTTTTCTTTAGGCAGCAATAAAAGGAAGTTGAACTTGTGCTTATGCCTAATCTTCTGACTAGCAGATAGTATAGCTTTACCTTACAGCTTGCGCCATTGTCTTATTTTACTACAGTCTATGCCCCTTTTTACAGTACGGTTTTTCTTTTCTGGCTTATTGCTGCTCGTGGCCCCGCGCCTGATGGCAACGGCCCTTCCTAAGCTGAACGAAGCGCCGCGGGAAGGTGCTTCGTTGGAGTTCATTGAAAACAAGGGCCAATGGGACGGTCAGGCCCGCTATGCAGCTGCTCTGCCAGCTGGACAATTGTTTATTGGCACCGCGGGTTTCACTTACAGCTTTCTTGACCCGGTGGCATTGCGCAATCACTCGCATCACGGCCATGAGGATGCTCCCAAAACCTCTGCTTCCGATGTGTTGCACGGTCACTCCTACTCGGTAACGTTCGAGGGTGCCAACCGTTCCCCCGTTTTAACTGCGGAAGAAATAACACCCGCGCCCTACAACTACTTCCGCGGCAACAACCCCAAACGCTGGGCAAGCAATGCGCGAAGCTTCCGGCGTCTACGCTACACCAACTTATATCCTGGCATTGGTGCAGTCCTCTACGAAAATGATGGTCAGCATTTGGAATACGACTTTCAAGTGAGTCCCGGAGCCAAGCCAGCAGCCATTCGGCTTCGCTACGCCGGCCCCGACCGCCTTACCCTCACGTCGGAGGGTAACCTGCTGATTGAAACTTCGGTGGGGAAGGTTACCGAACAAGCTCCCAAAGCTTGGCAGGACATCAGAGGGCAGCGCGTAGCTGTGCCTTGTGCCTTTGAGTTGAAAGGTAACACAGTCAGCTTCCAACCCAGCAAATACGACCCACGCTACGCCCTCACCATCGACCCGACAGTTATTTTCTCGTCGTTTACGGGGTCACTAGGCGACAACTGGGGCTTCACGGCCACCTACGATGCGCAAGGCAATATGTATTCGGGTGGTACCGTCTTCGCACCAGGTTACCCAACCAGCCCCGGCGCTTTCCAGACCACGTTTCGGGGAGCTTCGGATGTGGGAATTATCAAGTACAATACTGCCGTTAGCGGCAGCACGGCGCGCCTATACGCCACTTATCTAGGTGGTAGTAGCATGGATGCTCCGCACAGTATGGTGGTCAATCCGCAGGGTGAGTTGGTGGTCATGGGTTCAACGGGGTCCAGCAATTTCCCGACCACTAACGGCTCCTACGATACCTCGCATAATGGCGGGACCCGCATTACCCCTGACGAAAGCATTAATTTCAAGGACTTTCTGTACGATAATGGGGCCGATATTTTTATTGCCAAGCTTTCAGCCAACGGTAGCACCCTCACCGGTAGCACATTTGTGGGTGGCTCCGGCACCGACGGCGTTGCGTCGCAGCTAAATGGTACTGTTACCTTCGACGGCCTGCCCGGCTCGCCCGTTATCAACTACGGCGACCAGTTCCGTGGCGACGTGGTAACCGACGGGGATGGTAACGTATATATAGCTTCCGTCACAAATAGCACCAACTTCCCTACGCCCAATGGCTACCGCACCAGATTTCAGGGCGGCCCTTTCGATGCGGTAGTTTTGAAACTATCGGCTGACCTACGAACCCTGCTGTGGTCTACGTACTTGGGTGGCAGCAATGCGGAGGCAGCTTATTCTTTGCAGGTAGATGCTACCCGCGGAGTGTACGTGGCCGGCGGCACGCTAAGCAACAACTTCCCTACTACCTCTGGAAGTTTACAATCCAACTTCCAAGGTAGTGTCGATGGCTTTATAACTCATTTGAGCAATACGGGCAGCGCGGTGTTGCAATCATCCTTTATTGGCACCGGAGCTTACGACCAGGCTTTTTTCGTGCAGCTCGACGCGGCTAGCAACGTGTACCTGCTGGGCCAAACGCAAGGTCAAATGCCGATTAGTGCCGGGTGCTACGGCGTGGCCAACGGGCGACAGTTCATTCAGAAACTGAATCCTACACTCAACACTCTTTTCTACGGCACCCGCATTGGGAGTGGCAGCACGCTTTTCCCTGACATTTCTCTCACAGCTTTCCTCGTTGATGATTGTGAGCGAATCTACATTAGTGGCTGGGGCGGCCAGGTCAACGACCGAGGGGTTCCTCGCAATGGTAGCAGCACTCGGGGCCTGCCTATCACGGCCAATGCCATCCAATCTACCACCGACGGCTCCGACTTCTACCTGGCTCAGTTCCGGCCCGGCATGCAGTCGTTGGAGTATGGCACCTTCTACGGCGAACGAGGTGGTGGCGGCGAACATGTCGACGGCGGCACTTCGCGCTTCGATAAGAAAGGAGTAGTTTATCAGGCCGTATGCGGCGGTTGCGGACGCACTTCCGGCTTCCCTGTTCCCTCAGGCGCCAACACCTATTCCACTACCAACCGCAGCGACAACTGCAACAACGCCGCGTTCAAGATTGACTTCGGCATCATCACCGCTGACCCAGGTCCGAGTCGTTATGTGTGCGTGAACAATGGCCCTATCCAGTTGGGCGGCTCTCCGGCTGGCGGTACGTGGTCGGGACCGGGCGTATCGGCGCTACCAGGCGGTGGTTACCAGTTCACGCCTTCGCAAGCTCGCCTTGGGGCCAACATTCTCACGTATTCGGTGAATGCCACCGGCACCTGCGTCAGTTCTCGGCCCTTGCGCATGACCGTAACGCCAGAAAGGCCGATAACCTTCGCGCCTGTTGCGGCTGCTTGTCTGCCGGCTGGCAACGTGCCCCTGACGGCAACTCCGGCTGGGGCACATTCAGCGGCCCTGGTGTAGCAGGCAACACCTTCAGTCCCACCGCTGCTGGTCCGGGCACGCACACGCTTACTTATACGCTCTCCGACTCCCTAGGCTGCGGCTCTGCCGTCCAGACAGTGCGGCTCACTGTAGCACCAGCAGTACGAGCCGGCCGCGACACTACTATTTGTGCCGATCAAATTCAGGCGTTCCAAATGCGGGGCATGTCTCCGGCTGGTGGCACCTGGAGTGGCACAGGCGTTACGCCGAGCGGCATGTTTACCCCACCCAACACCAACAACCGGGGCGGCATCTACCAACTGAGCTACACCTATACCATAAACGGCTGCGCCACTGCTGCTACTCGCACCGTAGTAGTAACACCCGCCTCGGCGGTCAACGTCTCCCTTAATCTGCCCGAATGCTCGGCTAACCCGCAATACACAGGCTTGGCACCTTTTACTTGCCAATTCGAGCCCGTATTGGCCGGGGGTACCTACGATTGGGACTTTGGCGACGGCAGCAGGCACTCCCCCGAAGCTAGCCCCACTCACGTGTATGCCAACCCTGGTTCCTACCGAGTGAAGCTCATCGCGCGCTATGCAGGCTGCGTAGTGGAAACCGCTTTTGCCCCGGTGGAAGTAGGCGACATGAAAGTCCCCAACATCATCACACCCAACGGCGACTCGCTCAACGACGCGTTCAAACCACGCTTCAGCTGCAAGCCAACTCTCCTGCAAGTGTTCAACCGCTGGGGAACCCTCGTGTACGAAATCAAAGACTACCACAACGACTGGAGCGGTAAAAGTCTCCCCGATGGGGTCTACTATTACCTGCTACGCGACACCGACGAGCGCCGAGCTAAAGGCTGGCTGGAAATAAAACGCTAGCATATTTTCTCAGTAAGCGCCCCGCTCCAACTATTTCAGGAGCGGGGCGCTTTTCTTTTGCCCAAGCTTCTTGCCTTTATCCTATCTTGCGTGCTTATTCTTATCGAGCATTCTATTGTATATGCCAAAAAAGCTACTGTTTCTTGCAGCTTTTAGCTGTTTCCTAACTACCCTAATTCAAGCCCAATCTGAAAAGTCTGCTTCCTCAAGTTTAGAGTTTATAGAAAACCGGGGCCAATGGCCTAAACCAGTCCGCTACACGGCTGATGTTCCCGGCGGGCGGTTGTTTTTAGAATCCCAGGGGTTGACGTATTCGTTGCTGGCAGGGGTGCCGCATGCTCACGAAGACCCCGAACACGCCACTGCAAACAGCGAAGTCAAGGCACATGCCGTACGGGTAACCTTTGAAGGAAGTAAGCCGGAGCCTGCCCTACGAGCTGACAACCAAACCGCTGAAGTTCGCAACTACCTACGCGGCAACGACCCCAAACACTGGGCACACAATGTTCCGGGGTTTCGGGAGTTGCGCTACGCCGAGATATGGCCCGGCATTGGGAGTCACTTCTACGAAAACCAACATCAGCAACTGGAATACGACTTCGAGTTGGCTGCCGATGCAAATCCTGACGCCATCCAACTGCGCTACGATGGTGCCGAGGCTCTAACGCTCACCGCCGAAGGTAGTCTCGAAATCCGCACTTCGGTAGGAATGCTGCGCGAACTGGCCCGAAAGCGTGGCAAACCGATGCCGTCGGCCACCGCAGGCCTATATCCTGTGCCTACGTGCTGGAAGGCCGCACGGTGCACTTTCGGCTGGGCACCTACAACCGGCACTTGCCACTCACTATTGACCCCACCGTAATATTCTCTTCGTACACCGGTGCTACCTCCGACAACTGGGGCTTCACGGCCACATACGATGCGCAGGGCAATATGTATTCGGGCGGCATTGTGTTCGGAGCTGGCTACCCGACCACTGTAGGCGCTTTCAGCACCACGTTCAGCGGCATCATCGACATTGGCATCATTAAGTACAACACGGCTACTACCGGCTCTGCTGCCCGAGTTTGGGCCACGTACATAGGTGGCTCACAAGTCGACTTCCCCCACAGCCTGGTAGTGAACAACCAAGGCGAACTAGCTCTGCTGGGCACCACGGCTTCTCCCGACTATCCTACCTCTGCCACGGCATACGACCGGACCTTTAATGGGGGCACGCCAATTTCTCCATCGGGGTTCAGCAGTTTTTCTGGCGGCTCCGACTTGGTAGTGACGCGCCTGAGCGCCGACGGCAGTGCCTTGCTTGGCTCCACCTACCTGGGCGGCGACGGCAACGATGGTTTGCTGGATATTACGACCTCGCTCGTGCGCAATTATGGCGACTCTTTTCGGGGTGACATTTTACTGGATGCCAACAACAATATGTATCTGGCATCTAGCACCACCTCTGCCAACTTCCCCACTAGCAACGGCCTGGGCGGGGCCTATCGAGGCGGTACCCATGATGCTGTAGTGTGCAAACTCAATTCTACGGCCAGCACCTTGCTGTGGAGTAGCTTTGTTGGTGGTGCCGGCGCCGATGCGGCCTATTCATTGCAACTAGACACTGCCGGTGGCCTTTACGTGAGCGGCGGAACCACGAGCACCAACTTCCCTACCACTGCCGCCGCACTCAACCCAACAGCCCAGGGCAGCGTCGATGGTTTTGTGGCACGAATCAACAGCGCCGGCAATTTGATTCAACACGCTACTTACCTGGGCACTAGCTCCTACGACCAAACCTATTTCCTACAGCTCGATGGCAGCGGTGCCGTGTATGTATTGGGCCAGACTTTGGGTAGCTACCCCGTTACGAGCGGACGCTACCAGAATGCAGGCGGCAAGCAATTCATCCACAAGCTCACCCCCGACCTTACCACCACCGACTTCTCGACTGTGTTTGGGAGCGGACGCTCGACTATCGACATTTCGCCCACCGCTTTTCTGGTCGATCAGTGCAACCGCATCTACGTGAGTGGCTGGGGCGGCAGCGCAAACCAGTATAGTGTTTTCGCCAACGGCAACACCTTCAACCTGCCGGTTACACCTACGGCCGTGCAAAGCACCACCGATGGTGCTGACTTCTATCTGATGCAGTTGGCCCCCGATGCTACCCGCCTCGACTACGCTACCTTTTTCGGGCAGTCGGGCGGGGGTGACCACGTGGACGGAGGCACTTCGCGCTTCGATCCGCGGGGCTTTGTGTACCAAGCAGTATGCGCTTGCGGAAGAACTAATGGCTTTCCGGTCCCGCCTGGGGCAGGCACTTACTCTAGTACTTCTGGTTACTTCAACTGCAACAATGCTGCCTTCAAATTCAACTTCGAGACCGTAAATGTCGTGGCCGGCATCGACCGTGACGTGTGTGTTACATCGGCTCCGCAGCCTTTGATTGGCTCCCCGGCTGGGGGCGTCTGGACAGGTCCCGGTGTATCGGGTTCGGTGGCTACTAGCTTTGTATTCACTCCTACGTCGGCGCTACTTGGCTTGCAAACTCTCACGTACACAGTTACGGGTTTTGGTCCATGCGGGGGTATCTCCACCTTGCGGCTGATGGTAGTTTCTTCGCCTGTACCCGCCTTCACGGCTCCCACTCAAACTACTTTTTGCTTGGGCACAGGCGCGCCAGTTCCTACTATGACCTTGGCGGCAATACCTGCTGGCGGCACCTTCTCCGGGCCGGGCGTGACGGGCAACGTGTTTAATCCCAACGTGGCTGGCCCCGGCAGCCACACGCTCATCTACACCGTGAATGCCGGTGGCTGCCTCCTCCAAACCACGCAAACTATAACAGGTATTCGAGCTACTACTGGTCCGGCTATTACCGTGTGTTCAAACGGGGCGGCTACTCCACTAGTAGGGTCGCCGGCAGGTGGCACTTGGAGTGGGCCGGGAGTATCTGGCTCTGTAGCAGCAGGATTTATGTTCACGCCGGCATCAGCGCTAGTTGGTTCACGGGTGCTTACCTATACAGTTACGGGAAATGGGGGCTGCACTAGCACGGCCACTCTCACGGCCACTGTGTTTCAGTATCCTACTTTTACGCCCCCTACTCTACCAGCTTACTGCACGGCTACTACCACACCAATAGCCTTACCGAACGGCGTACTGTGGAGCGGCCGGGGGGTGCGCGGGCCAACTAGCACCGGTTTCACATTCACGCCATCTTTAACCGGAGCAGGCACGTTCACGCTGAGTTACACCACTGGTTTTGGCCTCTGCGATGTATCGGGCACTGTTCCCGTTACGGTAACTAGCCCAGTTACTGTTAGCATGCCTGCTGATACTGTTTTGTGTCCAGGTACCACGCAGCCGTTTCAGCTTCGGGCAACCACGGCCGGCGGCACTTGGTCGGGAGCTAATGTAACTAGTGCAGGTCTTTTCACCCCTCCAGCTGGCTTCAGTGGCTTTACTACCCTTACTTATACGGTTGCGACAGGTGCATGCACCAATACGGCTACTCGGCGGGTAAGCGTAGCAGAAGTGCCCACGTACGCAGCCCGTTGGAACGCTGAGCTGTGCGCCGAGACGCGTGAGGCCCCGCTAAGCGTGCGCTTCTCAGATCCAGTCAACAACTCGGTTGGTGTGCGCTGGGACTTCGGCGACGGCACTCAGGGCGTCGGCAATACGACCACTCACGTATACGCACAACCTGGCCGTTATACACCCCACATCATCAGATCTTATAATAACAGCCTGTGCACTGTGCAGGTTGATCTGCCGGTAGTTGAAGTCACGAAAGCGCACGAGATTCCCAACATCATCACGCCCAACGGCGACAACAAGAACGAGTACTTTGAAGCCACCAACGGTTGTCCGGCTCGGCTACAGATTTTCTCTCGCTGGGGCAGCAAGGTGTACGAATCGGTCTCCTACCGCAACAACTGGAATGGCGACGAGCTTCCCAACGGCGTATATTACTACCTCATCCAACCAGCCAATGGCGCTTCTATTAAAGGCTGGGTAGAAATCAGTAGATAAAGTAAAGGCAAATACGCTGTCTGGTATCAACCTTCTATATAGTATCCGCTTGTTGAAAGCCTCGTGGTCAGATACTCAACCACAGGAATCGAGCCTCACAGGAGTTGCGTAAGCCGCTGGTTACTCCCTGTACCGCTAGGCAGCTTGCTTTCGGCCATTTATCACCGTATATTTGCGCAGTATTCTGATTGTGAAGAGGGGACGTAGCGTCCCCTCTTTCTTTTATCACCTGGTCCAAGCTTAAATGAATTTCGATCAAACCCGCATTGCGGAAATGCTCCAGGAGAGCCTCACCGGCAACCAGCTGTTTGTGGTGAACCTAAGTGTGTCCGACGCCGTTCGTCCTAAAATCACTGTCACACTCGATAGTGAAGAAGGCCTCGGTATCGATGAATGCGCGCAGGTGAGCCGCCGATTGGCTCGCCGCATCGATGAGGCGTATGGGGAAGATGCGACCTACTCGCTGGAAGTTACTTCGCCCGGCGCCGACCAGCCGCTCATTGACCCGCGCCAGTACACGCGCCACGTGGGCCGCAGCTTAAGTTTGAAGCTAGCCGACGGCACCGAGAAAACCGGCAAACTGGAAGCTACCGAAGCAACGGGCATTCAGCTGGCGGAAGTAATAAAGGAAAAGAGCAAGCAGAAAACACTACCCGCCGTGCTGGTGCCGTTCACCGACATTCAGGAGGCGCGAGTAGTTATTTCATTTAAGTAAATTAACTGATTGAATTGCCAACTAGCTGGCTTATAAAGCTTAATTGCTCTACAGGCACAGGTATTAAAGCAATTAAACAATTCAACAATTAATCAGATGAACAGCAACGTTCTGATTGAATCGTTCGCCGAGTTTGCCCGGAGCAAGAACATCGACCGTCCCACGATGATGAGCATCTTGGAGGACGTGTTCCGCACCATGATTCGCAAGAGGTACACGGACGACGCCAACTTCGACGTCATCCTGAACGTGGACAAAGGCGACTTGGAAATCTACCGCAACCGTGAAATTGTGGACGATAACTCCGAGGATATCTGGGACAACGATAAAATTCCGCTGGCAGAAGCCCAAAAGATCGAGCCCGATTTCGAGGTAGGCGAACAAGTAACCGAAGAAATCAAGCTGGAAGATTTTGGCCGTCGGGCTGTGCTTATGGCTCGTCAAACGCTGATTCAACGGGTGAAAGACCTAGAGCGCGACAATCTCTACCAGACGTATAAAGATCAGGTGGGTGAAATTATCACCGGTGAGGTATACCAAGTATGGAGCCGCGAAGCCCTGATCCTCGATAAAGAGGAAAATGAGCTCGTGCTGCCTAAAACCGAGCAGATCCCGAAGGACCGTTACCGCAAAGGCGACACTGTGCGCGCCGTTGTGCACCGTGTTGAAATCATCAACGGTACGCCCAAAATTATTCTCTCGCGCGCAGCGCCCGCTTTCTTGGAGCGCTTGTTTGAGCTGGAAGTACCTGAAATCTACGATGGCTTAATTACTATTAAGAACATCGTACGTGAGCCGGGTGAGCGGGCCAAAGTAGCCGTAGAAAGCTACGATGACCGCATTGACCCGGTAGGTGCTTGCGTGGGTATGAAAGGCTCCCGTATTCACGCCGTAGTGCGCGAATTGGAAAACGAGAACATCGATGTCATCAATTACACCGACAACCTAGAGCTGTATATCGCTCGGGCCTTGTCGCCTGCTAAATTGACTTCGATGAAAATAAACGAACAAACTGGCCGGGTATCGGTGTTCTTAAAGCCCGACCAAGTTTCGTTGGCTATCGGACGCGGTGGTGCTAATATCAAATTGGCAAGCCGCTTGGTAGGCATGGAAATCGACGTATTCCGGGATGCCGGTGATTACGACGAGGATATTGCACTTGACGAATTCTCTGACGAAATTGAATCCTGGATCATCGCCGAGCTTAAGAAAATCGGTCTTGATACAGGTCGGGCCGTATTAGCTGTAAGTAAAGAAGATATCGTGCGCCGTACCGAATTAGAAGAAGAACACGTAGATGAGCTTTTCCGCGTTATCAAACAGGAATTTAACGAGGAAGAGGAAGAAAGTAACCAAGCACATACTCCCACCGTCAGCGACGACGCGCAATGAGCGCGCGGGCTTCGGCCCGGCAAGGGTGTTAAATCGGGCCAGTCGGTTTGATTTAACACCGGCTGGCACCATTTAAAGTAGTACCTTTGCAATCAGATAAGAGTATCGTTCGCGAGCATAGAATGGCGGAAGCAGCAACCAAACGGCTTAGTCAGGCAGCCAAAGACCTGAACGTTGGGATGAACACCTTGGTGGAAACCCTAGCGAAAAAAGGATTTCAGATAGAAAACAAGCCCACAACCAAGCTGAGCTCAGATCAGGTTGCGTTGCTGGACAAGGAATTCGCGTCTTCAGCCCAAGACAAAGCCGAAGCCTTTAAGCTCAGCCAGGCTAAGCGCCAGAGCGAGCTAGATGCTGCTGCTCTCGCCCGGCCTGCCGAGCCTGTAGCTCCTAAGGCACCAGTGGCTCCTGCGCCCGCTCCTAAGCCAGTTGAGCCTCCAAAGCCTGCTCCTGTGCCCGTAGCCGCTCCGGTAGCTACGGCGCCTGTTGTGGCGCCTGCTCCTAGCAGGCCAGCGCCAGTAGAGGAAGCACCTAAAGTGCCTGGCTTGAAAGTATTAGGCAGGATTGAGCTAGACTCGAAAGGTCGCCCTGTTCCTCCGCGTCCTGCGCCTGCTCCGTCTCCAGCCCCAGTTTCCACTCCTCCCCTGGCACCGGCCCCAGTTGCTGCGCCAGTGGCAGAAGTGAAAACACCTCCAGCACCGGTTGTTGAGAACAAGCCAGTTCCCGCGCCAACGCCAGCACCGGTTCCAGCTCCTGCACCAACGGCACCTGTAGTTTCAGCGCCAGTTGCGCCAGCACCACCTGCTGCGCCTGTAGCGCCAACCCCAAGCCGCCCAGTTGCGCCAGCACCAGTAGTTGCAGCAACTCCGGCTCCGTCTCCAGCGCCTAAACCTGCACCAGCTCCAGCACCTACTCCAGCGGCGCCCGTAGTTGCTGCTGCGCCAGCACCCACTCCGCCTGTTGCTCCTGAAACGCCAGCTACTCCGGCTCCTGTTGAAGAAGTAGGCATTATCACGGCCAGAGCAGACCAGTTGAAGGGTCTGACCGTGTTGGGTAAAATCGAACTTCCGGTTGATTCGTCGCGGCGAGGTGGTGGCAATGCCGGCCGTGGTCCACGGCCGGTAGCTTCATCTGATGTACGCAAGAGCGGATTGAGCGCAGATGCGAAGAAGCGTCAGCGCCAACGTATTCCGGGTCAGACAGGAGCTCCTCAAACCGGTCAAGGCCAAGGCCAAGGCCAGGGTCAAGGACAAGGAGGCCAACGCCCCGAACAAGGACAAAACCCGGGCTACCAGGGCAACCGTCCTACGGGTACTGGCCCACGTGGCAACAACAGTAGCAACAATACCAACCAGCGGCCACTTAACAATGCGCCCCGGGTTACAGGTACTGGCCAAGCAGCACAGCGTCAAGCACCAGCTGTACCGCTCACTCCCGAGCAAAATGAAAAGCAAATCCAGGAGCAAATCAAGGCTACGCTGGCTAAACTCAGTGGTGGCCGTGGGGGCAACCAGAACAACCGTGCTAAGTATCGGCGTGACAAGCGTGCTGGTGTAGCGGAAGACCGTGAAGCCCAACGCGCCCAAAACGAGCTGGATGCCAAGACGCTGAAAGTAACCGAATTTATTTCGGCCAATGACTTGGCTTCGCTGATGGACGTGTCGGTCAACGAGGTTATCAAGGTGTGCTTGAACATGGGCATGTTCGTGTCCATCAACCAGCGCCTCGACGCAGAAGCCATCACGGTTATTGCCGACGAATTTGGTTACGACGTAGAATTCCTGAGTGCAGAGGAAGAGGATACGGTTATCGAGATTGAAGACAACGACGAAGATCTGCAGCCCCGTGCTCCTATTGTGACCATTATGGGTCACGTTGACCACGGTAAGACGTCGTTGCTTGACTACATCCGGAGCGCCAGCGTAGCCAAAGGCGAAGCCGGTGGTATCACGCAGCACATTGGTGCCTACGATGTGCTGACCAAATCGGGCAAGCGTGTCACCTTCCTTGACACTCCAGGTCACGAAGCGTTTACCGCAATGCGTGCCCGCGGTGCCAAGATCACCGATATTGCCATCATCGTGGTAGCAGCCGACGACTCGGTTATGCCACAGACGAAGGAAGCAATCAATCACGCACAGGCAGCTGGCGTACCGATTGTTATTGCACTTAACAAAATCGACAAGCCGGGTGCTAACCCTGACAAAGTCCGTGAAGAGCTATCTGCTATCAACGTTCTTGTAGAAGAATGGGGTGGCAAATATCAATCGCAGGAAGTGTCGGCCAAAACAGGTCTTGGTATCGATGATCTGTTGGAAAAGGTGCTGCTAGAAGCCGAAATTTTGGAGCTGAAGGCCAACCCAGATCGTAGTGCAGTAGGTGCCGTTATTGAAGCTTCGTTGGACAAAGGCCGCGGCTATGTAACTACCATCCTGGTACAGACTGGTACCATGAAAGTAGGTGACGTGGTACTGGCAGGTCCGCACTACGGCCGCGTAAAGGCTATGACCGACCACCGCGGCAAAAAGATGAAGCAAGCTGGGCCGGCTACACCGGTACAGGTACTTGGTCTGACAGGTGCTCCTCAAGCCGGCGACAAGATTCAGGTGATGGAAACCGAGCGTGAAGCGCGGGAACTAGCCACCCAGCGTCAGCAGCTGTCGCGTGAGCAAACCATGCGTACCAAGAAGCACATCACGCTCGATGAGATTGGTCGTCGTTTGGCACTGGCTTCGTTTAAAGAGCTCAACATCATCGTGAAAGGTGACGTGGATGGTTCGGTGGAAGCACTGGCCGACTCTTTGCTGAAGCTGAGCACGCCGGAAGTTTCGGTGAACATCCTTAGCAAAGGCGTGGGTGCCATCTCGGAATCCGACGTATTGCTGGCATCGGCCTCCGACGCCATCATCATTGGTTTCCAGGTGCGGCCTTCGCAGAGTGCCCGTAAATTGGCTGAGCAAGAGCAGATCGATATCCGTCTCTACTCTATCATCTACAATGCTATCAACGAGGTGAAGGATGCTATGGAAGGCATGCTAGCCCCAACGGTGCAGGAAGTGGTAGTGGCCAACGCCGAAATTCGTCAGGTGTTCAACATTACCAAAGTAGGCTCCATTGGTGGCTGCATGGTGACGGAAGGAACTTTCACTCGCAAAACCAAAGTGCGGCTTGTACGCGACGGTATTGTGGTGTACTCAGGCGAAATCCAAGACCTCAAGCGTTACAAAGACGATGTGTCGGAAGTACGCCAAGGCTACGAGTGTGGTATTTCTCTGAAAGGCTTCAATGACCTGCAAGAGGGAGACAACATCGAAGGCTTCGAAGAAAAAGAAGTGAAGCGTACATTGTAGCCTAAGCTTCAAGTACAAATAGATTTGTTAGACGCCTCAACTGTTAGCAGTTGAGGCGTTTTTCATTTCAGGCTTTTCGAGCTAAAAGTATTTTCGGTTGCAGTTAGGGTTACATCTTGCAGCATCTATTCGCTAAGCCCAAGCTTGTTGCTAGTAATTGGCAAGACGCTATGTACTGCTAATCCTATCTTGGACGTTGTCACATCATCATGTTATTGACACCAGTCGAATACACGTCTAGCTTTGTATCACATTAAGAAATAGTTGAATTAAATCTTTCCGCTCTGCATGAGAATAACCTTAACACTTCTGCTTTTAACAACAGGGCTAGCCACTACAGCATTAGCTCAAACCAAAACCTCTACAAAGGCAACTAAATCCACTACAACCTCGAAAACGACTGCGACCAAGCCTGCTGCTACCAAAGCCTCTAGCACGGCCAAGCCTACCACGACGCGCGCTAGCTCAAGCACTTCTCGTCCGGCTTCAAAACCTGCTACACAGCCAGCTACCACTCCCCCGGCCACTGCAGAAACTTCAAGCACGTCTGCTTCCACCAATTCCGTTAAGCTAGAAATACCGGGAGTTGAGCCCCAAAAGGCCCCTTCCTTCAACAAGGGGACCGTGGCAGTGAACCTAGGATTAGGATTGGGGATAGGGTATGGCTACGGCTTAAATTTTGGCGGAAGCACAAAGTCCTCGCCGGCTCTTAGCTTGTCAGTGGAAAAGGGTATTGTCGACGGAATTGGTCCTGGCGTTATTAGTGTGGGCGGTTTACTTGGTTACAAGTCGTATAGCTATGAATGGTCTTCTTATAAAGCCAAATGGACCAACATTTATGTAGCCGCCCGCGGAGCTTATCACTACAACTTCACGGCTAACCCCAAGTTTGATACCTACGCTGGTTTGAGTTTGGCGGCTCGTATCGAGAACTACTCCAACGATTATGACGACGATGCGCTGAAGGATTCTTATGGCGGAGCGAACCTCGAGGTAGGAATTTTTGCGGGTGGACGCTACTTACTGACCGACAAGGTTGGAGTATTCACTGAGCTAGGTTATGATATGAGTTATATGAAGTTAGGTGTTACTGCAAAGTTTTAACTCCGGTTTTCGCAAGATCAAGTGCATTAGTTATTGAATGCTCTATTGGGTACATACCGTCTTATTACACAGTGGCAATCTTTTATTCTTATACTAAAGACTCAACGGGCACTGCAAGCTTTCCACTTTCTGTCCGTTAAGCGTCACGTCCTTCCACTAGTAACGTCTGTGACCCATGGCTCGCGCAACTGCTTCCATAGCTAAGGCCCAAACTACCTTCTACAATAGCTGCTTGCCAGCTCCTGTATGTTATCTGTCGCTCAGCAACCCATTGTTGGTAACCGATAAGACTACTAGCAAGGCACTACAAAACCTTGACAGCCACTTACCACGCATTGGATGGGCGGATGATGCTACTGCCAACTACTGCAAGCGAGAACATGAGGTAGCTTCTAGTTTCAACTAAGCTATCATCCGCGTCTTCTTTAGCTGAGCCGGGGGCGAACGGTGGCCTCGATTTCACTAAAGACGCAAAAAGCCCCGCTGCTGTGCAGTGGGGCTTTTTCTTTTATCGTGACACAAACTTGTGGTATCTGAGCGTCGCAGAGTATAGCTAGAAGCTAAGCGCTATCTCAAAAAGACAGGAAGTGCTTTTTCTTTTTGTGTTTCAGCGGTTTGCCTTTGGGATCAATACCCATAGCTGGGCGGCTCTGCCCTTTCTTCATCATGGCGTTCCTAGCGTGCTTACTCGCTTTGAACTTACGCACTGTAAAGCCGCCTGATCCTTTCTCGTACTGTCGGGCAGGTCCTGAGGCGCGGCCAAAGCTGGTGTTAGAACTGCCGCCTGCCCGAGCTTGCAGCAACTCCATTTGCTGGTCGCGCTTCGCATCGTCGGGGTTCATGTTCATGCGGCGCTGCATGTTGGCAATGTCCGAGGAGGTAGCCTTACGCTTGCGTGTGCCTTGCTCACTAGCTTGACTACCCGGCTCCGTGGAAGTAATAGATGAAGTTTGGGCGTGCACGGGGCGGCTTAAGAAGCTTGCGGCAACCAGAAGCGCGGCAGCTAAAAAATTTTTCATGCTCAGAGAAAGGTAGATAAGCAACTGCTGCTTGCGGCAGGTAGAGTAGGTTTCTGGCGCGGCAACGGGTGGCATGCTAAGTTAGTTCAAATTCTTTAAAACTTGTAAGTCAGCCCTATACCTAACGTTTCTTTGAATTGAATTCGTCGGCCTTGGGCGGTGAAGTCGCTGTTTTGTTTGTCGGCGTTAAGAGGCACCAAAACATCATCATCGTATACTAGTGCGGTAGCAACGCTGGCACTAAAGAATTTGTTGACTTTGAAATCCAGCAAATTTTCCCAGTTCACATCCACGTTTTGCGGGTTATGGAAGTAATTGCTGAACAGTTCTACCCGCGTCTGATACGTGATGTTGGTCATCAAACTCCGCCGGTAGCGCACGTTCAGGTAGGCACCTAGCTCCTCACGAAGCCGTTCGCCACTACCAATTATGGGCAGCCCATCAGCATCAAGCCGGGCAGCTTTCACGCCGAAAGCCCCTACATCGGCCAGCCGTTGGTCGTTTACTACCGTGAACTTGCCTGTTGCTGGCGACAAAAACAGTGAAAAGTCGTCGCTAGGTTTGTATTCAAAGCCTACTGAAGCCAAGATGTAGGCCGGCGCGAAGAATTTCGACAACAGCGAATCTGGTTTGGTTATGTCTTTGGTGGGCGTGAGCTGCGTTTTAAGGTTTAACTGTGCGGCATAGGACCACTTGTTGGCGTAGTTGCGAGCATAGCGGGCATTTAGCTCCAACCGATCATCGTTTTTGCGCACTTTGGATTTGCCGGCTTTCAGCAAGCCGTACACCAAGTTGGTAGCTACCGCAAACGTGTGGTTTTCGCCGCGGAAGTACACGTAGGCATTGCCTAGCGCTAGCAACGAAAGCGAGCTTTGACCTCCAGGCGCCCAATTGCTTAAACTAACTTGACTGAAATTAAGTGTACCATCTCCCCCACGTCGCCAACCACGGATTGTGTCTTCATCGGCCGCAATTCGGAAAGCGGCTGGTGGGGTTGGGGCTCGATAAGGCGCGTAATTTTGCGCGTGTGCACTACTATAAAGCCCCAACAGCAAGCTTAATAACAAAAACTTTCTGGCGAAAGAGAGAATAGTTGTTCTCATAAAGGAGAAAAACCAAACAACTAAAAGGTGAATAAAAAGCCGGTTTTCGCCCAGACTACATGCGGGCGAAAACCGGCTTTACAGACTTTACAACAACAAACCAACAATACAACAGCTAGGTACGACTACGTAGCGCATCCCGGATTTCTATTAGTAGCGCTTGGTCTTTGGTAGGCGCTGGTTCAGCTACTACTACTTCCACGGGCTTCTTAAAACGATTCGCAAGTTTAACAATCCAGAAAATTGCAAAAGCAATGAGAAGGAAATCAATGACAGCAGTCAAGAACAAGCCAAAATTCACGGTGGCAGCACCAGCATCCTTCGCGGCCTTCAGCGTATTGTAGCTGCTACCATCAAGGGCGATAAACCAATCGGTGAAATCTTTTCCGCCAGTTAAGAAGCTTAATATGGGCATCAAGATGTCATCGGTAAGCGAAGTTACAATCTTGCCAAACGAAGCTCCGATAATAACGCCTACTGCCAGATCGAGCACATTTCCTTTGGAAATAAACTCTTTGAATTCGGAAACAAACCCCATGTGCTTGTAAATTTTGTGGTGAGACAAGACAACTGATTGGGGCTAATATACTTTATTCTTAATACCTCGGCCGTGGTTTATACAAAGGTAATGCACTCGTTTAAAGCGAAAACTGCTTTTCGCTGGATCAGGGCTTCTCCCCGCTTAATACCTCGTTCAAGCTAGCGAATACCGGCTTCTGCCTCCCGATTTAGGCTATCTTTGCTGGCATCCTGCTACCGCCACTCCACTTTTCTGCATGGCTTCTTTCGAAAATCTGCTCTATGACCTCGATGCCGAAAGCGGCATTTTGACCATCACGCTAAATCGGCCAACCAAGCTCAACGCTCTCAACAACGCCACTATCACTGAAATCGGGAAGGCCATGCAACAGGCCCTCGACGACCAGCATGTACGAGGCATCATTCTGACGGGTAGCGGCGAGAAGGCCTTTGTCGCCGGTGCTGATATTGCCGAGCTAGCCGCCTTGAGCGAGCCACTTGCTCGCCGGGCTTCCGAACATGGGCAAGAGGTATTCTGCATGATAGAAGAAAGCCCGAAGCCTGTAGTAGCCGCCGTAAACGGCTTCGCGCTAGGGGCGGTTGTGAGTTAGCTATGGCCTGCCACTTGCGGATTGCCGCCGACAATGCCCGTTTCGGTCAGCCGGAAGTGAACTTAGGGTTGATTCCGGGTTATGGTGGCACGCAGCGCCTGACACAGCTAATCGGTAAAGGCAAAGCGTTAGAGCTAATGATGACAGCCGACATGGTAAAAGCCGACGAAGCCTTACGTCTTGGCTTGGTCAACCATGTGGTGCCCGCTGTCGACTTGCTCGCATTCACGCGCGAACTACTTGGTCGTATTCTCACGAAGGCGCCACTAGCCATTGGGCTGGTTATCGACAGTGTGAATGCTTACTTCGCCGATGACCGGCAGGGATATCAAACGGAGGCTAATGCTTTTGCCCGCTGTTTTGTATCGCAAGATTTCAAGGAAGGCACGCAAGCCTTTCTAGAGAAGCGGCCGGCTGCTTTCACCGGTAAATAACATTCCTTTTATAGGAGTACCTATCCTTTCGAGGTAGTAGGCTCACTACTTTTTCAGCCAACTATCGCACAAGACGTTCCTGCCCAAGCAGGAAGACACTGACTATTATGAGTTCAATTGCCAAGCGTCTTGCTTCGCAGACGGCCGTGTACGGTATCAGCAGCATTGTGGGGCGCGTGCTGACTTACCTGCTGGTGCCAGTGTATACCGGACGGTTCGCCGCGGCCGAGTACGGTATTGTGACGGCCCTGTACGCCTGCGTTTCATTTCTGAACGTGCTGTTCACTTACGGGCTCGAAACAACCTTTTTCCGCTTTGCTTCCCGCCCCGGCACCGACCGCCAACTACTATACAGCCGGGTGCTGAGCTTGCTAATCGTGAGCAGCATTGTGTTTTCGGGGCTGCTGGCGTGGCAGGCAGGCGCGTTGCTGCGGCTGCTAAAGCTGCCGTCAGGACAAGAGCGGTATGCAGTTTGGCTGGCGCTTATTCTAGGTCTCGATGCGGTGGCGGCTATTCCGTTTGCGCGGCTGCGCCTAGAGAACAAGGCCCAGAAGTTTGCAGCTATTCGCATGGCTAATATCGTGCTGAACGTAGCCTTAAATCTGTTCTTCATCATCGTGTGCCCCGATATCATGGCGGGCGAATACCTGACTGTACTTCAGCCCCTGATAGCGCGCATCTATGACCCAAGCATTGGGGTTGGCTACGTGTTTTTGTCGAACCTAGCTGCTAGTGCGTTCACATTGCTACTCCTGGCGCGCGAACTAGCCGCCTTCCGCTTCAACATTGACGTAGCAAGCATCCGGCCGATGCTGGTATATGCCTATCCTATTATGTTGATGGGACTGGCCGGCATGGTAAACGAAACGCTCGACCGGATTTTGCTGCCGGCCTGGCTACCGGAGGGATTTTACCCGGGCAAGAGCAGCGAGACGGTAGCGGGTATCTACGGGGCGTGCTATAAGCTGAGCATTTTCATGAGCCTTGTTATTCAGGCCTTCCGTTACTCTGCCGAGCCGTTCTTCTTCTCGCAGAGCACCGAAAAGAACTCTCCGGCTACGTTTGCCTTGGTTTTGAAGTGGTTCACACTCTGCTGCGCTTTTATTTTCGTCTTTATCAGCGTCAACCTCGAAGACTTTGCCAAACATTTTTTGCGCAGTGCCGAATACCGCGAAGGCATTGCAGTAGTGCCCGTATTGCTGCTAGCCAACTTATTTTTGGGTGTGTACTGGAATCTGTCGGTGTGGTTTAAGCTTACCGACAAAACCTATTACGGCACCTACATTGGGGGGCCGGCGCCGTACTCACCATCGTGCTGAACATTTTGCTGATTCCGGTGCTCGGCTATATGGGTTGCGCCCTCACCACCCTAGCCTGCTACTTTATGATGGCCGCCATTTGTTGGCGGCTGGGTGAACGGCACTTCCCGGTACCTTACCCGGTAGGGCGCCTACTGACGTGGCTACTGGTAGCATCGGGAGTGGTGGCGCTCGGATGGTTTGTTTCCTTCGATGATTATTGGGTGCGCCACTTTTGGCATTTGGTGCTGTGCGCCGGCTTCTTGGGATTGGTAGTGCTGGTTGAAAAACCACACCGCTTGCTGGCCCGATGAGGCAGTGAGTGTACGTACAGGTTGCCGGTTACCACTGATGACTGGCTTCGGAAAGCGTACCGGCAACTCGTAACGTACACTTGATTGCTGGCAATCCAATTAATTGAAACCAGAAACTACCTTTGCCGCATGCAGATACCCGTTATCAACCGCTCCCGCCACCCATTGCCCGAGTACCAGACGGCCCATGCCGCGGGCCTCGATGTTCGGGCCAACCTCAGCGAGTCCGTTACGTTGAAGCCATTGCAACGTGCCCTTATTCCGACGGGTCTGTTTCTGGAAATTCCAGTTGGCTATGAGGTGCAGGTGCGGCCTCGCAGCGGCTTGGCGTACAAGCACGGTATCGGTATCGTGAATAGCCCGGGCACCATCGACGCCGATTATCGTGGCGAGCTGAAGGTGCTATTGGTTAACTTGTCCGACACCGAGTTTGTGGTGCAGGATGGGGAGCGTATTGCACAGCTAGTAGTGGCTCGCCACGAAATAATTGCTTGGCAGCCAACCGAGGCCCTGAGCGAAACCGCCCGCGGTGCGGGGGCTACGGCAGCACCGGTGCAAGCTAGTAGTCTTGTCTATAGCATAGCTGCCTAGTTTTCGCTTGTGCCATTCCTACCTTGACATTCACCACCCTTCAATAAGTAACCTTCCCTTCCAACCTTTCAACTATTCAACACATGAGAATCATTGTCCCGATGGCCGGCATGGGCAAGCGCATGCGCCCCCACACGCTTACTGTTCCAAAACCTCTTATTCCGGTTGCGGGCAAACCGATTGTGCAGCGTCTGGTGGAAGACATTGCGAAAGTATGCGGTGAACCGGTGCAGGAAGTAGCCTTCATTATTGGCCGCTTCGGGGCGGAAGTAGAGAAAAGCTTGGTGAAAATTGCCGAATCGGTGGGTGCCAAGGGCACTATCCACTACCAAGACGAGCCCCTCGGCACGGCGCACGCCATCCTGTGCGCGCAGTCGGCCCTGACCGGCCCCGTAGTGGTTGCTTTTGCCGATACCTTATTCAAGGCGGACTTTACGCTCGATACTAATGTTCCCGGCACTATCTGGGTGCAGAAAGTAGAGGACCCCAAGCCGTTTGGCGTGGTGAAGCTCAACGAGCAAGGCCAGATTACCGACTTCGTGGAGAAGCCTACTGAGTTTGTTTCCGACCTCGCCATCATCGGCATCTATTACTTCCAAGACGGTGAGTACTTGCGCCAAGAGCTACAGTACCTGCTCGACAACGACATCAAGGACAAAGGCGAGTTTCAGCTCACCAACGCCCTCGAAAACATGAAGAACAAGGGCACAACCTTCGTGCCCGGCCGCGTGACCGAATGGTTGGACTGCGGCAATAAAGACGCTACCGTTTACACCAACCAGCGCTACCTAGAGTACTTGCAGGAGCGCGGAGAACCGCTAGTAGCTGAATCTGCGAAAGTGACAAACTCTGTGCTGATTCCGCCGGTTTATATCGGTGAGGGCGTTACTATTACCGATTCGGTGGTAGGCCCGCACGTATCTCTCGGCAGTCAAAGCAACGTTCGGAGCTCAGTGGTGTCCAATTCTATTGTGCAGCAGTCGGCAACGGTATTGCACGCCAACGTAACCAATTCCATGATTGGCAACTTTGCCACCGTGGCTAGTACTCCCCAAGACCTAAGCTTGGGCGACTACAACACGTTGCGCGTATGATAATTTCGTAGTTGCTTACGTTACGCAGAGGTGCGGGGCTGGCTCCATTGTTTTGGGTATCTTCACCTCGTTCTGTTTTCCTTGACCGGCGGCTTGTCCCGCACTTCTGCATTCATGCGTAGCGTTTTTCTTTCTTTTTCACTGGCTCTGAGTTTGTTGGTAGTCGCTGAGCCAGGCCAGGGCCAGCAGCGACCCTCTGCGCCTGCCCCGCCGATAAAGTGCGGGAGGCCAAGCCAAATAAACCTGGCAAGCTCAGCCGCAAAGAGCGGAAAGAGCTAGCCCGTCGCGCTGAGCTAGAAGAGGCCAGCCAGCAGCGGCAGCTGTCCGATAGGGACAGAGGCATGAGTGAGTCTTTCTTCGTAGACGGCGTGAAGTACGTGCTGCTCGAAGATTATAATAAAGCGCTGGAAAGGCTGCTGAAGGCGTACGCACTCAACCCGACCAACGCCGCCATTAGTTACAAAATAGCGGAAACCAATCTGCTTAGCGGAAACCTCAAGGATGCCACCAACTTTGCGCAGGCAGCCGTAAAGCTCGAACCCAAAAACGCTTACTATTACCTGCTCCTGGCCCAGATCTATGCTTCGCAGAAGCAGTATGATCAAGCCACGAAAGTGTACGCCCAGTTGATCCAAGACGTGCCCGACTCGGGGTACTATCTCTTCAACTTGGCTGATCTGTACTTGGCGCAGGGCAAGCTAACTGAGGCGCTGGCAACGCTAGAGCGGGCCGAAAAGCAATTCGGAGCGCTCGATGAGGTATCGTTTAAGAAGCAGCAGATCTACCTCAAGCAGAATAACTTAGACAAAGCTCTACAGGAAGGCGAAGTCTTGATCAAAGCCAACCCCGACGAAATTCGGTACGTGCTGGCCCAAGCCGAAATGTACGCCGCCAACAACCGCCTACCGGATGCTCTGCGGGTGGCGCAACAGGCACTACGCACCGACCCCGAGAATCCGCAGGCGCACATGATCATGGCCGACGTGTACCGTCAGCAAGGCAACGCGGCAGAGTCGGAAAAGCAAATCAAGCTCGCCTTTGAAAGCCCCGGCCTCGACATCGACGACAAAGTGCGCGTGCTAGTGGACTTCATCAAGCAACTGCCGAATCCCAAGTTAGAGCAAACTGCTTTGGATTTGGCCGCTATTACCATCCGGGTGCATCCGAAAGACGCCAAAGCCTACTCCGTAGCCGGCGACATTCAGACGCTGGCAAACCGCAAGAAGGACGCCCGGGATAATTATTTACAGGCTATCAAATACGATAACAGCCGCTACCAGATCTGGCAGCAGGTGGTACTCATTGATGCCGAACTCAACCAAACGGACTCCCTACTCACGCACTCTGAGCGGGCGCTAGAACTGTTTCCCAACCAAGCGCCGCTCTGGTTCTACAACGGCGTGGGCTACATGCTGAAAAAGCAGCCCACCAAAGGAGTGAAGTCGTTGGAGTATGGCCGTAAGCTAGCCACCGACAACCCTGAGCTACTGGCCCAGTTCGATACCCAGCTTGGCGACGCCTACCATGAATTGAAGGACTACAAAAAGTCGGACGCTGCCTACGAAGCCGCGTTAACCTTTGATGCCAACAATGCCCAGGCGCTCAACAACTACAGCTACTTCCTCTCAATAAGAGGTGAGAAGCTGGACCGGGCCAAGGAAATGGCGGGCAAGTTGGTGAAGCAATTTCCTGAAAACGACACCTACCTCGACACTTATGCTTGGGTGCTTTACAAGCAAAAAGACTACGCGGGTGCCCGCCAGAGTTTGGAAAAAGCGTTGCAAACTAGCAAGGATGGCACCGTAATCGAGCACTACGGCGACGTGCTTTATCAGCTCGGCGAGAAAGACAAGGCGCACGCTGAATGGTTACGCGCCAAGAAAAACGGCGGAACATCAGAGCTGATCGACCGCAAGATCAAAGACAAGAAACTGTATGAGTAAACGCATTGCCCTAGGCTTGCTACTAGCCGCTACTGCCCTCAGTAGCTGTAACCGCAAAATATTTCCGACTACTTCCAAGCAACCTTCTTCTACCCGGCCGGTCCCCGAGGCTATACGGGCTAAAAATGTGGACTTCCGTTTTCTGTCGGCGAAAGGCAAAGCGCAATTCGAGCAGCAAGGTGGCAACCTCAATATCCGCATCCGCAAAGACAGTGTTATCTGGATTTCGGCTTCCTTGATTGGATTTGAAGGGTTCCGGGCGTATATCACGCAGGATTCCGTACAAGTGCTCGACAAACTGCATCGTGAGTACTACGCCGGCGACTACGCTTACCTTAGTAAGCGCCTCAACGTCCCTGTCAACTTCGATATGCTACAAGCGTTGCTACTTGGCAACTATTTAGCTCCTATAAGTGAGCAAACATCACCGAAAGTAAGTACGGAAGGCGCCACGCAGAAAGTAAATTATGAGCAGGCAGGCCTACTGGTAGAGCAATTGATTGAGCTTGGTCAAGGCCGAGTACAGCAGCTTGCCGTGCGCGACACCACCACGAAGAACACGGTAACAGTAAACTATTCAGACTTTCAAGTCTTGGAGCGTAACCCGAGTCCCTTTGCCCACACGGCAACTGTAACGCTCCAACAAGGACAAACGGCCCCGTCCAAGCTCACTATTACGTACCGCAATGTTGACGTGGATAAGGAACGATTGCTGTTTCCTTTCTCCATTCCGAAAGGCTATGCTCGCAAAAAGTAAGCACTGGCTGCTAGTTGTGCTCGTCGCCGTCTGGCTTGGTGTTCCCGCGCCCAGCGGCGACGTCCAAGCCCAGCAGCGCCGCACCTCCAGCACCCGACGCCGCAGTAGCACCGCCCCAAATCGAAGGCCCAGCTTGAGCGGGAGCGGCGTGCTACCTTGCGCCGCATTCGCGAAACCAGCCGCATTCTGGAGCAGACCCAGCGTCAGAAGGAGGCGTCGTTGGGTCAGCTAAATGCCCTAAAGGAAAAGCTGACGGTCCAGCAAGGTGTTATTCGCAATATCTCGTCGGAGCTGCGCTACATCGAAACCGATGTGCAGCAAACAGAGCAGCAGGTGCAGAAAACTCGCCAGAGTCTAGACCAGTTGAAGGCAGAGTACGGCCGCTTAATCTACTCGGCTTCGAAAACGGCCAACAGCTACAACCGCATCATGTTCCTGTTTGCGGCCGAGTCGTTCAACCAGTTTATGCTGCGGCTCCGCTACATCCGGCAGTATGCGGAAGTGCGCAAGGCCCAGGCCGCCCAAATTGCAGGTACTCAGCAACGCCTTAGTCAACAGCTAACCGGCCTTCAAACCAAGAAGCAAGAGAAAGGCAGCCTACTCAACACTCAAGTAGCCGAGAAAAACAACCTGCTGACTATGAAAACCCAGCAGGACCAAGTAGTAACCAAGCTCAGCCAGCAAGAGCAAAACCTACGCGAAGAGCTAGCCAAACGACAACTGGCTGTTAGTCGTCTTGACAATTTGATTGCGGAACGGGTAAGGGAAGAAATTGCCCGTGCCGCCCGTGTAGCCGCCGCCAAAGCTGCCGCGCGGGCCGCCGCCCGTGAACGGGCAGCACGGGCCGCTGCTGCCGCAGGCCGCGCTTCTGATGCACCTTCACGGACTTATTCGGATGCTTCCCCGAAGAAGAAGCTCCTACTCGTACCGATCGGGTTACGCTTACACCGGAGACAGCCGAACTCTCGTCGTCTTTCGCCGATAACCGCGGACGGTTGCTGTGGCCGGTATCAAAAGGCTTTATCTCCCAGCGTTTCGGGCGGCACAATCACCCAGTACTCAAAAACGTGGTGGTAGAGAACCGGGGCATCGATATCCAGACCAGTGCTGGCGAACAAGTCCGAGCCATTTTCGATGGCAAGGTGCTTACCGTGGCCAACGTACCTGGCATGAACAACATCGTCATGATTCAGCATGGCGAGTATTTCACGGTGTATGCCAAACTCCGCGGTGTAAGCGTAAGCGAGGGCCAGATAGTGAAGATGCGCCAGCCGATTGGTACCGTTTACACTGATCCTGATGGCACTTCCGAAGTTCAATTTCAAGTGTGGCGCAACAGCGCTAATCTAAACCCTGAAAACTGGATTGGACGCCGCTAAATAAGTAGCAATCGTCTACTAGGTACTTTTGTATTTTTCCAATCTTTATTTCTGCAGGCCGTATTCTTTGCATTGAGCTACCTATTGGATAGCTTCTATTAAGATCACATAACCGTGGTTATCAGTACGTTCATTAACCAGCAAAAAAAACACCGCACAAAGTGCGGTGTCTTTCTGAGCTATGAAAACAAACTTAGCTACCAGTATCTCCGGGCTGCACTAGACTTATAAATAGAGGTCGTACAGCGGGGCTACTCCGATAACATGACGAAAGATAGAAGATTGGACGATTTTTATTGTTGCAAATTCGCCGAAAGCCCTCTTTTTACCGGCGAATGAAGCGTTTTATCCGACTTTGTGCTCGGTTATTCGAAGAAACTATTAAATAAGATTTAATCGGCTTAACAGAGCTGCTTTGTAGGAGTTACCGATCGGAACAGGCGTAGGATTAACTTGACGGTCGGTGCCCCGCCCGTTGTCTACCAGCATGATGTCTCCTTCAATGGAAGTGATACGATCCAAGCAAACTATGTACTTGCGATGTACTCGGGCAAATTCGCGGAGAGGAAGCTTAGCCTCCAATTCTTTCATGGTGCTGTAGACCGTATACCGCTCCCGCGAAGTATAAATATTTACGTAGTCACCCAAAGCCTCTACGTACCGAATATCATTGGTGTGTACCCGGACCAACTTATGGTCTTGCTTGACGAATATTTCGTTGCGGCTGCCTACGAACATGGTTTCGGCCGCGTTATTGGCCATCCGCAGCAAGCCCTCTAGTTTTTGCTGCTCCTGCTCAAGTTGCAGCCGGGCCCGGCGCAATTCCAAGTGCGCTACCACCTCGCGCGCCAGAATGCGCATGGCTTCGCGTTGCTGATCATTAAGGGAGCGAGGCTGCGTGTCGAGGGCACAGATGGTTCCAAGTGGCAGCCCTTCGGGTGAAACCAACGCTGCACCCGCATAGAAACGAATATTAGGATTGCTGACTACCAGCGGATTCTGCTGAAACAATGGGTCCAGGGTGGTGTCTGACACCTCAAACACGTCATCTGAGAGCATGGCGTATTGGCAGAAGGCGGCGTCTCGGTGCGTTTCCGAGAACCGCTCCAACCCAAGGTTGGCCTTGAACCATTGCCGCTCTGCATCTATTAAAGATACCAGCGAAATGGTTGTGCCACAGATATAAGCAGCTAACCGAACTAGATCATCGAAAGCCTTTTCGGGCGGCGAATCTAGGATTTGGTAGTTGCGCAGTACTTCGAGCCGTTCGTTTTCATCAGGCTGCTGCAATGATGATACAGATGGGCGGGTAATTTTGGCGGCTGTGTTCATTTTGGGCGGCATTCACAAAAAAGTCGGCTTTTGACTTTACCTATCAAGCCGAGCAACATCTGTACGTAAACAGATTTAGAGACTGTAAATAGAATATGAAACCGATCAACCTCCAATTTTCGACTTTAGACATGAGAAATTACCCGATAAACATTGCTCATACTACGATGAACTGAACTTCATGTACGCATCACAATGATAACTTAGATTGGCAGCTTACTAATATAGCGCGGCTACTCGTTGAGGCCCCATTTTAAAATTATGGGGTATCTTTACCAATCCTGCTTAGCATCCGTATGCGTATCTCAGGCTTTCCACTTCAAACCGGCTTATACAGCCTTTTTCTATGCAGTTTTCCTCGCTTTTCCTGATTGGCAACTTCGGTACGACCGAAATTCTGCTAATCATTTTTGTTATTGTTTTGCTGTTTGGCGCCAAGCGTATTCCGGAACTGTTCCGTGGTATGGGCCAGGGCATCCGGGAGTTCAAAGACGCTTCGAAAGAGGAAAAGCCAGAGTATCGCGACCAAACTACCCCCCGTAACCCGAACGAGCCTAACCAGCCACGTTTTTAATTAGCAGATCGTCATGCATACACCACTTTTGTTTCTCGGCGACATCGGGGGCAGTGAGATGCTGCTTATTATGGTCGTCATCCTCGTCTTCTTTGGTGCCAACAAGATACCAGAATTAGCGCGGGGATTAGGCAAAGGCATTCGGGAATTCAAGGATGCCTCGCGCGAAATCCGCAGTGAATTTGAAAACCACGTGGAGTCGCAGCAGCAGCAACCGTATCAGCAACAGTTCAATCAGAACTATATTGCGCCGTCAACTCCCACACCGGCGCCGGAGCAGCTGCCCGACGACGCATACACGCAAACGGAGCCGACCTACAGCTCACCTAGTACCTCCTACTCTGCGCCCGTAACTCATACTTCGAGTGCAGACCAAACAGTTCCCGCTCCGACGTCCGCCGAACGGCCTCGTCTAGACCAAATGTCCTAACTGATTTCTAGAATTTGAGACGCTTTCATTCTCTCACGGAAGTTCGTAACGAGCTGACGGCAGGCAACACGACCTGCCGTCAGCTCGTGGAGTATTACCTAGATAACATCGAGCGGCGGAATGGCCGCTTGAATGCTTTTCTGGAAGTATGGCCCGAAGAAGCCCGTGCTCAAGCCGAAGCCGTTGACGCTAAATTAGCGGCCGGAACAGCTGGCAAGCTTGCCGGTATGGTTATCGGCCTAAAAGATGTGCTGGCTTACAAAGACCATTCTTTGCAGAGCAGCAGCCACATCCTCGACGGCTTCAAGTCGTTGTTCACGGCTACGGCGGTGCAGCGGCTGCTTGATGAGGATGCTATTTTTATTGGCCGGCAGAACTGCGACGAGTTTGCTATGGGCGCCTCCAATGAGTCTTCGTACTTCGGGCCGGTGCGCAATGCTATCGACGAGGAGCGGGTTTCGGGCGGCTCTTCGGGTGGCTCGGCAGTGGCCGTGCAAGCCGATATGTGTTTGGCTTCGATTGGCTCCGATACCGGTGGTTCGGTACGTCAGCCAGCGGCTTTCTGTGGCGTAATCGGCTTCAAGCCGACGTATTCTCGGATCTCACGCTACGGCCTCGTGGCGTATGCTTCTTCGTTCGACCAGATTGGAACGCTAACTCGCTCGGTAGATGATGCGGCGCTGCTGCTGGAAATAATGGCCGGCGCCGATAATTTCGACAGCACAGCCAGCCAGCGGGAAGTACCTGCTTACAGCCAGTTGCTAGAGCCTGCTCCGCACTACCGCATCGGATACATCCGCGACGCAGTAGAACGGCCGGGTCTGAACTCTGAAATCAAAGAGGCTTTAGAAACAAACCTGGAAGCTTTGCGCGGCCAGGGCCACGTGGTAGATGCGGTAGATTTTCCATACCTCGACTACATGGTACCGACGTACTATATTCTGACCACGGCCGAAGCCAGCTCCAACCTGAGCCGCTTCGACGGCGTGAAGTACGGCTACCGTGCCCCCGACGCTACCGACCTGGAGTCGCTCTACAAAAAGACTCGCTCCCAAGGCTTTGGACCGGAGGTACAGCGGCGCATTTTGCTCGGCACTTTTGTGTTGTCGGCAGATTATTACGACGCTTACTATACTAAAGCGCAGCAAGTGCGGCGTTTGATCAAGGAAAAGACCGACGAACTGCTGCGGCAGTATGATTTCCTGATCCTGCCCACCGCGCCTACTACAGCCTTCCGCATCGGCGAGAACACGAAAGATGCCTTGTCCATGTACCTCGCGGATATATTTACAGTACAGGCTTCCCTTGCCGGGGTGCCTGCGGTGTCGGTGCCGGCCGGTCAGGATTCGGCTGGTTTGCCGATTGGCTTACAGGTGATGAGCGGCGCGTTCCGCGAAGAGCACCTGTTAGCGTTTGCTAAATCGTTGACGGAGACCCTGATTCCTGCCATGCCTTAACCCCTGCTGTATTGATGAAAACGTTGTTGCGGCCGGTTCGCGTTGCCTCTACCCTCCTTTTGCTGACTGCTATGGCTCGCTCTGCTGCGGGTCAGACGCTCCCCCAACGGACGCCAGAAGTACCTCGTACCAGCAGCCCCGACGACACTACACAGGTTATTGAATTGCCGCTGCTGCTCCCCGATTCGTTGGTGGCAGCCCCTACCTCCGTTGATTCGGTGCGGCTTTTATGGTTGCAAACCCCACCCGAGTTGCACGACTTAGTAGGCGACCGGGTGGGATGCATAGAAACCGACGCGCCCCACGCCTTCAACCCATCGGTGATGTCGTTTGTGACGTTATTCACGGAGCGCAACCGCAAGTACATGCAACGGGTACTGGAGCGGGAAAACGTGTATTTCCCGCTTTTCGAGAAGTATCTAGCTAAGTACAATCTGCCCGTTGATCTGAAGTACTTGGCAGTGGTAGAATCGGCCTTGATTCCGACGGCTAAGTCGCACGTTGGTGCTACGGGCTTGTGGCAATTCATGGGCCCAACTGCCAATGATTTGCGCCTGCGCCGCGACGAGTGGGTGGACGAGCGGATGAACCCAGAGAAATCAACGGAGGCAGCTTGCAAGCACCTGCGTTATCTGTATGGCGTTTTTCACGACTGGGAACTGGTGTTGGCCGCTTATAACTGGGGCGCGGGCAATATGCAGCGCGTGATGCGGCGCACCGGCAAAAAGAACTTCTGGGACCTGTATCCTAGCTTGCCAAGGGAGACGCGCAACTACGTGCCGACCTTCACGGCCATCATGTACTCGATGAAGTACGCGCAGGCCCACCAGCTACACTCGCCGGAGTTGAAATACCGCTATGCCGAAGTAATGGACACCGTGCAGATTAATGGCAGAGCTATCGATTTGCTGCGTCTTGGCCAAGCTTGCGGCCTAGAGGATTCCTCGGCTTTACTGCACTACAATCCCGAACTGCGGCATCATTTCCTGCCGGCTGGCTACCGCTCGTACACCGTACAGGTACCAGCTACAGCCAAGCCCCAACTTGCCGTAGTTGACCGCGCTACGCTCTTCGATTACTGCCTGCCCCGTACTGACCTGCCGCAGCCTATGCCACCGATGATGGCGCGCCTAAACGGAGTCGAGCCCTTCCCGACGCGCACTCTGCTAGCAGCCAGCGGAGCTCCGCGCGAGGAAATTGAGCCCACCCCCCGCTTCCGTCGGGTACGGCACACGGTACGCCGGGGCGAAACCGTATCGGCATTGGCGGGCCGGTATGATGTTAGTGTAGCCCAGTTGGCCCGGTGGAATGGCTTGCGCAAAGGCCGTCCCTTAGCCCCAGGCAAGCAACTGGTTGTATTCGTGCCCGTGGCTACCCCGGCTTCCCAACCGGCTCCAACTACCGAAACCCTGGCCAGCACACGCAAGTTGAACGTACCCACCCGGTTGACTTCGCCTGTGGCTAAACCTGCCGTGAGCAGCCAAGTGGCGAGAGCGACTATTGAACCAACTGCGGTGGAAACCACACCTGAAGTAGCAGTAGCAAGCAAAGAAACTAGAACCTCTGGTCGTGCAAGTCGTAATGCCGCCGCTGCCGCTGTGGCTCCTGCCATTGAAGCAGTAGAGGCAGTCGAAACCGCAGTGGCCGACGACAGCCTACCCACTGAATACGTGGTGCGCAAGGGCGACTACCTCAGCCGCATTGCCGAGATCCGCGGTTTAAGCGTAAAGCAGGTGATGGAATGGAATAAGCTAACTTCTATCAAAGTATCGCCCGGCCAAAAGCTGGTGTTTACTGAACCCGCAGAGGCAGAAGAAGCTCCCGCTAGAGAAGAGGAGGTAGTTGCGGCGGTACCTGTTCAGCAGAAGCCAGCCCGCGCGCCTAAAATTGCCACCGTTCAGAAACCTGCTGCAAAGGAAGCCATCCGGAAAGTGCATTTGGTGCAAGCCGGCGACACGCTCTACAATATTTCGCGCCGCTACCAGGGCGTGACGGTAGAGCAATTGAAGCGGCTCAATAACTTAACTACCGACGAGGTGAAGCCAGGACAAAAGCTAATTGTAGCCCGATAAGCTCTCACTCGTTCTGTTGCGTTGGAAATAAAGGCTCTCGCCTAAACTTTTCCGCTGTTATTGAGCTTAAACAGGACAATACTCTGTACGTCTCGTAGTTACTTTTCCCACTTTCCACTAGTAGGAGTTGCTATAATGGAGGTACTTTTGTTGGATGCGGGGTCTACTGTCGCTCGTCAAAAGACGGTGTTAACATCGAGAAAGTAGTGCTACTACTACCCTACAACCTATACTAACGCTCCATTTTCCAACCAACCTGATGCCCTCCACCGTTAAGTCCTTCGTTCTGGTTGACACGCCAGAGCCACATCGTGTGCGTACCCGCCAGATTGTGAAAGCGCACCCGGAAGTAAAAGAACTGATGACGCGCACGCCCGCTACTGCTCTGATTGGAATAGCCTGCGTAGCGGCCCAAGTGGTATTGGCGGCGCTACTTCGCGATCAACCTTGGTACGTAATGGCGCTAGCGGCTTATCTGGTGGGCGCGTTCTTCTCGCATACCTTATTTGTGGTAATTCACGAGGCGGCGCACAACTTGGTGTTCCGCAAGGTGTGGCAGAACGTGGCAGTCGGTATTGTGGCCAATTTTGCTTCGGTTGTCCCAACGGCTATTTCCTTCAAGAACTTCCACATCAAGCACCATGTGTTTCAAGGGGTGCATGAGTTGGATGCCGATTTGCCGGACTGGTACGAGGCCAAGCTGATCAAGAACTATTCGGTGGGCAAAGCCATTTGGCTGTTCTTTTTCCCGCTGTTTCAGGTAATCCGCACAATTCGTTGCCGCGAAGTGGCCGTATTCGACCGGTACGTGGTGGCCAATATTGTGGCGCAACTGGCTTTCGATGCAGCTATTGTGTACTTCTTTGGCTGGGTGGCGCTGGGTTACCTTTTCCTTAGCTTCTGGTTTTCGGTAGGCTTACACCCACTCGGGCCCGCTGGATTCAAGAGCACTATCTCACCTTGGATGAGGGTCAGGAAACCTACAGCTACTACGGCCGACTGAACGGGGTGAACATGAACGTTGGTTACCACAACGAGCACCACGACATGCCTTCTATTCCGTGGAACCACTTGCCCCGCCTGAAGGCCTTGGCCCCGGAGTTCTACGAACCGCTGTTACATCACCGCTCCTACACCAAGCTGTTCTTTCAGTTTCTGTTTGACCAAGAAATAAGCCTTTTCTCGCGTATCACCCGCCGCAGCCGCGGCCGCGCCACGCTTCAGGATAATTCCACCCCCGACAAGCAGCTTGTTGAAGGCGCATCAGCCTAAAGTATCCGCCCTCAGCCTTACCGCTGAGGGCTTTTTCTTGCACTAGCCAACACCTTCTTAGCGTGTAGCAAGCCCGTAACTGCGAGCTTGAAACTACTACTGGTACCTATATCGTTATTGCATTACACTCAACACCTCGTAAGGTTGAACACGAAGTGCCTGCTGCGTTCTGTAGGCATAAACCTTTTCCAGTGGTTGCAGCTTATACTCGCCAAATCTCGACTCCTCGTCCCATGAAAAAGATACAAGTAGAAATATGGTCTGACATCCTCTGCCCCTTTTGCTACATCGGCAAGCGGCGGCTGGAAAAAGCACTAACGACCTTCGAGCACGCTGGTGCTATTGAAGTGAAGTGGCGCAGCTTCGAGCTCGATTCGCAGGCTAACCCGACGCCCGGCGTCAGCCAATACGCGCGCTTGGCCAGCAAGTACGGCAAGTCGGAAGAATGGGCCCGGCAAATGAGCGCCAACATGACCCAAATGGCCGCTGAAGAAGGTTTAGCTTTCGACTTCGACCGGGTAGTACCCGCCAATTCGTTGCGGGCCCACCGCCTCGTGCACTTAGCTGCCCAGCATGGCCACCAAGATGCCGCTAAAGAGCGCCTGTTCAAAGCCTATTTAGAAGAAGGCCTCGACATCAATGACGTGCCCACGCTTGCGCGCCTTGGTGCTGAGTTGAACTTACCTGCCGCAGAAGTAGAGCAACTCTTGGACTCTACTACTTTCGAGCAGGAAGTACGGCGCGACGAATATGAAGCGCAGCAAATTGGCGTACGCGGAGTACCGTACTTTGTCTTCGATGACAAGTACGCCGTATCGGGTGCGCAACCGACCGAGCTGTTCAAGGAAGTGCTGGAGAAGGTCTGGGAAGAAGCCCGCCCGCAGCCAGTAGCTATTGGCGGCTTAGAAGGTGCTGCCTGCGACATTGATGGCAATTGCTAGGTTTACTTACCTACCCACAAACAAAAGCACCACCTCAGGAGAGGTGGTGCTTTTGTTTGTGGGCTATTGGCACTACTTCGTGCTGTTCTCAAAAACGAGTAGTGGCCGCAAGGAATTGCTAACGTCGTAGAGGCGCAGTTCCTTGCCGCTGATTTCGTAGCGCACCGTGCGCGGCAGAGCATTTAGGTATTTGTCTTCTAAGGTCTGAGTGGCGCAGGTAGCCTTGGTTGATGCCTGTTGGCTGATTGTCAGTTGTCCGGCTGTATTGCCCTGCGAGAACGTGCCGCTAAATGAATTGCAGGGTCCAAGACCGGTAGTCGTGTTCTGCCTAGTAAACTGAATGTAGGATCGGTAGGTATCGGAATAGCTGGAAGTCCAGAGGGGTGTCTCTTCCACTTGCGTCAGCCTCCAGCGGGTATCCAGTAGTGACAACTTGGGAGTAGCTTCATTTTCTTCACAGCTTCCTAAGGAAACCAAGCCAACAACACCAAGGACACAAAATGATAACCGATGCATAGATAAGAGTAGGAAAAAGATCAGCGAGCAACCACTAGAGGGAGCCAACCACGGCCAGAAAGGTTGCAAGCCACAAAAGCAGACGCTGCCAGAATACTTGTGAGCTAGAAAATGCTTGATCACACCTCCACTGTAAGACGGAAAACTGTAAGCCCGACGATAACATGGTGTTTTTTCGTCCGTACTGCCTAGTGATCTTTCACTCTCATTTTCAAATGTTTATGGCTCAGCTTCAAAGTTTACAAGATCTTTTCGTTCACGGAATGCAGGCACTCTATAGCGCCGAAAACCTGTTGGTTGACAGCATGCCCCGCATGGTGGAAAACACCCAGAACGAAGAATTGAGAAAGGCCTTCACGGTACACCTCCAAGAAACCCAGCAGCAGATTCAGCGCCTCGAGCAAGCTGCCCAAATACTGGGCGTCGACCCGAACGGGGAAGAAAACGTGGCGCTTCAGGGCCTGATTGCGGAAGGCGAAAAACTGATGCAGAAAGATGCCTCGCCCGAAGTACTAGATGCCGCTTTGATTGCTGCCGCTCAAAAAATCGAGCACTACGAAATTGCTGGCTACGGCACAGCGGCGTACTTAGCCGAAGAACTAGGTTACACCGAGGTAGCGCAACTTTTGCAGCAAACCCTGCAAGAAGAAAAGAAGACTGACGTGTTGTTAAATGAAATTGCCAAAAACAGCGTAAATCGCCGCGCCGAACAGGCCTAAAGCAACACCCTCCAAATCACTACTAACGCTGCGTCACTATTCCCTTCTCCTAGAACACCTTGGCTTTTAGAGAATAACGCAAGGTATATAGCACTAGCCAACCATTGACTAACGCAAAAAGCACAGCCTATATAGGCTGTGCTTTTTGCGTTAGTCAACTGATGACTTCCTTATGCAGGCTGCTGTTGCATCTGCTCGAGGCGCTCGGTGATGAAATCTACCTCGTGTGTAACAAGCTCGAAATCAGTAGTGCGGGCGTTCTGGATGGCTTGCTCGGCATTGCGGGCACCTACCAGAGCTACCGAAAGGCCAGGCTGCGCCAGCGTCCAGCGCAACACCAACTGGCCTAGTGTGGCGTTTTTGCTTTCCGCCAAAGGCCGGATTTTCTCTAGAAACTCATTGACGCGGGTCACATTTTCCGGCTTGAAAAGACGGTTGGTAGAGCGCAAGTCACTAGCGTCGAAGTGCTGACCGGGCTTCATCTTGCCCGTCAGCAACCCGAGTTGCATGGGGCTGTACGCTAAGATGGACATATCGTGCCGTTGGCAGAATGGCAGTACATCCTTCTCGATGTCGCGGCGTAGCATGCTGTAAGGCACCTGGTTGGATACTAACTCCACCGTTTTCAGGGCTTCCTCCATCTGCGCTACCGAGTAGTTGCTTACGCCTATCGCGCGGATTTTTCCTTGCTCCAGTAAGCGAGCCGCAGCTTCCATCGTCTCGTCGATAGGAGTAGTTACATCGGGCCAGTGCTGCTGATACAGGTCGATATAGTCGGTGCCGAGGCGGCGCAGGCTGTCTTCGCACTCCTTGATGATGCTGTCGCGGCCGGCGTACTTGTACACGTCAAGGTCTTGGCCGTCGTTGTTCTTGGTTTTCATGGCGAAGTCGCCTTTGGCCAAGTCCCAGCGCATGCCAAATTTGGTTAGAATCTGCACTTTGTCGCGGGGCAAGGACTTGATGGCTTCGCCCACAATTTCCTCGCTCAACCCCTGGCCGTAGATGGGTGCCGTGTCGATGCTGGTGACGCCCAAGTCATAGGAGGCATGTATTGCTCCCACGGCGTCGTTCTGCTCGGTGCCCCCCCACATCCAGCCCCCGGCAGCCCAACTGCCGAACGTAATGCGCGAAACTTCAATGTCGGTATTGCCTAATTTTATGTATTCCATGGGAAGAAATGCTAGCATGAAAATGCCGGCTTCGTTACTGGCAGTTTTTCTTTGCTAAATACCCTATGGAGCAAGCCAAGGTTACGGCGCAGCTTGAACATACTAGCACTTAGGGCAATGTATCTGTGCGTCAATCCCCGGAATTAGACTATACTTACCACAATTTAGTGCTAAGCTTACGTTGCTTGAAATTAGTAAGTCGGCTTCAATGCGAGCTGGCGTATTCTAAACTTAGAAATCTTGGGTTGAAGTGTTGATACCTTGTAGAAGTGGGCCCGCTGCACTTAGAAAGGCCTGCTTATCACTGTCGTTTTTGCTATAGCTACTTTCTTGATTTACATATGAGGCGCTACTTGCTCTCTATCCTGGTGCTTGCGGGCACCTGCCTATTATCCTTAGCCTTTCAGGGGCCGCCCGATGCGTTTATTGCCTTGGTGATAAAGCAACTGACTCGGTTTTATGCTAGCACGTACCCCGAGAAAAGCTATCTGCAATTCGACAAAGACACCTACGCCGCCGGCGAAACTATCTGGTTTAAAGCCTACGTGGTGGAGGGCTCCACCCACCTACCCGATACGCTCAGCCGCATCTTGTATGTCGACCTGCTGAACCCCGACCAGAAAGTGGTGCAGCAACGAGTGCTGACGCTGAAAGGCGGCACGTCGCCCGGCGACTTCCAGCTAGCCGACAGCTTGAAGCAGGGCACCTACACGGTGCGGGCCTACACCAGTTGGATGCGCAACGCCGGTACGGGCTATTTCTTCACGCGTCCGCTCACGGTTTGGTCGAGCGCGGTAGCTACTGCCAGCAAGCCCGGCCGCCGGCCAACGACCGTTACGCCGCCTAGCACGCCGCCCGCTTCCAAGTGGCTGGATGTGCAGTTGTTTCCCGAGGGGGGCCAGTTTGTGACCGGGCTACTAAGCACCGTAGGCTTCAAAGCCATCGACTCGTACGGGATGGGCGTGGATATTCAAGGAGTCATTCAGGACGAAGCCGGGCAGCCAGTAACTGAGTTCCGCAGTGAGCACCTTGGTATGGGGCGTTTCCAACTCAAACCCGAAGCCGGCAAACGCTACGTGGCCGTGGTGCGCCAACCCGATGGGCAACGAGTTCGGCACGAATTGCCGGCAGCTCAACCCACCGGCTTTACCATGCGGGTGCTGCAGTTGCTGACCAGCTACCAGGTTGCTATTCAGTGCAAACTCCCGCCCAATTCCCCGGCCGAGCGCGTTACGGTAGTAGGGCACGTGCGGGGGCAAGTGGTATACGCGGGGCAAGGCGAAATCAGTGAAGGCAACACCTTTTCGACTAGCATTCCGAAAGACCGATTCCCGGGCGGCGTGGTGCACTTCACGCTCTTCGATAGCAAACAGGTGGCCCGGTGCGAGCGGTTGGCTTTCACCAATGCCAATCCTGGCTTGCGTATCACGCTACAGCCCGACAAACCAAGCTACGGCCCCCGCGAAAAGGTAACGGTGAATGTAGCCGTAACCGACGAGGCCGGCCGACCAGCACCAGGCCAGTTTTCGGTGGCCGTCAACAGTACTGCCTTGGTTCCTCTCGACTCTAGCGCCATCGACATTCGCACGCATTTGCTGCTGACCTCCGACTTGCGTGGCACCGTGGAGCAGCCCGGCTACTACTTCCGCAATCAGAAACCCGACACCCGGCAGGCCCTCGACAATCTGCTGCTCACGCAAGGGTGGCGGCGTTTTGTATGGAAACCACTGCTAGCCAATAAGCTCGGCGACTTTCCGTATCCGTTGGAGCAGACGCTAAGTTTGAGCGGTCAAGTATTTGGCAACAAGCAAGCTCCCGCGGTCAACACCAAAGTGTCGTTGTTCCGGTTTGGTTCGGCGCAGGACATCACGCAGGCCACTACCGATTCGGCCGGGCACTTCTTGTTCATGGGCTTCAGTGGGCGCGATACGGCCCGGGTACTGGTGCAAGTACCGTCGCAGAAGGGCTTGCGCAACCCCAACGTCAAGCTCGACAGACGAGTAATAGAAGCCAGCAAATTTCCGGCCCGACCCCTGCCCGATGCCATCCCCGCCCGGGAGCCTTACCTAATCAGCAGCAAGCGGCAGCAGGTGGTGGAGCGACAATACAGCCCCAATGCCAAGTCCATCATGCTCGGCAACGTGACGGTGAAAGGCAAAAAGACCGTGCAGCCAGACACTCGCCGCATTTATGGGCAGGCCGATGTGGTAGTGAAAACCAAGGATATTCCGGCGGCCAGCAGCTACACCAACGTGTTGCAACTACTGCAAGGCCGCGTGGCGGGCGTTTCCGTCACCGGCAACCCAATAAACATGAACGTGCAGATTCGGGGGCAGGGCACACCGCTTATTCTGATTGACGGCATTCCGGTTGATACCGACGCGCTGAACTCCATTCCGGTAACCGACGTGGAAAGTGTGGAGGTACTCAAGGGTCCTTCGGCGGCTATTTATGGTTCGCGTGGTGGGGGCGGCGTTATTGCCATCTTCACCAAGCGCGGCAACCCCGACTACGACTTCTCGAATGATCCGGCTCGGCCAGGAATACAGCCCTACACCATGCCGCAGCTGTACCAGGCGCGCGAGTTTTACGCTCCTACCTACGCCAACACCAAGAACGCCTCAGTACCCGACTTCCGCAGCGCCACGCTCTACTGGAACCCCACCGTCCGCACCGACGCCTCCGGCCAAGCTACCCTCTCGTTCTACTCGTCCGAAGAAGCCGGTCCGTTCCGCATGACGCTTGAAGGCATTTCCAACACAGGCGCCCCCGGCCACGGTACCGGCAGCTTTCAAGTAAGCAAGTAGCAAAAGGAAAGGTGCTGCTGACTTCACTTAAGAGCCAGGCGGACCGGCATTATCCAAGTAACGGTCCTGCTGAGCGCAGCCGAAGCATCTCGCTAGGGTGATAAACCCATTAGCCGTTGCAACGATTCGAGCGAGATGCTTCGGCTGCGCTCAGCATGACTGTCTTTTTTAGCTTAGCACTGCCGTTCCGTTTGAAGCTTTTCCTGATGCTTTGTAGTCGAGTGCTGTCAGAATAGTATCAGTGCTCTGCTACAAGGACTACGGTAGCACTTCGTAGGTCTGCAACTCAGTGCGGAGTTGCTCGGGCGAATGGAAGTGCACGGTGTGCAGTCCCACAGCTTGTGCCGCTAAGATGTTCCGCTCGTTATCATCAATGAATACAGCTTGCTGGGGGTCGATGTGGTAGCGGGTCAGCAGCAGGTGATAGAAATCGGGGAAGGGCTTGCGCGACTTCTCCACACCCGACACGACAATGCCTTCAAACCAATGCAGAAACTCGAACTGCTCTAGCGCAATCGGGAAGGTTTCGGCCGACCAGTTGGTGAGGGCGTACAAGCGGTAGCGGCCACTGTCGCGCAGCTCAGTCAGTATGTCGACGGTGCCTTGGATAGCGCCACCCAGCATTTCCGACCAGCGGCCGTAGAAGTGCTCGATCATCTCGCGGTGCTCGGGATGCTTGGCTACCAGAAACGCGGTAGCATCGGCTATGCTGCGGCCGGCGTCTTGCTCCTCGTTCCAGTCGGGCGTTGTGACAGTTTCAAGGAAGGTGTTCATTTCCTGCTCGTCGGTGAACAACTTGCGGTACAGGTAGCGCGGGTTCCAGTCGATAAGCACGCCGCCAAGGTCGAAGACGATAGTCGTAATTTGGGGTGAATCAGCCATAAATGATACGAAGTTTACGGGCAATGATAAGTAAGATTTGTTTGCTTACGACAGCAAGAGCTTACGATAGTTGTTGCAGTGCAGCACGCTCATGGCTGTTCTCGTTACGGCTGTCATACAAAGCTTTTCCTTACTTTACTAGGCTACGGTGTCGGCTACATAATCTACTACCAAGTAAAAAGCTCGCCATTAACAAGGGCGAGCTTTTTATTTGATAACATCTACACAGTAAAAACCAACTAGTTACGCTGACAGCGCAGGAGCTTATTTGCGGCAGTACGGGAAATTAGGAACGGCGGCGCGCACCAAATTTTGAGTTAGGCGGTCGGGCTTTAGAGCAGCATTGCCGGTGCCCTCGAAATCGAGGCGCCACGCTAGCTGGTTGGCTCGGCAGTCGTATAGCATGAGGCTAGTAGTTTGGCTGGCCGGAACGCTAGACCGCTGATTGCCAATAAGCGGCTCGTTGAGCATGAGGCGCGCTGCTAGCCCTAGCACATTGGGCAAGGGCTGGTAGAGCATGGTCTGCCCTGATAGCACTGCATCGACGCCTAGCGCTTGCTCCACCTCTTTGAGGGTACGGTCGGGAAAATTCTCGTAGGTGATGCCTGCTTGCTGCAACAGGCGGTTGGTTTCGCGCACCTCCTGAAACTGCACGGTATAGCCGCGGGCTGGCTTTTGCGCCTGTAGCTGCGTATAGAGCATTTCTTGCAGTTGAAAGGCCATCTGGCGGCTTTCCTGTTGCTGCCGAGCAGTCCACTCCTGCTTCATACGCTGCTGCGTAGCCACAGTCGTATCGGTGCCGGCGTATTGAATATCACTCAGTCGGATACGCTCTTGCTCTACCTCAAATGGCAGAATGGCAACGGTGCGATGTGCAGACAAAGCAGCCTCGTTGAGGGTCTGGACGGTGGAGCGCCCAGGAACACAAGAGGCCAGCAGCCCAACAAGTAAAATCAGTAGAAAGCGTCTCATCCTCTCAAAGAGCATATGATGCCCTAATAGGTTGTATTAAGCCCGACTAGCAGTAAAAGTACAAAGCTGTTTGGGCAGGTTAAGTTGTCTTCCGAACCTTATTCCTAGCTTGCCGCCCCGCGAATACGCCAACTAGCCTTGATTTTGCCTGACGTCCCAATGAATTTTTGCTCGGGACCTAGCATGTGGGGCACTCCAATGTAGGCTAGTTGCTGTTGTTCATGATTGTCTACTAGTTTTCTTCTACCCGCATGAGTTGGTTAAGCGTATCGAATGTTTCATTGCAGGAAAAAGAAAGCTTCGCTTTACAGGAAGTCAGCTTCACGCAGCAACAGTTCCAAAAATTAGCCATTGCTGGAGAAACCGGGGCGGGCAAAAGCACGCTTCTGCAAATTGTTGCCGGTCTGATTCAGCCTACAGCCGGCGAAATACGGTTTGAGGGCGAGCGGGTGCGGGGACCCGTCGAGAAGCTGGTACCGGGGCATCCGGGTATAGCGTATTTGTCGCAGCATTTCGAGCTGCCGAAGTTTTTGCGGGTAGAGCAGGTTTTGCGCTACGCCAACACGTTTCGGATTGAGGACGCCAACATGTTCTACGAGGTGTGCCGCATCAGTCACTTAGCGGGCCGCCAAACCAACCAACTTTCGGGCGGCGAAAGGCAGCGCATAGCGCTGGCCCGGCTGCTCCTGACTTCACCTAAACTGCTACTCCTCGACGAGCCCTTTTCCAACCTGGACCGGATGCACAAGCACATCCTGAAATCGGTTATCGAAGACATCGGTACTAAACTCGGCATTACCTGCCTTCTGATTTCGCACGACCCCACCGATACCTTGTCGTGGGCCGATACGATTCTGGTGCTCAAGGGCGGCCAGCTCGTGCAGCAAGGCCCGCCCGAGCAGATTTATCGCCAACCCGTAGACGAGTATACGGCCTCTCTTTTCGGCGACTACAACCTAATAACGGGGCCACCAGTAACGGCCTTTACCAAACTGGCGGGCAGCAAGAGGAAGCCCAAGAGCAAGCAGCTACTCATCCGACCAGAAGCGTTTCAACTAAACGTTGCCACTGGTGGCCAAACGGGCACCGTGCGGGCAGTACGCTTCTACGGTAGCTACTCCGAACTAGACGTGGAACTGCTTGGTACGAGCGTAACCGTAAAGACCAGCGAAGCCGGCTTCGAAGCTGGCAGCGAGGTGCGCGTTTCGCTATCAAACGCCGGGGTGTGGTTTGTGTAGCTGAATTGGATGCCGCTGTAGGGCTATTGAGAGCAAGCTGAACCATTTTCCAGTAGTTCTACCTGCTATTCAAAGGTTTGTTTTGCTTGGAGTTTCGAGCCGGCCACTATATTAATAGGAGATTAAAAAGGTTTGCAAAGCCAACAAGATTATGGCAATTGTAGAACCTTCTGATTATCTACTGTTTAGGTTATGTGTGTTTTGAACATGCGCTATGTCCCATCCCATCTTACCCTACATGAAAAAGCAAACTGTCTTCTCGTTTTTACTGGCTTGCATTGTATCCTTAAGCGGTGCCCAACTTGCTACTGCCCAAACCGCCGCTTCGGCACCGGCCGCAACATCGGCTTCTGGTGCTTCCACCGGCAAAGACCTGGCTGCTAGCGCCGCCCTGTCGCCCAACCACACCACGCTCCTAAAAGCCTTGCAAGCTGCTGGCTTGGCCGAGAAAGCAAAAGGCGCGGGCCCATACACCGTATTTGCCCCCGACAACGCCGCTTTCGACAAAATACCCGCCGCAACAATGGCCACTCTGCTAAAGCCAGCCAGCAAAAAGCAGCTCGCTAATATCCTGAGCTACCACGTAGTATCCGGCAACGTAATGGCGGCCGATCTGAAAGACGGCCAGGTGATCAAAACTGTACAAGGCGAGTCGTTGACAGTGGGGGTGCAAGGTGGTGCCGTCACTATTAAAGACGCCAAAGGCGGTACTGCCACCGTCACCCAGCCCGATATCAAGACTACCAACGGTGTAGTACACTCCATCGACACCGTATTGATGCCCGCTAAGTAAGCTACAACTCACAACGGTTTCAAATAAAAAGGTCGCTCCAAGCTGGAGCGACCTTTTTGCGTTAGGTGCTGGAACCACCAATTCCAGCACCTGGCAACACCGTAACTTGTTGACCCATAAATCCCTATTTCATAAACAAATCGGAATAGCTTCTAGCGGAAGTTTACGCCCCTCTAGGCCAAGCAGAACCTGCTACTCTGCTTGACTGTCCGCTTGCGCCAGTTGATACGTGAGCACCACGACACCTGTGCTAGTGGTTTTGGTATCGAGCAGTTGCATATCGGCTTGGGCTCCGTCTTGAAAAAGCCGCTTGCCACTGCCTACCACCACCGGGTGCACCATAAGCCGATACTCGTCGATGAGGTTGTGTTGGAGCAGGTAGCGCACGAGTTCGGCGCTGCCGTAAAGCAGGATGTTTTCACCGGGCTGTTGCTTGAGCTGCGCTACTTCCTGCGCTACTTCCTGCGCTACGTTGCCTTGCAGGATGCTGGCGTTCCACTCCTCGGTCTTCAAGGTGCGGGAAGCCACGAATTTGGGTAGGCTGTTCATCCGGTCGGCAAAGCCTTCTTCGTCTTTCATACCCGGCCAGGCCGCAGCAAACCCCTCGTAGGTGACGCGGCCTAATAGCAGCGCGTCGCTAGCGAAGTTCAGGTCGCGCTGGAGCCTTGCTAAATCTTCGTCCCAGTAAGGAACAGTCCAGGTGGGGCTCTCCATCACGCCGTCGAGCGACAGGTAGATGGCTGCAATTACTTTTCTCATAGGGTGATGCTTGCAAGTATAGTTCGTTTGAAATCAGCCGGGTAGCAACGCGAGTTGCTTATTGCGCTGCCTCGTTCTTGTCGTAATTGAGCATCCAGTTTATCCCGAACCGGTCGGTGAACATGGCAAACTTGGCGCTCCAAAATGTGTCGCCTAGCGGCATCGTGACGGTGCCACCTTCGGCTAGCTTGGCGTAGTAGTTTTCTATCTCCTCGTCGCTGCTGCAATTCAAACTCAGCGCGACATTGTTGCCTTCGGTAACTGGCTGAGAACCGGCGTCAGAGCCAAACAACACCAAATTTTCGGTTTCCAATCGGGCGTGCAATACCCCATCTTGCGCATCGGCGGGCACATGTTCGGCGGCTGGTGTACCGGCAAAAGTTTGGACATCCAGCTGGCCACCCAAGCATTGCTGATAAAACTGCATGGCTTCGCGGCAAGTACTAGCGAAGATCAGGTAGGGGGTTAGTTGGGGCGTTTTCATGGAAAGAGAATGAGGTGATTAGGAGGAAAAAAGGCTTAAATACCAACTAATTTTCTTAGCTTGACCAGCTATTAAATCAGTTTCTACTCCAACAAAATTAGCAAAGCCTACCCCATCCGGCGGGGGCGAATGCGACTATCTGCGGGTAGATTACGACATTACATTCTCCTAGCTTTCGCCCACCATGAAGCGCATTTCTATTCTGGTTCCTAAGGGAGCTGTATTGGGCAGCATCGAAGGCCCACGCCTAGTGTTCACGGAAGTAAATGCCCTTCTTAAGCGCATGGGCAAGCTACCCTTGTTCGATGTTCAGTTAGTTGGGTTAGCGACCGAAACACCCGTCTGTGGCGGTATGTACACCATCAGCACGGCCACACTCACCGCCGATATCACCCAAACCGACTTGGTGATTATTCCGGCCCTCGACGGCGACCTGGGGCAAGCCTTAGAAGTAAACAAGGAGTTTATTCCTTGGATCATCCGTCAGTATAAGCAGGGTGCGGAAGTAGCCAGCTTGTGTTTAGGGGCGTTTCTGCTGGCGTCCACTGGCCTCATCAAAGGTCGGCAGTGCACCACCCACTGGGCCGCGGTGGCAGATTTCCGGCGCATGTTTCCGGATGTGGAACTGGTTGAAAACAAACTTATCACCGACGAGCACGGCATTTACTCTAGCGGCGGGGCCTTCTCCTACCTCAACCTGGTGCTGTACCTGATAGAGAAGTACGCGGGCCGGGAAATGGCCATACTGTGTTCCAAGGTGTTCCAGATTGATATTGAGCGGGTCAGCCAGTCGGCCTTTATCGTGTTTCAGGGCCAGAAAGAGCACGGCGACGAGCTAGTGAAAAAAGCGCAGGTGTATATAGAAGACAACTACCAAGAGAAGATAACCATCGACCAGCTAGCCGACATGTTGGCTTTGGGGCGGCGTAATCTGGAACGGCGCTTCAAGAAAGCCACTGCCAACTCGGTGGTCGAGTATATTCAGCGGGTGAAGATTGAGGCCGCCAAAAACAGTCTGGAATCATCGCGCGAGAACATAAACGAGGTGATGTACAACGTGGGCTATACCGACCCCAAAGCGTTCCGCGTAACATTCAAGCGCATTACGGGCCTCTCGCCCATGCAATACCGCAGCAAGTACAGCCGCGAGAAAGTAGAGGCCTAAATCAGTATTGGCTTGACTGCCGGCCAACTAGCTTACGAGTTGCTGCTAGCTGTTAAAACAAGAAGGCCGCCCCGGTGAGGGGCGGCCTTCTTAGCAAGTAGTGGCAGGCGCTAATGGCTTACATCGAGCCGCTCGTGGAAGTAGCGGACTTCGTTTTCGATTTCTTTACGCGGGCTTTCTTCGCGGCTTTGGTTTCCGTAGAAGTAGAACCGCTAGTTGTGCTGGCTTCTTTGTCGCTGGCGGGTTGGGTGTTGCTGGCAGGTAGCGTGCCCGTTGAGCCTGGGGGCTGCGCTGGCGGCGACGACTGTGGGCTGGTTGTACCATTGACAGTAGGCGTGGTACTTGGTGTGGTAACTTGAGCAGAAGCAGCCGTAACACTCAGCGCCAATGCCGCAGCAAAAGCAAATACAGTTTTCATAGCAGGTTGATTAGCAAGAAGAATACAAGCGCCACCAATTGGCGCCTAGCTAGCATACGTGCCTTAGTAAATCGGTGTTTTGCTCTACGCTTCTAAAGCCTTGCAAGAATTGCTGAGCACGCGCTTTACTGACCTGTTTCATTGTTCGTGCATGCTAGCAGAGGTCATCATTTTTACGCTTAGATCGGCTTTTGGGGCAGGAAATCCATAATTATCTGTTTTAAATTAGCATACGTAGAAAGCTTATCAGTACCCGTGCCTGCTCGTAATATTGCTGGTGGCAAAGCTAATTTTCGGCGTTAACCCGCAAAGCCCTTGACATTATGCATATGTGACAGGTAGTGGGTCCTCGTACAACCTCAGCAACAACCACATGGCATCAACAAAAAAACCCATTCGTTCTCAACCAAAGCGAGACATTGTGGTCATTGGTGCCTCGTCGGGCGGTATAGCGGCGCTGCTAGAGTTTGTAAAGAGCCTGCCGGAGGATTTTCCCGCTCCTATTTTTGTGGTGCAACACATGGCGCCTTACATCCATAGCGTGTTGCCGCAGCTTTTGAGCCATGTGTCGCCGTTGCAGGTAAAGCATCCGCACGATGGCGAAGACATTCAGCCGGGCATCATCTACGTCGCCCCTCCCGACCATCACCTGCTCATCGAAAACAACAAGGCCTTGGTAAAGCGTGGGCCGAAGGAAAATAGATTCCGCCCTTCCGTAGATGCATTGTTTCGTTCGGCTGCTTACAGCTATGGTCCCCGGGTTATTGGGGTAGTCCTCACGGGGTATCTCGACGATGGCACCTCGGGTTTGTGGTGCATTCAGCGCTTAGGAGGCATAACGGTGGTACAAGACCCGCAGGATGCCGTTTCGCCTGCCATGCCCACCAACGCTCTTGAGTTTGTGGAAGCCGATCATATCGTACCGCTGGCCGACCTGGCCGCTTTGCTGGTGAAGCTCACTGCTCAGCCGGCTCCCGCCCAGCCCCGGGTTGCGAAAGAGGATTTAAACCGCATTGAAATCGAACTCACCATTGCCAAGCACGATGACGCCTTCGAAATGGGCATCATCAAAAAAGGAGAACTTACGCCCTTCACTTGCCCCGATTGCCACGGGGCCCTTACCAAGCTCATTGAAGGCAAGCTGATCCGCTTTCGCTGCCACACCGGGCACGCCTATACCATTAGCGCACTGCTCTCGGAAGTAAATGAGTCGGTGGAGAGCATGCTTTACCAGTCGATGCGGGGTCTGGAGGAAAGCAAGATGCTGTTGCAAAGCTTAGGCGAGTACTTTGCTAAGGACGGCCAGCAACATGTAGCCAACATATTTCTTACGAAAGCCGAGCAAACGGGCCGCCAGGCCCGCATTGTGCACGATTCTATTTTCGAACACACTATTTTCAGCGGCGACACAGTGCCCCACAACCGAAAGCAGAAGTAGCCTTAGCAACCCCAGTAGGTTAGGCTTGAGCACGCCACACCAGGTTCTGAATAAGGCCAGGATTGCATGATAATGTAGCGAGAAGTAGGCTTTCGCCCCATATTTTGTGTATTTGCTCTACCGATGTATCGTATACCCTACTAGCCAAAGTAGCTTATACCTACGCCAGATGGTCGTATTCCTGTAGTGTCTTTATGCCTAAGATTTCCTCTGCTCTTTTAGTTGACGACGACCCAACCACCAATTTTTTGAATGAGTTGACGCTGCGCAAAATGGCAGTTGCCGACAAAGTAACGATAGCTCGGAACGGGAAAGAGGCCCTAGAAGTGCTCCTGGAATACTGTGAGAACCCAGACTTAAGCTGTCCGAGGCTTGTCTTTCTGGATATCAAAATGCCCGTCATGGACGGGTTTGAATTTCTGGAAGTGTACGCCAAGTTGCCATGGGCACAACAACGAGCTATCGTTATTGTGATACTTACTACCTCGCTTCACGCCCGCGACACCGAACGAGCCAAACGGCTTCACGTGGCGGATTTTATTAGCAAGCCCCTTACCCCGGACAAGGTCTCAGCCATCCTGGAGAAGCACTTTTCGCAAGCCCACTAGCCCCGCCTACCGACCGGAGCTATGGCGTTGCAACTGCTTGGCTGCCGTGCGTATGCCACCTGTTGACAATGACAACGCTTCCAAAAACTAGGCTTGCCACCAGATCTACACTCCAATAAAGGAAGGCCACAAACGCCCCCTAAGCTTGTGTGTGAAGCTATGACCCGGTAGAACCATTCATAAGGACTTTTTTGGCGTAGAATGGTAATCTAGTAAACGCCCGGTGGCTTCTTGCTCATTTTAGTTCAGCTCTTCTAATAAATATAGCTCATACCCATTGGCCAATTCGGCAAAAGGGTCTTGCTGTTGCGGGTCAAGAAAATAAACAGCCACGTTCAAGTCGTGCGCGCTGGCCAGCAGCACCTGAAAGCGGCGAAGGTAGAACACGAACTTTCCCTGCTCGCGCAAACCTTTGGTTGTCAGACTTATTAGTTTCTGCCAACCTTCTAAGGGCAACGCTGTAGAGCTGAAAGTATCCAAGTAAAAGGCATCACTATTGCGGAACAAAGTGGCAAACAAGGCCACAAATTTGTCTTCTTCGCGGAGGTAAAAACGGTACTCCTGAAGGGAGTTGAGGACAGCAAAACTGATTGCGTCAGTAGTAGCTTCTTCCATGCTTAGCCAATGGTCATGGATAGAAAGTACTCGTTTCTGAATGCCATCTTCAGACGTAAGACGGCCCTGTTCCGCAAGTTTCTGCAAGAGTGTCTCTACAGTTGTTTCTAACATAGATTGTGACATAGCTGGCTAAATCAGATCCGTGTCCTTAGGGCGTGGCCACCTGTTGATGCGAGCTTTTACGCATAAGCTTTCAGGCCGAGTTCTTGGTGCTTGCTGCTGCTTTTCTGAACTCAGAAGTTTCTAGTAGCAACAGTGGTTGAAAGACCAGTGCAAAAAGCTTCAGCAAGAGTTGTAACAAGCCCTATTAAAAGTACCGCATTTCGATTCAAAAAAGCGGACCTGCAACGTCCTACTAAACTTATGCTATAAGAGCGGGACAAGAACCGGCTTGTATATATTTTCTCGCATATTTTTTTGATATAATTATAAATTATAGCAGTATAATTAAAGTCACAAATATGCCCTATGTTTCTTATTCTTTCTTCTTTTATCCTTCTAAACTTACAACCCGGCTAAACGGAAAACCTCTAGTACATATAGAAATTATTATATGCTCAGCAGGTTTTCTTAGTTATCCGAGCTTTCCTTTCCCGTTCACTCCACCACTACCACTCAATCATGAAGTCAAACAACTCCTCGTTTACACGTAAGTCTTGGCTAGCGGCTAGCCTCGTATCGGCTCTCGCTTTAGGAAGCTGCGAAACCAATCTGGAAGCTCCAGATTCCGGCAGTGTAGCGCAAAGTGATGCAGCTAATGCCTATGGCGAATCAGGCAAGGATTACGTTGCCAACGAAGTGCTAGTTAAGTTCAAGCCGGGCCAGTCGGAGACAGCGAAAAACAATGCGCTGGCCCGCATTAGCGGCCGGGTTTCCGAGAAGATTTTCACCAAAGCCATGGAGAAACATGGCGACAAAGAAGGCCTGTTGGTGGTACACACGCCTTTGGCAGCCATCGAGGCCCTATCCAAAGTCAAAGACGGCGCGGAAGTGGAATTCGCTGAGCCCAACTACATCTACACGCACGCCGCCGCTTCCACCGACCCCTACTTCACCAATGGCTCGTTGTGGGGCCTCGATGCCAAAAATACCTTTGGCAGCCAAGCTTCTACGGCTTGGGCCGCTGGCCATACCGGCTCGGCTGGCGTATTCGTTGGCATCATCGACGAGGGCGTGCAGTTCGACCACCCCGATCTGGCCGACCAAATCTGGACCAACCCCTTCGACCCGATTGATGGCGTCGACAACGACGGCAACGGCTACGTCGACGACGTCCACGGCTGGGACTTCGACGGCAACAACAACAGCGTGTACGATGGTACCACCCGCGGTTCCTCCGACGACCACGGCACGCACGTGGCTGGCACCATCGGCGCCAAAGCCAACAACAACGCAGGCGTAGTCGGCATGAACTGGAACGTTACTATCATTTCAACCAAGTTCTTGGGCAAACGCGGTGGCACCACCGCCAATGCCGTGAAAGCAGTTGATTACCTAAACGATTTGAAATCGCGCCACAATCTGAACATCGTGGCCAGCAACAACTCTTGGGGTGGCGGTGGCTTCTCCCAAGCCCTTTCCGACGCCGTTGACCGCGCCAACGCCCGCAACATTCTGTTCATTGCCGCTGCCGGCAACGGCGGTAGCGACGGGGTAGGCGACGACAACGATGCCGTAGCCAGCTTTCCTTCCAATCTGCCCCAGTCGAACGTAATTGCGGTAGCGGCCATCACCTCCACGGGTGCCAAGTCTAGCTTCTCCAACTACGGGGCTACCACTGTTGATATCGGCGCTCCGGGTTCCGGCATTTGGTCGAGCACGGCGTACAACATCTACGAGTCGTACAACGGCACGTCGATGGCTACGCCACACGTAACGGGTGCGGCGGCTCTGTACGCAGCTTCTCACCCTGGCTCTACGGCGGCAGCTATTAAGGCGGCCATCCTGAACAGCGCTACTCCTACGCCTTCGTTGGCCGGCAAGTGCACAACCGGCGGCCGCTTGAACGTAAGTAGCTTCTAAACACAAACGAAAACGCTTAGCTTCCAGCTACTCCTTGGCAAAAAGAGTCCCGACTTAGCAGTCGGGACTCTTTTTGGTTTCAGGCCCATGACTCCGCTATTTCATGTATATTCACAAATCAATATACTTAGTCGAGACCGAAACGCCGGGGATGTATGAAAAAGCTACTATTGGGCGTGTGGGGTTTGTGGCTGGCGAGCGTCGCGGCTTACAGTCAGCAACAACCCGTTGATTTGGTGTTGCTGAATGGCCGGCTCTTCACCTCGGATGCCGCTCGGCCCACGGCGCAGGCGCTTGCCATTCGAGGGGAGCGGATTGTGGCTGTGGGCACCTCAGCGGAGATAGCCAAACTAGCCGGAGCCACCACCCGCCGCATCGATTTGCAGGGGCATACCGTAACGCCAGGCTTCAACGACGCGCACAATCACTTCAGCCCCAGCCCGCGCGGCGAATTTCTTACCTTCAAAAGCAGGGAGCCCACGTGGGAAGAAGCTTCCCAAGCCATAGCCTTGGCCGTACAAAAAGCGCCCGTTGGCACCTGGATCTTTGGCGAAGTGGGCGTGGCCGTTGTCACAAACGAGCAAGTAAACCGCGCCGCACTCGACCAGTTGGCTCCGCGCCACCCGGTTTTGCTGCGGGCGTATTACGGGCACGGCTATATTGCCAATTCGCTGGCGCTGAAGCAACTCAACATTCAGGAGCAGACGCCGGATCCACTCGGCGGCTATTTCGAACACACTACTTCCGGCACTCGCCAGCTCAACGGCCGCTTTTGGGAGTACGCGCAGTGGCAACCCAGCCGCACCCTTACGGCGCAAGCCCCAGATTCGGTGGTTTTGGCGGAGCTACGAAGCTTTTCGGCGGAGGCCGTTCGGTTGGGCATCACGTCGATGCAGTTGTTTTCGTTTATGCCCTTCGAGCGGTTCCGGCGGCTACTGATACAAGCCAAGCTACCGATACGGGTACGGGCCATTCCCTTCTCCCCAACCACCGCACAACAGCGCGACTTAACCGAGGTGCGCCAGCTCCCGCCGCTCAGCAAGCAAACCGGCAAGGTGACAGTCAGTGGCATCAAGTGGGTGCTCGATGGCACGCCTTACGAACGAGGCGCCGCCCTGCGCCAACCTTATCAAGACCGCCCCGGCTGGACCGGCAAGCTGAACTTCAGCGAAGCCGAAGTGGCGCGCATGGTGCAAGAATCCGTGGACTTCCACCAGCAACTCTTGATCCACTGCGCCGGCGACCGAAGCGCCGAAGTAGTACTTAAGGCGCTGGAAAGCAATGGCCCGGCCACCAGCTGGCCCGCCCGGCGCGTCCGCATCGAGCACGGCGACGGCCTCCTGCTGCCTGACTTGCTGGCGCGGGCCCGTGCGCTCGGCGTGGTAGTAGTTCAGAATCCAAGCCATTTCGGGGAGCCCGAGTTGTTTCGGCAGCGGTGGGGCACGACGATGCAGCCGCTCCGCTCGTTGGTAACGGCGGGTATTCCGGTGGCCATCGGCTCCGATGGGCCCCTGAGCCCGTTCCTGAATATTATGCTAGCCAGCCTCACTCCTTCTCAACCGCAGGAGGCCCTTACGCGCGAGCAAGCAGTGCAGGCCTACACCTACGGCTCCGCCTTCGCCGAATTTGCGGAAGCCGACAAAGGAAAACTTGCCGTGGGTCAACTTGCCGACGTGGCAGTGCTCTCGCAGGATATTTTTGCGGTACCGCCGCCCGAGCTTCCCAAAACCAGCAGCATCCTCACTCTAGTAGGCGGGCAAGTGGTGTACGATGCCAAGGTGCTGAAGTAGCAACGGTAGCATCTCCCATACCGTCACCGTTGCCACTCTACCACCTCGAAACAGCTAGTGTTGCGTACCCCTAGCGGCCTGCTCTATCCGCTGAACTTCGGCCATCGTCATAGGTTTGTAAGGAATGCCCAAGCGGAGCGCGTTTGCTTCTACCGTGGAATCGAAGCCGGCTTTTTTGCGCCGCTCATTTACGTGGGTTGCATCCTCGATGGGCCAGATAAATGATACCTGCTCCATCTTGCCAGTGGCGGCATTGGGTACGTTGTAGCTGCGGCCTTGAGTGCCATAGAGTTGCATCTTGCCCTGCTGCATCAGGTGACGGTCGAGCATACGGGCGTAGGTGGCAAAGGACACCTCACCCTGGTCGGCCATGCGCTTGATGAGCGGCAGATACTGCGGAATGCGCGAAGAATGCTGAATTACGAGTAAGGCCACTTCGTTGGTGGGGGTGCCAACCAGCGTACGACCGGGGTAGCCGTACTGCTTGATGATCTGCACAATACGCTTAATGTTCACCGAATCAACCGCCATCATGCGTTGGCCAAGGTAGTCGCCTACCTTCTCAACCGGAACGCCTGCTACTCGGGCTATTGAATCGAGGCGGGGGCGCATGGCCGGGCCGCCCATAATCAGCAGCCGATATTGCTGGTCTACCACTTCTATACTATCCAGTTCGCGCTTCAGTCGCAGGTTCAGTTTAGATTGAGCGCTGGCCGACATCCTCAGGAGTAGCAGGACTAGAAGCAAGGGGTAGCAGCGGACAGCAAGCATGGTATTGTAGAAGAAAGAGTGATAGTAACAGCAACTTAGCCAGCCGCCTTTCTTGAACTATGAGACGCTTGCAGCAGCTAGAGTTGCTTGCCTAGGCACTTCTTTGTTACGGTGTCAGGCCGCCACCTGCACAGTGACAGCAGTTTTAGCACCAGTGCGCCACCGAAGCGGCCACAGCAGCAAGGCTATTCCCACGGCTATCAGTGCGCCGCCTACCAGCGCAAGGCGAGCTTCCATCGGAAGTCGTTCGAAAGGCCACCGCAGTAATGCTAAGGCTTTGTAGACGGCTGTGCTTTCGTAATAATGAGTCCAGGAACTGACGATGGTTCCTACAAAAACCAACAACGGAATCAGCCAGCTTTCCCGCCGACTCCATACCACCACCGCCGATACCGAGCAGGCAACGAGTATCGCCAGCAACCAAGTATAGTAAGGGCCGCTTTGAGCCCACACGATAACATCGGAAACCTCGAAGGGCTGTAGGCTTGCTGGCGGATGTTTCAGGGCCTCCATACCACCCCGCTGGTATGTTTCGACAACACTTGCGAACCGGATCAGGTGAAGCTGCCGCGCCCCTAGAATCAGAAACGGAGTTGCTAACAAATGGACAGCGACTATGCGCCAATAAATAGGTTTCAAGCGGCTTGCCATTGTTTCGATACGTAGAGTTTCCCCACAGCACGGTCGTTGAGTGGACATGCCGCGCACCAAGCGGAAAAGGAGTCTGCGTTTGGTTGTTCAGCAGATACACGCAGACTTGTCCGGCCTCCCAACGACGACCGTGCTGTGGCATACCAAGATACTAGTTGGTACAGAACCACCCGTTGGCGCATACGCTGCTAGCTATTTATCTGGCTACCACGTACTACTAACTCAACCATTGCTAACGCCCTACTGATAATAGCTCGCCGGGTGATGGTACGGTCCAACCCTTACGCTACGCCTACTATGCACCTGCACCACACCCGACACGGCTCCGGCAAACCACTCTTACTTGTTCATGGCATCGGCGGAAGTGGCCGCTCCTGGAGTACCATCCTCGACGAGCTGGCAACTCACCGCGAAGTAATAGCCCTCGATTTGCCCGGCCACGGCCAAACGCCCCGCTCCCCGGTTCCAATTCCTTCTACGCTCTGGTCGATGCCGTTGCCGATTGGCTGCGTGCTCACAACCTAGTAGGCATCGACTGCGTGGGCTCCTCAATGGGGGCCCGGCTGGTGCTGGAACTAGCCCGGCGCGGCGTGGTGGGGGCCGTAATATCGCTCGACCCTGGCGGATTTTGGCAGGGCTGGCAGATACCGGTTTTCTACTACTCGGTGGCTGGTTCGGTGCGCTTGCTGCGGGCAGTGGAACCCGTGCTGCCAGCTCTCATAGCTAGTACCGTCGGGCGGACGTTGTTGCTGGCGCAGTTTTCGGCGCGGCCGTGGCGCGTGCCTGCCTCGGTGGCGCTGACGGAGCTACGCAGCTTTGTGCACACGCCTATCTTCGATGAGTTGCTACGGGACCTAGCCTACGGCAAAAAGCAGGAAGGTGCCCCGCACGGCAGCATCCGGCATCCCTTGGTGATTGGGTGGGGCCGACAAGACCGGGTGTGTTTCCCGAGCGAAGCACGCCGCGCCGTAGCTGCCTTCCCCGATGCTGCCCTCTACTGGTTCGACCACTGCGGCCACTTTCCGCATTGGGACCAGCCCGCCGAAACCGTGCAGCTGATTCTGTCGGTAACCGGCCAGCAAACCCCTGCTCCGGCAGCTAGCGTGCCTGCCCACCAAGTAGTCGAGTAACCTCAACTTCTTGCAACAGCTACGCACAGCACCTCCGGTCGTATGATTGGGGGCGCTGTGTTGGTTTGAATCCTGCATTAACACCAGCTGAGCAGGCAGACAAAAGCAATTGTTCTATTCCTAGTTGAAATATAACGGTAGCATAACTACCGAGCCTGGAACAATGGCGTTATTTGCTAACTGGTTTTGTGTGTTCCTTTCTTCATTCCCTCTGCTATGAAAAACCGCTTCCCACTTGCAACGCTCCTTCTCGCATGTACCGCCGTTCCGCTACTCACGGGTTGCGCCGACGATGACTCGGACACGCCCACAACCCCTATAAGCGTGTCTTCGCTCCGCTTTATCGGCGAGAAGATTGTGCCGTTCAAACAAGATTACAATGGCACCACGCTCGGCGGCTTCTCAGGCATTGATTACCGCCCCGACAACAACTCGTACTACATCATGTGCGATGATGCGTCGGCGTTTCAGCCGGTGCGCTACTACACGGCCAACCTAGATTTCAATCAGACCACCTTCTCGGGCGTCACGTTTACGGGCGTCACCACCCTCAAGCGGCCCGATGGCAGCAACTTCCCCAGCGCCGCCACCGACCCCTACAATACTGTGGACCCGGAAGGCATCCGCTACGACGCCACCAAGAAACAAATCATTTGGTCGAGTGAGGGAGTGCGCAACGTGGCTATAACCCCACCCGCGCTGATCAATCCGTTTCTGCGTACGGCCACCCCGGATGGTGCGTACCTAGCCGAATTCGCGCTGCCGCCCCTGTTCCGTGTGCAAGCCACCGACAACGGCACTCGCTCCAACGGGTCGTTCGAGGGGCTGTCCATCTCGCCCGATGGCCGCTACCTGTTTACGGCGCAAGAAGAACCACTCTACGAAGATGGCCCCCGCGCCAGTGCGGGCGTGGCCGGCGCGGTTATCCGCATCGTCAAGTACGACAAAGACACGCGGCAGCCGATTGCGCAGTTTGCCTACAAGCTGGATGCCGTGCACGCAGCCCCCGTACCCGCCAACCAGTTTCAGCTGAACGGGGTAGTGGAAGTGCTGGCCTTGTCGGGAAGCAAGCTGCTGGCCATGGAGCGGTCCTTTGCCGTCGGCGCCACCCCCGACTACGTGGTAAAGATCTATGAAATCGACTTGGCGCGCGCCTCCGACGTCTCGTCGTTGACTTCGCTGACCAACGCCAGCTATGCCCCGTCACGAAGCGCTTGGTACTGGACGTAGCCACTACGGGCATTCAACGAGTTGACAACTTGGAGGGCATGACCTTCGGACCCAAGTTGCCGAACGGCCACAATTCCCTGGTTCTGGTAGCGGATGATAACTTCGGTGCCACCCAGATTTCGCAGTTCCTGGCCTTTGAAGTGATGCCCTAGCCTGCTTAGTTCGATTAGGTTATTACCACAGAAGCGGAAGCTCGGATACAACCGGGCTTCCGCTTCTGTGTTCGGTGCCATACATCAGCAGTTTCTTAGCACTACAGCCATAGTAGGCGCTGCTGGTTTGCCATAACCTATTGCACCAGCCCGCCGAAACCGTGCAGCTGATTCTGTCGGTAACCGGCCGGGAAACCGCCGCCTCGGCCGCTAGCTCCCCCGCCCACCAAACCGCTGAGTAGCCGCCGCTTCTAGCAGTAGCTAAATACAAAGCCCCTAGCCGTATGGTCAGGGGCTTTTTGGTATTGTAACCTCTACGAATTATGGCAAGTAGTGTAAAGAACAGGTGGATAAACAAAAGATCTGTCAGCAATTCACTTTATGGATTTAACAATTATGAAAATTCAATATAAATTAAACTAAGCTTTATAATCCATAGTCAAATAGAACACTATCGAAATGAATTTCATTATAAATATTCATTCATTGATTTAAGTAAAACTAGTTTCAAATTATTCTTTGCAATATTTGCTTCCTGCAAAGCATTCGTCGAAAAAACAATATTTTCACCATTGAGAGTAATATCCTGTGATTCATTTTTTGCTGATGTTCGAGTACACTTAGATTTAAATCGCCTAAACATCTTAACAAAATCATCTTCAAGCAAATCAACTATATTATTATTAGCTATATTTCTTTCAACTTCTTTCAAAAACTTATAATCTGTAAATAAATCCTTAATACTCAAATTTAAATCAGCTAAAACAGGTTCACTTTGTAACGTTCTATAAATAATATCAGTATCATCCATTAATTTCTTTATAAGATTTATTATTAAATCTTTTTCGGATTTATCTCTTTCTGATCTTTTATTAAATATTTCAATAACAAATAATCCAGCAGCCAAACTACATATACTTATTACGCAATTTATAATATCTATAATACTTACCTCTTTTTCAATTGATAATACATTATAATTACCAACAGAAGATATTGCAATTATTGCAATCAACAATACAACAGACAAAATCAACAAGGCGATAAGCCAAGTGAAAGTACTTGCTGCTTTATTAAAGTTATTTTTATTCATTTTGATCTTCAAAGTATATCACGTCGTTAATATACTCCTCAATATCGTCTTTTAAATACTCCTCCTCATCGCAAATTATTTTAATAGTATTAAGGACCTTATGTCCTCCGTATTTGCGAGCTAATCCCCGAAAACTTCTTCTAAAAAAGATGTTGCAAACCCGTGAGTTCCATCCAAATTAACAGTTAAAACTTGTCCAGTAGAGGTAGCTCTTTCAAATGCAGGCTCTAAGACTGTGGACCTGAACCATTGCCCTGAGTAGTCTCCCTCATCTTCGTAACGTGGCCCAGGGGTACGAGTGTAATCCCGTACTCTTATCACTTGTGTATTATCATTGTTCATCGTCGCCTTCTATGAAATTGATAGGCAAATTGAAACAATCTGCGTCTAATTCCCATGAAAAAAATGTACCAGAAAAATCTTCGTTAACATATTCATATAAGTTATTATCGATATCAGCCCTAACATTATTAGTTATCCCAAAAAGCTTTTTGATATGATTCCTATCTAATGTTTGCTTCAATGTTGGCAATCCCTTTCCTCGATAATACAAGTTGGTAGATGTGCGTCTCATGTCATTCTTGTTTTTTGACTTCTGACGCTTTTCCTCTTTATGAAGCGACCCCTCTAGTAGTAGTCTTAAGTATTCCGGCTCAAATGCACTATAAATAAACCCAAACATAAACACATCCCTACCATATACTGTCCCCACCTTTGTTAAAACTAATTCTTGCAAAATTTTTCGCCAATTGTAAAATTTCTCACCCTGCTTTTTATTATCCAGATTTCTTATAATACCCAAACCAAAATCTACAAAAGAAAACTTTACTACCTTATTCTCATTGTCTTCAATAATGGATAACCACCAATTTTGCTGCCCCCTAACCTTTTTATTCGCATGATTATGCGTATTATGCATTAATTCGATCAGAACCTTATAAAGACCTGGACACCTTTTTGGCTCACCCCATACATACTTACTAGCCTCTACAACTATTCTTTCAGCAATACTAAAGTCAACTTTTCTATGAGAAAGCGTCTCTGTATTTTTATTCAACCTTATTCTATAATAGTTAGCTTCTATATATTTATCATCTAACTTTTTATACAAACCCGTCTCTATCAATATATTGTTAATATCTTTATTTTTTGGTCGAGTAATTTTTAATATAACCTTACCGGCAATATGCTGAACGAGCGCGGCAACTATTACTACTACAGAATCTTTATCTATGAATTCGACCGAAGAAAAATCAATATGGGTTGATTTTTTATACTGATATGTGTATCTTATTTTATTAATAAATTTAATAAAATCATCCGTGCTTCTTTTAAGTGATATATCAATTGGAGCTGCAATTTTTGTAAAAGGATTTCTATTTAGCTTGTTCTCTAATCTTATTTGTTCACGGGTTTTTCCATTAGCCTTTCTATTTTTATTTTTTTTCCATTTTTTATGACGAGCTTTTTGCCTATGGCTTTTCAAAGCTCTTATAGAATTGAATATTTTATAATTTGGTTGCGTGTAAATCAGTTTCATATGTAATGAAAATTACTTTTATATATAGTTATACCTTGGCATAAAGGTGCCTAGTAAGATAGATTCAACACAAATTAATGAAACTATTCTTTAAAGCTTTTTCACTCATACCCCCACCTTCTCTTCACTGCCTAGCTCGCTGAGGATGCGCTTGGCGACTTGCACGCTTTTCACCTCCTCGATGCTGACGATGAGCTGTTCTTTGCGCTCCTTCATGCTGGCCGTGCGGGTGTGGGTTTGCACGTAGCTGAGGATGTTGCCGAAGGTGTCGCTCTGGAAGTAGGGCTCGTTGTTGGTGGCCGAGATGTAGCCTTTGAGCAGGTTTTTCTTCAGCGTCAGCTTCTCGAAGCCCACCTGGCAGGCCTGCCAGCGCAGGCGCACGATGTCGGCCAGTTGCTCTACTTCCGCCGGCAGCGGCCCAAACCGGTCCACGATGCCGGCCACCAGCTTGCGCAGTTCCTCGGGGCCCTTCACCCTATCGAGCTTGCTATACAGCTGCAAGCGCTCCGACACGTTGCTCACGTAGGAGTCGGGAATCAGGATTTGCAGGTCCGTCTCGATGTTGCACTCCTTGGGGCCGCTGGCTTTCACGGCCGCTTGCAGGCGCTCGGTCGGGTCGCCGAGGAACAGGTCGCGGAACTCGGTTTCCTTGAGCTCCGTCACTGCCTCGTCCAGAATCTGGTGGTAGGTTTCAAAGCCCAAGTCGTTGATGAAGCCCGACTGCTCGCCGCCCAGCAGGTTGCCGGCCCCCCGGATGTCCAGGTCGCGCATAGCCACCTTGAACCCGTCGCCGAGGTCGGAAAACTCTTCGAGCGTGCTTAGGCGCTTGCGGGCATCGGAAGGCAAACCGGCCACCGGCGGCGTGAGCAGGTAGCAATAGGCTTTCTTGTTGGAGCGGCCGACGCGCCCACGCATCTGGTGCAGGTCGGAGAGGCCGTGCATGTGGGCGCGGTTGATGATGATGGTGTTGGCGTTGGGAATGTCCAGGCCCGACTCAATCAGGTTGGTGCTCACCAGCACGTCGTAGTCGCCGTCCACGAACTTCATCATGCGCTTTTCCAGCAGGTCGCCTTCCATCTGCCCGTGAATGGTGGTCACGCGGGCATCGGGCACCAGGCGCAGCACCATGTTGGCCAGCTCATCGATGTCCTTCACGCGGTTGTGCACGAAAAACACCTGCCCACCACGCTTGATTTCGCGGGCCACCGCGTCGCGCACCAGCAGCTCATCAAACACGTGCAGTTCGGTTTGCACCGGCTGGCGGTTCGGTGGCGGCGTGGCAATCACGCTCAGGTCGCGAGCGCCCATCAGCGAGAAGTGCAGCGTGCGCGGTATCGGCGTCGCCGACAGCGTGAGCGTGTCCACGTTCACCTTCAGCTCCTTGAGTTTGTCCTTGGTTTTCACCCCGAACTTCTGCTCTTCGTCAATGATGAGCAAGCCCAGGTCCTTGAACTTGATGTCTTTATTGGTGAGGCGATGCGTGCCAATCAGAATGTCGGTTTTGCCCTCGGCCACCCGGCCCAGCGTCTCCTTGATCTGCTTGGTGCTCTTGAAGCGGTTCACGTACTCCACCGTCACGGGCAGGGCTGCCAGCCGCTCCCGGAACGTTTTGTAGTGCTGCATGGCCAGAATGGTGGTAGGCACCAGCACGGCCACCTGCTTGCCATCGGCCACCGACTTAAACGCCGCCCGAATAGCTACTTCCGTCTTGCCGAAGCCCACGTCGCCGCACACCAGCCGGTCCATGGGGTGGGGCACCTCCATGTCGCGCTTCACGTCTTCGGTGGCCTTGGCCTGGTCGGGCGTGTCTTCGTAGATGAAGCTCGATTCTAGCTCGGCCTGCATAAACGAGTCCATGGCGAAGGCGTGGCCGGGCGCGGTTTTGCGCTTGGCGTACAACCGAATCAGCTCGGCCGCAATGTCCTTCACCTTCTTCTTAACCGACTTCTTCTTGTTTTCCCACTCCGGCGAGCCCAGCTTGCTCATGTTCGGCGGCGTGCCCTCGGCGCCTGAGTACTTGGCAATCTTGTGCAGGGCGTGGATGCTCACCGTCAGCACGTCGTCGTCGCGGTACACCAACCGGATGGCTTCCTGCACCCGGTCGTTGATTTCCACCTGCGTCAGGCCCGCAAAGCGCGCAATGCCATAGTCTTGGTGCACCACATAGTCGCCGGGGCTCAACGTGCGCAGTTCCTTCAGGGTAAGCGCTTTCTTCTTCGAGAACTTGCGCCCTTCCTGCGCTCGGTAGAACCGCTCGAACAGTTGGTGGTCGGTGTACACTACCAGTTTCAGCGTCTCGTCTACGTAGCCTTCGCGCAGCCCCAGCAGCAAGTGCTGAAACTGCACGTTGTTGTCGAGCTCGTCGAAGATGGTTCGCAACCGGTCCGCCTGCCGCACCGATTCGGCCGCAATGATATTGGTGTAGCCTTTCTCCTGGTTTTCGTGCAGGTTTTTCACCAGCCGGTTGAAGTCCTTGTTGAAGCTCGGCTGCGGCTTGGCCGTAAACTGAAACTCCTCGGCCCCCGCCTTGTAGTGGAACCGTTTGCCGAACTCTACCACCGCAAAGCCTTCCAGCAGCTTCTTAAACGACTTCCCCGTCTCAAACAAATCCTCGGGCTTGCTCACGATTTGGGTGCCGCCCGCCGTCAGTAGCAGTTCTTGGAAACCCGCCTCCGCTTTGTCGAACGATTCTTCTACCACGTCCAGGGTCTGGCGCATGTCCTTGGCCCACACCGTAGTGTTCTTCGGAATAAAGTCCAGGAACGCCTCCCGGGTTTCTTGCAGCAACTTGGTTTGCACGTTCGGGATAATGCTCACCTGCTCCCGCTTCTCCACCGACAGCTGGCTTTCCGGGTCAAACGTCCGGATGGTTTCCACTTCGTCGCCGAACAGCTCTATCCGGTACGGCAGCTCATTGGCATACGAGAAGATGTCCACGATACCGCCGCGCACCGCAAATTGCCCCGCCTCGTACACAAAATCGGTCCGCTCGAAGTCGTACTCCGCCAGCATCTCACTGATGAAGTTCACGTCCAGCTTGTCGCCGTTCTTCACAATAAACGTGTTGGCCACCAAGCTTTTCTTGTTGATTACCTTCTCGAACAGCGCCTCCGGATACGTGATGATGATAGCACCAGCTGTGTCTTTCACGCTGGCCCGCGCCCCCTTCTTGCCCTTGGGCTTGGCATCGGTTTCCGCAGCGGCCGTGTCGGCAGCATCTTCCGCGTCTTCAGTGGCTTGCTCGGCGGCGGTTTTAGGTCCGCGGTGCGAGTTCAGCTTGTTCAACACCTCGGCCCGCATCAGCACGTTGGCGTTTTCGGTCTCGTCGAAAGCGTAGGGCCGCTTGTAGGAGCTCGGAAACAACAGCGGTTCCTCGTTGGGCAACAAGTGCTGCAAGTCGGCCAAGAAATACGCGGCTTCCTCCCGGTCATGCAAGATGAACAGGTGGTGCTGATCAGGAAATGCTGTGTGCATAGCCGCAGCCAGCACCGCATCCTGGCTCCCAACAAGGCCGCGCAAGTGCAGCCGTGGGTGCGCCACGTTCTCGGCTGGCGCAGCCCCGCGGAGCGAGTTGCGTGTGGCCGGGTTCAGGCGGGCCCCCACGGTCATGACGGTAGGGTCGAGAGAGTATAGCTGGAGAAAATCAGAAACCTTCAAAGCGGCGGATAGTCTAGAAGAGGAAGCAAAGGTAGAAGCCCGGCCGGACGAATATCCGGTCGGGCGACGCTATAAGACGGTGCGCCAAGGCACACGCTATCCAATACCACAGCCCGCCCCTGAAAGTTTCCGCAACATTTTCGCTTTGTGTGTTGTACCTTCCTACTTCACGCGCTAACCCGGCTCTGCTACCCTCTTCATGACAGAACCAACTCACGAGCCCGCCGGCCAAGACTGGGACCAGCTCCTCGACCAGTTACGCCAACTCCGCCAGCAAGTCAAAGAGCACGGCCCCCTCGCCCCCGAAGAGCAGGAAGAAGCCACCAATGCCTTCAAACACGGCTTATCTCTTCTCGAAAACCAAGTGGAAGATATTCGCAGTAACGGCTTGAAAGGCAGCTCCGGCGAGTGGTAAGGTCTCTGGAATACACTCCATCAACCTGAACGTGCTGCATGATGCGCAGTCTGCGCTGACTGATATGAGTTGCGACGATGATTTTGTTTTCGCCAGCAGACGACGATTTCTTCGCCAAGGAAATATCAAGTTTCGAATGCTTTGTCTGTTGCTAAGCGGCTTTCCTATAGCAGCATAGCAATACGCGCGCCACGGTGTTACTGCTAGCATGATCTTTTTTATTATAGAATAATAGAGATGTAAAATTTTACTGTTTAGCTTAATCGGTTAGATTTGGGCTTCTGTAGATGAAATTTGCTTTTATATCGAAAACTCACTCTATATAGCACTTAAAATAGCTATTATTGTACTCTCGCTAGCAGCATCATTCTAGTTGTTTTATTATCTAGTACTCTATAACTATTAAGTTCATTTGCGCGGATCATCTCATCTAGCTATCGGTCTTATCACTGGGGTTGCCATTGGCGGTTTAGTAACAGGAGTTAAGTTTTCTCCGGCTGGTATAGCCTTAGCTGGCTTCTCTGCCCTTGCCCCCGACCTCGACCATCCGGAATCCCGCCTCAGCAAACGCCTTGGCTTCGCGCAAAACTATGTGCGCTGGGCGTTTGTGTTGGTAGCAGCTGGTCTCGCACTCTACACGCATTTCATGGAGCCCCCAGGCCCCGACAGGCGCATGGGCTTCACGGCGGCGCTGGCTTTTGGGCTACTTGGGGCAGCCATGCAAGGTGGCTCGGCCCGTAAGCTGGCTTTACTGTTTACCGGACTTTGCACCGTAATGGCCGGGCTCTACACGGGCTATGTCTGGCTAAGCATGCTTGGTTTGTTTGTAGCCGTGGCGCCGTTCACCTCGCACCGCTCCTGGACCCACACCATCTGGGCGGCTGGCCTCTGGACCTACATCGGCCACCTAGCCAATCAGAGCCTTGGCTGGCACGGCGTAGCTCTCTTTGCAGGTGGTGGTTACGTCTCTCACCTGCTTGCCGATACCCTCACCAAAGCGGGCGTCAAATGGTTTATGCCCCTCATCGATACTTCATTGAAAATTCCGCTCATTCGTACTGGCTCTACTAGCGGCAATTTGTTGGAAGTGGGTATCTGTAGCGGCTACGGCTTGCTGGTTTTAGGACTTGTAATAGGTAAAATGAGCTTTTAACTTTAAAAAGATTCTTCACTGAACCCTGCCGCTGCCAGACAGTGTTCTCCAATTACCGATTGTATGGAAGACTTTGCAACTATGTAGGTACTTATGTCATCATTCGTAAATTAGTGTCGCTTTGTGCTAAATGTGCGGTTGATGTGGACAAGTGGTAGTCGATTTTTGGCAGTTTCAGGGGTATTGTCTACTTAGTAGCACCCCCAGACTAACATTCAAGATTTAGGGATTATTTGTAGTAACCTTCATACTCCAATAAATTCGTGCTCCAGCACAAAAACTCGCTCAGCTTCTAAAGCTCTCGTTTATGCTCATCAATCTATAGATTAACTGTATTCATTTATATTATGTAAAATATATTTTTTATAATATTACACCTACCCCGGCTAGTGGTATAACTATCCGGAGTTAGCAGGCCCCTCAGTTGTAGGCACCGGCTTCTGGCTATCATCTTGTCCTATACTATTCGTTTCTATTCAGCAAAAGCTTGTTTTTTCTTCAGCTACTCCCTCTCGCACCGCTCGCACCTCCACACAGGATTTCCCTTCGCCTGATCATGCAAAGAAGTGGTATTCACTAGTTGCAGCCTTATAGGCTGGTAGCTGAGTTGTTAAGCTTCGTACCTTTGGCCTGGTTTTGTAGAAATCCTAAATCCTATTGCACCAGATTACCCGCTCTTATATCCGCACACCTCTTGCTTACTCTCAACCCTTTTTCACAGTATGAACCAGATAAATAGCCCTCTGATTAGGATCGGCGTCTTCTACGACGGCAATTATTTCCTAAAGATCAGTGATTACTACTACTTCCAGCATGACCGCAAGGCCCGCATTAGCTTGGAAGGACTACACGAGTTTATTCGTCATCAAGTTGCTGAAGAAGAAGACGTAGATCTTCGCTTAAGCCGAGTTATAGATGCTCATTTTTTCCGCGGCCGTCTCTCCGCCACGGAAGCCCGTGATAAAGACCGGTTGTTCCACGACCGATTGCTCGACGATATCCTCATGAACATGGGTATCGCTACGCACTACATGCCCCTCAAAACGCGTGACGGTCGCTTGCAAGAAAAAGGCATCGACGTATGGCTGTCGTTGGAGGCTCTCGAGCTGACCCTGCACAAGAGCTACGATGTAGTGGTGCTTATTGCCGGCGACTCCGACTACGCTCCCCTAATCAAGAAGCTCAACACCATCGGCACCCGGGTGATGCTGCTGAACTGGGATTTCAAATACGTTGACTTCAAAGGCGAAGCCCGCGTAACGCGTGCTTCCCAGCACTTGCTAGAGCAAGCTACGTATCCTGTGCAGATGCACGAAATCATCGACCAGGGCCTCGCCGACGGCGACGAGCTGATTGAAACCATGTTCGTGAATACGCCGGAGCCGGTTGCTTTCCCCGCGCCTGCCAAACCCGTGCGCCCCACTGGCCCCACAGCCGCAGGTCCGGTAGGCACTGTAGGCATCAGCACCATCAAGAATCTGAAGAACGGCTTCGGTTTCGTGGTAATGCCGCCAAACAACCTGTTCTTCAGCTACGCTGACATGTCGGAAGGCGACTTCAACGAGTTGCGCGAAGGGGATTGGGTTGAATTCACTGTTGGCCGCAACCACCGCGACGAAGACTGCGCCCGCAATGTGCGCAAAGTTGATCCGCCGCAAATGGAAGAAGGTGACGAGTACGACGAGGAGCACAGCCAAACCGAGTCGGCCGACTCATCGGACCGTCTCTAATCTTCGTTCTCAGTTGAGTTTGTTAAGCAAAAAGCCGCCGGTATCTCCGGCGGCTTTTTGCTTTTTAATAATGTAATCAGTCGCCTATTGCACCTATCAAAACATTCTATGGAGGGCCCAGACCCACTTTCAGCGGCCTATGCAACCCGCGGCAGATAAGTATAAAGCTGAACCCGTGATTTTGCGCTTATTGGTCGGCCTCTGGGAAAAGCAGCCGATGAAAGTCCCGCTTATCGGCGGGGTAGCGGTTGAAGGTCCCCATGCCACGAGCAACTACCACATTATTGCGCGTGGGGCAGCTGATAGAAGCGCTGCTCACCACTAACGTCTTGCCGTTGTGCTCGACTGTGGCGCGGGCAACCAGGTGGTCGTGCAGGCGCACGGGATGCAAGTAGTTAATCTTGAATTCCACGGTCGATACTAGTTCCCCGACGGTGAAAGCCAGCGAAAGGGCTGCCGCTCCTAGGGCCGCATCCATCAGGCCTGCTATCACTCCCCCATGGCAAGTACCCGGCGACGACAAGTGCTCCTCGCCGATGGTCATGGTGTACAGCACTTCGCCGGGCTGCGTCACGGTGAGGTCCATGCCATTGGTACGGCCGTAGTTGTTGATCTGATTGTAGATGGCTACTAGCGTAGCAACATCAGGAACCTGTTCCATAAAGCAGAAAAGTGGAAGCAGAGGAAAAAAGCACTGCCGCGAGTAATGATTACGCTTGCCCATCTGGTGGGTGCATGGACCGAAGGTAGCGGCTAGCCCTCAAACCAATAGCAACTTTTGTCGGCAAAGAAGTATCTTCCGGTACCGCCTCCACTTATCCGTGTTCTATGCCTGCTCCACCCCTCACCTTCTCGGAATTCTACCCTCGCTATCTACACGACCATAGCCGCCGCGGCACCCGAATTCTGCATTTCATTGGCACCACGCTGTTTCTGCTAGCATTGGTAATGGCTGCGGTGTGGCAACGGCCAATTCTAGTTTTGGCAGGCATAGTGGCAGCCTATGGCTTTGCGTGGATAGGCCATTTTTTTGTGGAGCACAACCGGCCAGCTACTTTCCAGTACCCCTGGCTCTCTCTACGCGGCGACTTTCAGCTGTATTGGGACCTGCTCCGCGGCCGAGAATCGTTCTGAGTTACCAATTCGCTCTTCCCGTTGTTGGAGCCTGGCAGCAACTACTCGGCTAGCTCCTTGGTCATCAGGAAGTGCGGAATACTGCCAAACAACGTGTGCGACGGCGCTTCCAGCACGTAACCCAAACGCGCGTAAAATGGTACAGCCGCTTCGCGGGCATGCAATCGAATTTCGGTGTAGCCAAGCCGGCGCCCCGCTTCTTCGAGGTACTCCAGCAGCTCCCGTCCGATTCCGTGGCCTTGCCAGGCGGGCGCAACAGCCATAAACCGTACCTGCCCCCGCGCCTGCTCGGCCGACTGTAGCATGGCCACGCCCACGGCCGTACCGTCGGGCGTTAGCCGGAGGGCGTGTACGGTGGCCGGGTCCTCGTCTTCAGGTACTCGTTCCGAGCCTGCGGGCTGCTGCCAGGGCTGGCGCAACACCTCGTAGCGGAGCCGGTAATAAGCGGCCCACTCAGCGGGCGTACGGGGAGAGCGAATCTTCATGAATAACAGAGCTAAACTAACCTAAGTGCCGGAAGTACGCCACCTTAGCAACGTAGCTTCTAGCGAGGTAATACTTATTATAAGGGAGGTTGTTTTCTTATTTTCAGAAAGAAGTTCGCTGTGGTTCATACGCCTCTGGTGCATCAATACCATGAAGCCCTAGCTTTACGCTGCAAATCTGGTGGTGCCGCGAGCAAATCATGTGGCGCTCAACGCATCACATTCGTATGTCACCTTCCTACCTTTACCCCGTAGAACCGGCGGGTCGGTTTAACCTACAGCCCTCCAATTTCCTTAAACTTCCTATTCCATGGCATCTTTTGATATCGTGAGCAAAGTGGACCCGCAAACGCTAGAAAATGCGGTGAACACAGCCAAAAAAGAACTGCAAACCCGCTACGACCTGCGTGACACCAAAGGTGGTATCGACCTCGATAAAAAAGCCAACACCATTTTGTTGAGCTCGGAAAATTCTATGCGCGTTAAGGCCCTGGAAGATATTCTGATGGCCCGCGTAGTAAAGCAAGGCATCGACGGTACGTCGCTGGACTTCACGGCCGAAGAACAGCCGAGCGGTAGCTTGGTTAAGAAAACCATCAAAGTCCGGGCGGGCATCGACAAAGACGCAGGCCGCAAAATCGTTAAGGCCATCAAAGACGCCAAGCTGAAAGTGGAAGCCCAGATGCAGGACGACCAAGTACGCGTTACGGCCAAGAAAATCGACGACCTACAAGCTGTCATTGCGCTGCTGCGTCGCTCCGACATCGGCCAGCCCCTGCAATTCGTGAACATGAAGAGTTGAGTGACTGAATGGCTGAATGGTTAAGTGGCTGGTTGTCTGGACAGCCGAGCGAAAAATTCAACCATTCAACAATCAACTCATTCAACCATTAACTAATCAATCAATGCATTTCGACTTTTCGGTATTCTCCAACCCGCAAACCTGGGTAAGCTTGCTCACGCTGACCTTCATGGAGATTGTGTTGGGAATCGACAACATCATCTTCATTTCCATCATCGTCAACCGGTTGCCGCGCGAACGGCAGGGCCGTGGCCGGACCATTGGGCTCTTGCTGGCGCTGGTTTTCCGTATTGGGTTGCTGCTCAGCATCTCCTGGATTGTGGGCTTGAAGTCGGCACTCTTCACCCTGAACCTGCCGTGGCAGACTGAGCCGTTCGGCGTATCGGGCCGCGACTTGATCTTGCTTGGCGGCGGCTTGTTTTTGATTGGTAAGAGCACCACCGAAATTCACACCAAGCTGCAAGGTGAGGAAGAAGAAACGCATGCTGATGGCAAGGCCAACGTGTCGATGGGTGGTATCATTTTCCAGATCATCCTCATCGACATCGTCTTCAGCTTCGACTCCATTCTTACGGCGGTGGGTCTGGTCGACAATGTGTTGATTATGATTTTGGCCGTCATCCTGTCGATGGGCGTGATGCTGGTTTTCTCGGGCGTAGTAGCCGATTTTGTGAACCGCAACCCAACCATCAAGATGCTGGCTCTCTCCTTCCTGATTATGATTGGCGTAATGCTGGTGATGGAGTCTTTCCACAAGGAAATCGAGAAAGGCTACATCTACTTCGCTATGGCTTTCTCGCTCGTAGTAGAAATACTGAACATGCGCCTGCGCAAAAAGTCACCGCCCGTTCAGCTGCGCGAATCCCAGTACGACTAAGCTCAGCACTAGTCTATTACTCGCCGCTAACAAAAAGGCCCGCAACTTCCGTTGCGGGCCTTTTTATTGCTTTAATCCTTTCTGAGTGCAGCTACAGGTAACTTTTGTGGGGAGGCGAAAAACACATTATCCCCGCTTATTGCCATCATCAGCAAAATCACCCCTACGGTAGCAGCCACAATTGCCACATTCACCCGGGCGGCATCGGACAGATGTTTGGCTTGGGTGGCGGCAGCCAGCAACAGCAGCAACGCAGTGAAAGCAAGCAGGCTACCCGACGTGGTGTGTATCGGCAACGCAGTTCCGTCGGGTAAATAGGCTTCGTGGATAAACTTGAAAAGCAAAGAGGTTCGCACTCGGAAACCAGTCGTGTTGAGAGGAAGTTCTACCGCAGTGTTGAACTCCCCTTGCGAGGTAACCACCCAGTTATACAGGTTGCCGGCCCCATCACGCGAGGTACCAATGCTAATAAAATCGGCCGTTGCGTAGTGCCGCAACACGAAAAAATCGAGCAGAATTAGAGCCGGTAGCAGCGCCAGCCATTTTCCCCAGCGCTTGGCCGTGCGAGCGTAAGCCGGGAAGTTGAGCCGCTTGGGCACGTAGCTACGGCGCCGCCAGATAGGCGGGGGCGGCGGCCGACGAGATGCCCGGGCGGCAACCGAGGGCTGCCCAGGCTGCAATGGCCGCACCCGATTCCGAATTTCGCGCAGTTGCGAGTCGTAGAAGTAGCGGCGAGTAGGCTCGTTTAACGCTTCGTATGCCTCATTCACGGCAATGAAGCGCTGGTGAGCCGCGGGGTCGGGCGTGCGGTCGGGGTGAGTGAGTAGTGCCAAGCGCCGGTACGCCCGGCGAATATCATCGGGGGTAGCTTGCTCACTCACGCCTAACACGGCGTAGTAAGTGGTCATACCCCGCTGGCTTTCACTACTGCTTCCACTTGGTCTTGCACGCGACGCACGGCCAACTCCAACAACCGGCGGTTTAGCTCGGAGCGGTGCTGCCGATAGAAATCCAGCTCGGCTGTAGTAAACAAGCCGCTTACTAGTCCTACTACCGTGTAGCGCAGCTTCACGTTGCGAGTCAACAACTCGGTTAGCAGGCGTTGCTGGTCGGCGGCCGAGGCAGTCGGCAAAGGCACATGATGGTCGCGCACGAAATCGGCCACTACGGCCACCAATAGTTCGTTTTGCAGTTTAAGAATGGGTCGCAGGGCGTGGTGCAGGAAGTCGCCAGTTGTGGCATCGCCACTGGCTGGCGCCGTATCCACGACTGGGCGCAGGGCCAACAGCGCGGCATCGGGTCGGGTAGTAGATGACATGGAGAGAGCAATAACGGACGAGCTAATACACTAAGTACGAGAAAACCTACCTAGCTTGGATGCCGAATAAGGCGAGAGCAAAAAATAAACTTTTAGAAGATAGATTGGAATCTATCCTAGTCGTCCTTACTCACGGCTCAGCTTCGCTCTGTCCTCGCTTATTACGGCACTTCACGTAGTAACGCTACTATGCTAACCGTCATTTAAGCGCAGCGAAAGCCTAATACTTTTGACTGACAAGCGGTTGCTTATCTGTCGTTACGCGTACTGGCCACTACACTTCGCGACCCGTGGTCCAGCCCAGCTTACTCAGGAAATCCCACAACACCACGCCGGCGGCCACACTCACATTCAACGAATGCTTGGTACCAAACTGAGGAATTTCCACTGCTGCGTCGCAGAAAGCCAGCACCTCATCTTCCACCCCAAATACCTCGTTGCCCATCACCAACGCGTACGGACGCGCCGGGTCCGGCTGAAAAGCCGGCAGCAGCTGACTACCTGTCGTTTGCTCAACGGCCACTAGCACGTAGCCCGCGGCCTTTAGTTGCTGAAGCGCCTCTAGCGTGGTAGCAGCATATTCCCACACCACGGACTCCGTCGAGCCTAGCGCTGTTTTCGTGATTTCGCGTTGCGGAGGCCGGCCAGTGATGCCGCAAAGCCATATTTTTTCGATGGCAAACGCATCGGCGGTGCGAAAGGCGGCACCCACATTATGTAGGCTGCGCACGTTGTCGAGCACTAGGGTGAGGGGGAATTTTCGCGTATTTTTGAAGTCTGCCACCGTTAGCCGGTTCAGCTCTTCCATCGAGAGTTTGCGCATGAGTGCAAAGGTAGGAACGCGCCCGTAGGTGACTGATGTTAGTTGCCTGTATCTCGAAATGTAGCGCGAAGCTCCAGCTTCGCGCGTCGTTGAACGTCTTCGTTGCAACGATACCCGCACCGTCTGCTCAACGATGCGCGAAGCTGGAGCTTCGCGCTACATGCCGCCCTAGTGAAAACAAGTACTGCCGCCCCCGATAAGAAGCCCATCCGCATGCACGGCTCGCTCGGCCCCGCTCCCGTGGCCGATACGCCGCTCATGAAGCAATACTACCAACTCAAGCAGCAGCACCCGGGCGCGGTGCTCTTGTTCCGAGTCGGTGACTTCTACGAAACCTTCGGCGAAGATGCCGTGACGGCCTCGCGCATCTTAGATATTACGCTTACCAAGCGGGGCGCGGGCACTTCTTCGGAAGTAGCCTTGGCTGGCTTTCCCCATCACGCCCTCGACAACTACCTGCCCAAGCTGGTGCGGGCCGGGCAGCGCGTCGCCATCTGCGACCAGCTCGAAGACCCCAAGCAAGCTAAAGGGCTCGTTAAGCGTGGCATCACCGAACTGGTTACCCCGGGCCTTAGTCTGCACGACAACGTATTGGAGCGCCGTTCCAATAACTACCTCTGTGCCATTCACTTCGGCAAGCAAGAAGCCGGTATTAGTTTCCTCGACATCAGCACTGGGGAGTTCTTGGTGGCGCAAGGAACGGTGGAATATCTTGGCAAGCTGCTCCAGAATTTCCAGCCCGCTGAGGTGCTGTTTTGCAAGAAAAGCCGTCAGGAATTTGAAGGCCATTTCGGACCCGACTACTGCCATTATGCGTTAGACGAGTGGGTTTTCGGCTTCGACTACGGCTACGAAACCCTCACGCGCCACTTCAACACCACCTCGCTCAAAGGCTACGGCATCGATTCGCTGCGCGAAGGCATCACAGCGGCAGGCTGCATTCTGCATTATCTCGCCGAAACCAAACATACCGATGTAGGCCATATCGGCAGCATTGGCCGCTTGGAGGAAGACAAATACGTTTGGCTTGACCGGTTTACGGTGCGCAACTTGGAATTGGTGCAAGCCCAGCACCCCGGTGGCGTGCCCCTCATCGACATTCTCGACCAGACCGTCACGCCCATGGGTGCCCGCCTGCTGCGCAAATGGGTGGTGCTGCCATTGAAAGAGCCCGCCCAGATTCAGCGCCGCCTCGATACGGTGGAAGCCCTCCTCCAGACCCCGAACTACTCGAAAGTCTGCTGCAACACCTGCGCCAAATCAACGATTTAGAGCGCCTGATATCTAAAGTGGCCGTGCGCCGCATCAATCCGCGGGAGCTGCTGCAACTAGCCCGTGCGCTGGAAGCCATTGCGCCCATGCGCGAGCAATTGGCGGCATCTGGCATCAAAGCGCTGCTCAAACTAGCCGATCAGTTGAATCCATGCGCGGCGCTGCGTGAAGAAATCCAGTCGAAGATCCGGGTTGATGCGCCCCTACTCACCAACCAAGGCGGCGTGCTGAACGAGGGCATAGACAAGGAACTTGATGAGCTACGTGCCATTGCGTTTTCGGGCAAGGATTACCTGTTCCAATTGCAGCAACGCGCCGTGCAGGAAACCGGTATTTCGAGCTTGAAAGTAGCCTACAACAAAGTGTTCGGCTACTACCTCGAAGTTACCAACGCTCACAAAGACAAAGTGCCCGCTTCCTGGATTCGGAAGCAGACGTTGGTTAATGCGGAGCGCTATATCACCGAAGAGCTCAAGACCTACGAGGAAAAGATTCTGCACGCCGAAGAACGGCTGTTTGTCATCGAGCAGAATATTTACAATGATTTGGTGCTGTCGGCAGCCGAGTACGTAACGCAGATTCAGCAGAATGCCCGCGCCATTGGCATCACCGATTGCTTGGCCTCGTTTGCTGCCACGGCCCGGCAATACCGCTACGTAAAGCCCACCGTGAATGATAGCACGGTGTTGGAAATCAAGTCGGGTCGTCACCCCGTAATCGAACGGCAGCTTCCACCCGGCGAGCAGTACATTCCCAACGACATCCACCTCGACCAAGAAGAACAGCAGATAGTGGTGATTACCGGCCCGAACATGGCCGGCAAATCGGCATTGCTGCGCCAAACAGCCCTCATTGTGCTGCTTGCGCAAATCGGCTCCTTTGTGCCAGCCGACGCGGCTACCATCGGCATCATCGACAAGATTTTCACCCGTGTGGGCGCTTCCGACAACCTAAGTAAAGGCGAAAGCACGTTCATGGTGGAGATGACCGAAACCGCTAGTATCCTCAACAATCTATCGGACCGCAGCCTGGTACTGATGGACGAAATCGGGCGCGGCACCAGCACCTACGACGGCATTAGCATTGCATGGGCGCTAGTCGAGCACTTGCACAACAACCCCAAGGCCCGCGCCAAAACGCTGTTTGCTACCCACTATCACGAGCTAAACCAACTGGCCGATGACTGCCCGCGCGTACGCAACTACAACGTGGCTGTACGCGAAGCCGATGGACGTATTTTGTTTCTGCGCAAGCTCCAAGAAGGTGGCTCTGAGCACAGTTTCGGCATCCATGTTGCCCGTATGGCGGGTATGCCGACTTCGGTGGTGCTACGTGCCAACGAAATCATGCACCACTTAGAGCAGGAGCGCGCCAGCGCCGGCCTCGATACCGACGCCCCTACCGAGTTTGACGAGGTTTTGTCAGGACTTGATGAGCAGCATGAGGCCAAAGTAGTGCACCTACATGGAGCAGCAGACGCTTCAACTAGCACCCGGGGCCCTGTGCTCCAGCCCGCGGCTGCAGTGCATAATGCTCCTCGTCCGAGCCTACAACTCAGCATGTTCGAGCCAGCCGATCCGGCTATCGAGCGAGTGCGAGAGCTGCTCCAAGCGCTGGATGTGAATACCATGAGTCCTATCGAAGCCCTTTTGAAATTAAATGAATTAAAACTAGCGCTAGGCAGCAAGTAAGCTTACCCGTGCTGCCCATTGACAGCGGACAGCACGGTTACTTTTGCCAGTTACGGCTGCAAATGACAGTTGCATTATGCGGAAGATTGCTGCTAAGAGCATAAGTGAAACGAAAAATTTCTACCTGAAAATCAGTTGAAAACGCTCAACATACAGCAGAAATCACACTTTTTTTGAGCCATACTCTTGACAAGCCGATTTCCTGTAGTACCTTTGTCACACCAAAACGCCACTACGGTGGCTGACTCAAGCGAGAGTAGCTCAGTTGGTAGAGCGCGACCTTGCCAAGGTCGAGGTCGCGAGTTCGAACCTCGTCTCCCGCTCGAAGAGGATGTTGCCCCGCAACATCCTCTTTTTGTTTTTGGCAGCTTAAGTTAGGAGGTATACCTTTGTCGCAGCTACCAAAATGCCGGAGTGGTGGAACTGGTAGACACGAGGGACTTAAAATCCCTTGCTTTCACGAGCGTACGGGTTCGATTCCCGTCTCTGGTACCAAAAGGGCTTTCTACAAGAGTAGAAAGCCCTTTTACATTTAACTCGTTTCTGTTCAACCACAAGAGCTAGGCTAGAGCCCATGTAAACAGGGTTTGCTCTTCACACTAACTGGCTACTTGCAGCTCAACTCGAGTTGCCTCCCAACCTAGCAGAGCCTGCTTACGGGCAACTCCCCAGCGGTACCCACCTGGCCCGCCGTGCTGCTGAATAACGCGGTGGCAAGGTATCAAATAGCCAATGGCATTGGCTCCAACGGCTCCACCTACGGCCTGGCTCGCGCGAGGCTGTCCTAGTGCGGTAGCTATATCCTGGTAGGAAACCATAGCCCCCGATGGAATACGCAGTAATGCTTCCCAAACCTTAATCTGAAAATTAGTGCCTTTTATCAGCAGGTTGAACGGCTTGGTTGCATCGGCGGCACCAGAGAATAGTTGTGCAGCTACTGCTTCGGTCCTGGCGAAATCAGGCGTCAACGTTGCTTCCGGCCACGCGGCCCGCAATTGGGCTAATGTAGCGTCTCGCTCCCTTGCATCGTGAAAGGTAAGGCCACAGATACCTCGCTCTGTGAGGCTAAGCAAGCATTCACCGAAGAGAGTAGCATGAAAGCCGTAAACAATATGCATTCCTGATGCCTGTTCTTTATACTCTCCCGGCGTCATGGCTTCGTACGTGACGAACAGATCATGCAGACGGCTAGACCCCGATAAGCCTGCTTGGTAGGTGGCATCTAGCACGCTCCCCGACTCGGCCAGCACCTGCTTGGCGTATTCCTTGGTTAAGAAGCGCACGAACCGCTGCGGACTGATGCCGGCCCACCGGGTGAATAGCCTATTAAAATGAAACGGGCTGACGTGCACGTGAGCCGCAATATCTTCGAGGGTTGGGTGCTGCGTATAGTTAGCTGCAATAAACGCTATAGCCTGTTCTACTCGAGCGTAATCTAAAGCTACTTGCGAAGTGAGGTGGAGTGCCATAAGTTGGTTTGCTAGTATGCTACCAAAAGTACCTACCACGATACTGCCCCTCAATCTGAATCTTGCGATGTTTGCTGCGCTTAGTTACGAGTACTTAAGCGAGTACCATGTAAAAGGTCTCATGCCTAACCTATAGTGCTCATAGCAAGGAACTGTACGAAACTTATGAGCTATGCTTATAACATTATAAGCGAAAGTACGGTATCTATACTTGTACTATAACCTAGGTAGAAGTAGTTGGGAAAGTGCGTGAGTTGAACAACAGGGCTAAAAGTCACTAAAGTCAGACAGATTTAGGAGTGAAGGCACACTAGCTAACTAATCAGCCAATGTATTCTTCATATCTAAAGAATAATGTCCGTCTTAGTTACCTTCCAGCATATCTTGACTGAAAATGGCTACTGCATCAAATAAACAACGCTTATATTTCGCTAAATAAGCTATAAACTTCGACGTTTTTTCACATCGTCTATCTTATGTCCAATCCGGGGGCACTTACTTGTTTGGTCATTGATGATGACACCATGAACCGGCTTACGCTGGAACATTATATTGGCTTAACAGAATCTTTGCAGTTGGTAGGCTCTCTTAATGATGGCGCCCAGGGTCTGAATTTCTTTCGGGCTGGCAACAAGGTTGATCTACTGTTTCTCGACGTTGAAATGCCAAACCTTAGTGGCTTAGAGCTTCTTCGGGTCCTTACCGACCCACCCGAAGTTATTCTAGCCACTTCCTACGAGCATTTTGCCGTCGATGCTTTTGCATTGCGCGTAACCGACTATCTGGTGAAGCCCTTCGACTATGCGCGGTTTAGCCAAGCAGTACAGCGTGTATTAGAACGGCGGCCTACTTCAACCATACAGCCTCCTGCTCCTCCGTCGGCGCCCGTGTCTTCTGACCTGTTCGTGAAGGTGAACAACCGGATGGTGCGCCTCAATTTCGATGAGGTGCTCTACATCGAAGCGCTGTCCGATTATGTAACCATTGTGACGCTACGCCAGAAGCATATCGTGTACACCACGCTCAAGTCGTTTGCGGCGCGCCTCTCCTTCGACCATTTCGTGCGGGTGCACCGTTCTTACATCTTGAATATGAAGCATGTAGAGTCGATTGAGGATAACACAGCCCGGCTGGTTGGCGGGCATCAGATACCCATCGGCGTTTCGTATCAGGAAGCGTTTTTCAAGAATCTGAACCGTTTTTAGCGCCTATAGGAAGCAACACTACTTCTTTGATCCACACGAAATCTTGAGAGCCCTATAGCTTAGCCTACAGCTAACTGTAATGCAGCACATACGCGCTCTAGCAACTCACTTAGACGGCGGGCTGCTACTTGCCGGGTTTCGGGAGAGGCGTGCTGCTCTTCCAATATATGTAGATCGTCGAAGGCTGCTGCTACTTGAAACAGTTTCAGAGAGGATTTCAGCTTGTGCGCCAGCGTAGTCAAACCCAACCAGTCTTTAGCCGCAGCAGCATCGGTTAGGTCGGTAGCTACTACAGGTATTTCGGTTAGAAATACATTGATCATGCGACGCATGAAATCCTGATTGCCATGGGCGTTTCGCTCTAGTTGACTTAAATCAAAGAGGGGAGCAGCCATTGAGGCTTTATTAGTTGGCGCTGGCACAGCGGCTGGCGTGGCAGGCATGGTGGGTCGGTTGTCGGCGGGGAAAAGCTGGGCCACTAATTTTTGGTAGAGGTCGGCCTCTTCGAAAGGTTTGGTAAGACAGTCGTTCATGCCAGCTTGTAGGTACCGCTCCCGGTCGGTGCGGAAAGCATTAGCCGTGAGGGCAATTATCGGAATATCAGCCCGTGCAGGGTCCGAGCTTTGGCGGATAGCTTCGGTCACTTCCAAGCCACTCATGCCCGGCATCTGAATGTCCATCAATATCACGTCGTAGTCGCGCGCCTGAAACAAGGCCAACGCATCGGGACCGTTCACGGCGCTATCAACGGCAATACCCCAATTCTTGAGAATAAGGGTCGTGAGTTGACGATTAGTTGCACTATCCTCAGCCAGCAGCACACGGGTACCGCGGAGACGGTTATAATCGGGAACGGCGGGCAAGGGTGGTGCCTGCTGGTCGGGCGCTTTAGGTAGCGTAAGCGTGAAGGCAAACCATGTGCCTTGCCCCGGTGTGCTTGACAGCTCTAATTCGCCGCCTAGTTGCTGCACCAAGCTCCGGCTAATGGTAAGGCCAAGTCCAGTACCGCCGAAACGACGAGACGTGTCGGCGTAGGCTTGGGTGAAATTCTCGAAAATCTGTTCTTGCTTGTCGGCTGGAATACCAATGCCCGTATCGCGCACCCAGAACCGAATGGTAACGGCAGTAGGTGTATCACGGAGTACGTCGCTGCCTAGCGTGACGCTGCCTCGCTCCGTGAACTTAATGGCGTTGCTAAGCAAGTTGAGCAACACTTGGTTAAGCCGGTAAGGGTCGCTGAGCACCACAGGCTCGGAGAGGCTTAGTGGCTGGATATCGAATAGTAGATTTTTCTCAGCGGCGCGGTACGCTAAGGTTTGAGCTGCCGTGCGAATGGATTTGCTGAGGTCGAAAGGTATATGCTCGAGTTCAAGCTTGCCCGCGGATATTTTAGCCATATCCAATACATCGTTGAGAACGGCCAACAGGTTGCGGCCCGATGTCAGAATTGTATCTAAATATTGACGTTGCTGCGCATCGAGGGGAGTTTTGGCGAGCAAGCCCGCCATGCCAAGCACGCCGTTCATGGGGGTACGGATTTCATGGCTCATGTTGGCCAAGAAATTTTCTTTGGCGCGGGCGTTTGCTTCGGCTTCGCGCTTGGCACGGCGTAACTCCCGTTCGGCCTGTACTCGCTCTGTGATTACTTGCCCGTAAGCTACCACGTACGGCTCTTTCCCTGGATCATCCACTTTGAAATTGTTGAATAGAATATAGTGCTGTTCGTCGTGCTGGTTGACAAGCTTCATCACCCCCTGACTATGCTTATTTACTTTGATTTCAGTTAGGTATTGCTGCACACCGGCGCGCAGTTCGGGTGGTACAGCCTGCGTAAGATGGCACCCAACAATAGCGGCAGCTGGCAGTCCCATCAACTCCTCCACAGCCGGATTCACTGATAGCAGGTGGCCCTGCATATCATGGGTGCCAATAAGCGCCTGGGTATGGGCCAGCAAGTCGCGGTACTGGGTGGTGCTACGCTCTAGCGTCTGGCGAGCTTCTTTTATTTCGGTGATATCAGTAGCAATAGTCAGGACGTGCACCGTACCGTCGGGCTGGGGCAGCGGTAGCTTACTGATCTGAAACCACAGCACGCTACCATCGCCTAGGGTGCAAGAGCTTTCTTGCATAACGGGATGCTGGTGGTGCAGCACTTCCCGATAGGCTGCCTCCCACTGGCGCAGTTCAATGGCTTCGGCCAGATTCAGTTGTTGCGGTGCCGCATGGTGAGTACGCGCCGCCAGCTCATAAAAAGCCCGATTACGGAAGATAAGCTGCCCTAGCGCATCGCGCACGTAGATGACTTGCGGGCTTGCGTCGGTTACCTGCTGAATAAGAGTTTGTCGCTCGTCGGCAATGGTTTTATTTTGACGGCTGCGCACTTCGGCAGCTAGTCGCTCGGTGATGTCCAAGCCATAGCCTAACATCAGTGGCGGCTCAGCAGCAGGCCGCGCCATAGGCTTGAAATAGCGCTGGTGGCTGCGCGGGCCTTCCGGATAGGGTGTAACATCCTCCCAGCTAACTTGCTGTTGCTCTTGCAAGACCTTATCGAAGACGCGACGCCGCTGTTCGGCTAACTCAACGGGGAAATGATATCGCTGGCAGTAATCGAGTACTGTATGCCCCAGTAGCCAGGTGCGGGCTTCCTCGTCGGGCACGGCCTGCGGATTGGCATACACATAGCGAAAGTGCTGATCCAGAACCACTACCTCAATAGGAAGCTCCTGAAGAATATCGGCGTAAAAGTCGCGCTGAGCACGCAATTGTTGTTCTCGTTGTTGGGCAGCTGCTAACTCCCGCTTCAACTCGTCCACCTGCCCATCGGTAGCAGGTTGCCCTGGTTGGCCGGTGGCGAAAAGTGGGATGGAGGGAGCAGATGGTTTCATAAAAGAAGCACAGCGCGGTTTTTACAACTTCACTAAGGTAATGCCTATAGAGCGGCATCCCAGAGGGGCTGGCTGAACTATGCAGCCTAGCCGCCAAGCAAGCCACCTTACTCGGTCAGTACAACTACATTTGGCGAAGCCATATGCTTTATATATTCATATTACTACAAATAAGTGCAAACCAGTAAACATAAACGTTACGCCCTCACCTTCAAGTCTCTTCTTTGCTCGTCAGTGAAATGTGCTAGCGCAATAGCACCCCCCGCACGATAATAGCCAATGGTCAGACAATAAAGTCGATAAGGCGCTGAAGCGGACGGTAAAGTTCTGAGACAGATAACATCTATAGCGTACAAACGTAGCCAAGTAAGTCCAAAATGCGCAATTGCAGCGTCTAACAACCGCACATCCTTTTCTATTGAATGCTATAGTCCTAGCTTACTCTTACTAGGCGAAGCCTCCTGATTCTTTACCTTTATTGCCATCCTCCTACTCAGCACCACCTATGCTTTCGCCTGAAACCACCTCTATTCCCGACTATCAGCAGAAAATCAAGCAAGTATTTGCCGAGGTTGGGAAAGTAGTGGTAGGCCAACATTACATGGTTGGGCGCCTACTGATCGGCTTATTTACGGGCGGCCACATCTTGCTCGAGGGCGTACCTGGCCTAGCCAAAACCCTTACTATCAGCACGCTATCCAAAGTATTGCACTTGGATTTTCAGCGTGTACAATTCACGCCCGACTTGTTGCCTTCCGACTTGGTGGGCACCATGATTTACAACCAGAATCAGTCGGTATTTGAAGTAAAAAAGGGTCCTATCTTCTCCAACCTCGTACTGGCCGACGAAATCAACCGCTCTCCTGCCAAGGTACAGAGCGCCCTGTTAGAAGCCATGCAGGAGAAACAAGTGACAATTGGCGAAACGACTTATCCACTGGATTTGCCTTTTCTGGTGCTGGCTACCCAAAACCCAGTAGAGCAGGAAGGCACTTATCCTTTGCCTGAGGCTCAGGTCGACCGGTTTATGATGAAGGTCTTTGTGGATTACCTGAAAAAAACCGACGAGCTGGAAGTAATGCGCCGGATGGCTAACATGAGCTACGTAGGTGAGGTCAACCCAATTCTAACCAAGGAAGACATCTTCGGTATTCGTCAGCAAATTAATCAGGTTCAGATTTCAGAGACGCTCGAGAAATACATCATTGAGCTAGTATTTGCAACCCGCAAGCCTACCGACTACGACCTTCCCCAATTTCAGCAGTACGTGCAGTTTGGTGTAAGCCCGAGGGCCAGCATTGCCTTGCACCGAGCCGCCAAAGCCGTAGCCTACTTCGATGAGCGTGACTACGTGCTGCCAGAAGACATAAAAGACGTGGCCACCGACGTACTCAACCACCGCATTCTGCTAACCTACGAAGCCGAAGCCGATGGTATTCGCACCCAGGATTTCATTGAAGCCATTCTCGGCAAGGTGCCGATCAGCTAAGTAATAGAGCAGCCAGACATTAATGTGCGGCCCTGGCAAAAGTAGATGCCTGAGGTTTTACCGGCCCAGGAATAGCACGTATTGCACCCTGATTGACAGGCAATTGAAAACTTTGCGGTGGCAATATCAGGTTACTGGTCGTGCGCTTTTTGACGGCGGGTTGCGTTGGAGTATAGCCTGCTACTCTTCCCACAATCAGCAACAGAAACAAAGCAACAGTTAGCAGCCACAAGCCCGACGAATCGGGCCGGCCAGGAGTTGCAACACGAGAGGGCAATGGCAATTTGGTAGAGGACTGAATCAGAACGGCCATAGAGTGTATACTATCTAAACCCTCGAAGCGGGGCGATTAGCAAGTGAAACCTGACTGCACTACTTCCAACAAATTCAAGTTTGTTCCTCCCTAGACAGCAAACCACTGAGAAAGGCTGCTATTGCCTACTCTTTTATTTTCAAAGAACACGACCCAGACAGCGCAGCATTTGCCTATCCCTACTTGTGTCTAAAATTCCATTTTAAAAATCAGGCTGAGCGGCTACTCGAGCCCGATGCGGGCCAAAAAAGTGCTGCCAATGCTTGACAAAATTGTTCTGAATGCGCCGCAGCCCCCGGCCTCGCTCGGCTAACCGGTGGGTAGGTACTCGGTATTCAGGACGCCGCTCACGTAATCCCTCCACTCTTTGGCTTGGCTCCAGTGCTTCGGCTGTACTAGACCTAACCGATGGCGCCGCAGCTACACTTGTATCAAGTGCTTGATTTACTGACGGCCCAACCTGCGAGATGATGGGCAATTCTGGTTGCACCGCACTTTCTGCAAGTGCGGCTACTGATTCAATTGAAGACACAGCACGCAAAGGCAGTGAGTCGATGGGAGTAAGAGTGTTTGCAGAGGCTACAAATTCAGGCGGCGGAGATGAGTTGTGACTTTTGGCTTTGGGTGAGAATGTTGTTGCTATTCGCTTGGCTATAGGCTTATCGATGAGAGCGGTTACTTGCTTGGAAGTGTGGGGAAAAGCCAAGGCTATCGTTGAAGAACGAGGTATCGTGTACGCAGTTCCTGCATTCTTATGTAGTTGAGTGCTTAGGCTTGCCAGTCGGGTTTTGGTAGTGGCTTCGTTGGCGGGCCGGGGCACAGGGCTTATGGTGGCCGGCCGGGGCAGCAGCCATCCAACGGTTACGCCAACCAGCCCTACAATCGGCAACACCAGCAGAAGCGGCAACGGCCGGGTGGGGGCTGGCTGTGCCGACAAATGACTTTCTATTCCAGTCCACACATGGCTGGAAGGCGGCAGGTCGAAGTCACTGAACGTGTCGCGCAGCGACTGGTCCAGGCGGTCATCTTCAGTTTCCTGAATCATAGTCGGATGTAGTTATTCTGCCGGTGGTAGAGTTGGAGCAATTGTTTGCGGGCTTTACTGAGTTGCGCTTTAGAGGTGCTTTCTTGGATGTTTAGGAGTTCACTGATTTCGCGGTGAGAGTAACCATCGACGGCATATAACAGCAACACTAAGCGGCAACCGTCGGGTAGTTGCTCCATCAGTGCCAATACCTCCGCCACGTTCAACTGGTCGAGAGCAGATGCGTCAGCCGCTGGCGGATCGGCTATGTCATTGAGCGAAGCACCTTGGGTTTGGCGACGCATTCGGCCGCTTTTCCAATGGTTAATGGCTGTGGTTACAACAATGCGTCGAATCCAGCCTTCGAGCGTGCCTTCCGCCCGGAATTCACTTAGGTAAGAGAAAACTTTCACGAAGGCGTCCTGCAAAATATCTTCGGCCTCTGGCAAAGTGCGTGCGTAGCGACGAGCCACTCCCATCATTCGGCCGGCATAACGAGCATACAACGCCCGTTGAGCGGCTGGTTCGCGGCGGGAGCAGCGGGCAAGCAGGGCGTCGAGGTCGGAAGAAGCCGGCATGCAGGAATATTTCGCCCCCGTGGTCGTGGTGGGGAACATCAGGGCAGACAAGCCAGCACGGAAAAAGGCTGCTGACTTGCTAGAGTTTATTTTCAAGGCTTTACTTGATAACCCGAACATACTCTCGGCTCTAAGCAAAGAGTGCCCGAACAAAGTACAATAAATAACGGGCTTTAGAATGTTACTGGTGTCCTGCTTGAAAGCAAAAAGCAGGATGCTGGTTGTTGCTCTCGCACCATAAAAAAAGCCGCTTCCAGACAGGAAGCGGCTTTTCTGAGGGTAGTAAAAAATAGTAGGTTAGCTCTGCTTAACAAACTTGCGTATTACCCGACCTTCCGGTGTAGTAACCTCCATGTGATAGATACCAGCAGGCAGGTTACTCACGTTGAGTACGGCAGAGCCAGTGGCAGCTGTGCCCTGCAACACCGACCGGCCAAGCTGGTCGAGTATCCGGTAGCTTGCGTTGCGGCTAGGCACTTTCAAGTTCAGTTCAGACCGGGTTGGGTTAGGATACAAGCCGATTTCGATATCAATTGCTCCTTTTGTTGCCAATGGAGGATTCGGGTTGATGCGCGACAGAGCGCTGGCCGGAATGTTACCTCTGGTGCCGTTGGGACTGCTATACCGGATGTTCATCACCTTGTCGCCGCCACCATCGAAGTAGACTACCGTAATGGCGTGCTTGCCTGCTTTCAACCCAATAGTGCCGGTTTTCTCGTCCACACCGTGTGAACCGTTGTTGTCAACAACTAGCTGTGAGCCAATGTAGATCCGGGACCCGTCGTCGGAGTTGGCTAGGAACTGGTACAACCCATCGGTAGGGACGTTAATGTAGCCACGGAAGCGGAGCGCAAAGTTGCTTTGACGCAGGATAGGAGCGTAGCTAATCTCGGAGACCACCCCTGAACGGGTAGGAGTTAGCGCGTCGAAGTTTGGTAGGGTAGTGAAGTTGCCTTCGTAGTAGCCGTACTCCAAGCCAGAGAGCGTATGAGCTGGGTTTTCGGGGGCGCGCAAAACGGCTTGAGGAGCACAGTTGTTGACTTTGAGCGAAGCCCAGTTGCCTGCTGGCCACATAACCTTGGCCCAATCAGCAATTTCGTTGAGCAAACCACAGTCAACTCCAGCGCGCCGCATTTGCGGAATCATGTACCACACTTTGTCGGCAGAGTTGCCACCACCAGCTGGTGGAATTACGGGAACGTAGTCGGTTGGAGAAGCATCGAAGGGGTCGAAGCCTCGGGAGTATTGCGAAGCAGGATACGAGCGGCTCTTCTTAAACCAAGTGCGCAAGTAAGCTTCCAAAATATCTTTCTTCATGCCTGGGCTAACATGCTCCCACAAGTTTTCCTGCAGGTCTTCTATGAGCACCGAGGGAGCGTGGTTGCGCATGATGTTCCAGCCTTCGAAAGGCCGGTCCGGGCCATTGCCGTTGTCGGCTTGTTGGGCTGCTTTCACCACAATCAAAAGCATCCGAGACAATTCCGACACTCGGTCGTTGCTAGCCAGGTTCAAGTCTTTTACCAAGCCGTACAAGTAGCCCCAGTCTACAGGATAGAAACCGTTGTTGTGGCGGTTGCCACTGCTGAGTACCATTTGCGTATGATACCAAGCATTGGAAGCATACACGTTGTTGACGGCCTTGTTGTTGTGCGACAAATCGTCGCGGCCAAATGGAATGTTCAAACGCTGAGGCGACGTTTCGAATACGTGACGCACGAGGCCAGGCCACGTCCGGGCTTCGCTCTTGTTACCGTACAGCGCCGGGCCCATACCTTCGAGGTTGAACTCCTGCATCAGTTCCCAGAACTTAACCGTTTGCCACAGAGCAGTGGAGTACACTTTAATAGCATGCTCGCGGTTCCAGTTTACTCCGTTGGCCACCTTGGGCACTAGGAACATATTCCGCTCGTGCTGCCAATCCGACATATCGGTTTGCATACCTGGCATGTAGATGCCCCCAACCGGTAGGTTTGGTTTCCAGTAGTCAGGCTCCGGCGCAGGTTTATAGCCGTGTTGCCCGAACCTTGCCCGTTATACATCTTGTTCAGATTGGAGTTGTTGAACTCGTCGCCCCAAGCATCCTTTGGGTGAATAATCGGCAGCCAGTGCTTCCAATCCAGAAACTGCATGGCCACCGGAATTTCGCGGATGTTGAGCGTGGAGGAAGTAGCAAGGGCTGCTTCGTTAACGCCATTTGGGAAGATATAAGGCAGGCTTTCGGCGTCGCTATCGAGTACTGCGTCGATGCCGGCACCGGCGGCCCACTCTACCAATGGCTTAGAATCTTGACCAGGACCTGGCTGGTAAGGCGGGTTCCAAGGCCGAGCGGTAGCTGGAGCAGGAGCCGTGAGGGAGCGAATGTAGGAAGCAATTTGCTCGGCTTGCGTTACAGACAGGCCGTGGTACTTGGCGCGCTCAACAATAGAGCGATTGGAATAATTAAAGTATTTCAGGTCGCGGCCGTCTTGTGCGTGGCAGTCGGCACATTTGGCTTGCAATACGCGTGCATTTGGCAAATACGACTCGTTGAGGGAAGCATTTCTCCACAACTGCTGACCAGCGGCAACGTCCGATGCGCCCGGACGAGGTGCCTGCCAAGTAGCCGGATTTTCGTCAGCGAAAGAGCTAGCGGGCATCAAACGCGTACCACCAGCATTCAGGAAGTTGAGTCTGATAATACGATAACCGATTGTTACGCCATCAGACTGGTTGAAGCGGAAGCTGATCTGGTTGGCACCATTCAGTACTAAGCCTTCTGGCAGAGCCAACTTCATTTTGATGGTGTTGTGCCCGCCGCCGATACCACCATAGCTCTTGCCAGGCTCTGCAACGTCGCAAGTAGTATTGTTGAGGTTGATCCAGGCGCCGTTGTTGATGCGGACGCTGGCTTTGTTGTCGTAGGAGAGGTTATTGGCTTGGAGCCACAAGTGGGTGGCCGTGTTGCCTGATGGTACCGTTACGCTTACAGTCTGGGTGACGCCTTGCGCACCTAGAACTTCGATTGGAAGAGTCAGAGTCTGAGCTCGAGTGACGACAGCGAGAACGAGTAAGCACGCTGTTAGCCATAGTTTTTTCTGGGAGTCCGCCACAGCGCGGAGTTTGCTGTAGCACCGAGTACGTAAGTGAGTAGCAACTTGCATACAAAAGTTTAAAAGGCCTGAAAACAACTTTGATCCCTTGATACAGTGCTATTTTTACTAACACCTTGAAAGGAAGGTATACAGGCATTTGCACAAAATCTATAAAATCAACTAAAATTGAACTAAACTTATCTTATAGTACAATAACTAAGCTAATTTAATATGATTTTACCACTTGATTCGGTTTCTAAAGCACAAGAACTGATTTTAGTTAACTTAATAAAGTACCATTAAAATTACTTAATAAGACTTATTACCGATGCTATGCATGATTAAAGGCAAATTTTGTTTCTTGAATTAGCTGCAGTTACACTTTCTAGTTCTGCACTTTTAATAGTTACTCTATTTATACTTATCCTCTGCTATGTAATTACATCAATCAACTAGACCAGCTTTTTTACAAGAATTAATCATATTCACAAGCTATGTTTTTCTTTACACTTATGAATACTTATCACAGATAAGCAATAATTTTTAAGATTCACATGATTCCGCACCATGTTGTGGATCAACTTATTCAGTAGGCTTGAATTAGTTATAACGCCTAACTAAACTGCATATTAGCTACAGCCTTTCACAAAGAGAGAAAGACAAAACGTATATGTGGACTAGAACCACACAGCACGTTGTCGGCAGGGGCAAGGCGCAAACCTATTATGCTTGCTCACCTACTATATAGGTTTAGCTGCTGCCACTGTACTTTTGATCTGTGCTTACTACCCGTTTCAAAAAAGCCCTGCAGGGCCTTACGCGTTTGGCCCGTAATCCGTGGCTGCTCAACCATGTGCTAGCCGCCGACGAAACCACTTGGCAGCAACAGGCGCTAGCGCATAGCACGCGTGGCCTCGCCCCTACTGGTTTGCCAGCAGTACCCCTCACCTACTTCCTATCGGCAGGCATCCAGCTTGTGCGGCCGTTTGCTTTTCGTGATGGTGGTTCGCTTCCCACTGACCTGCTCTTGCTGCGCGCAGTAGCTAGTCGCGTAGCAGGCTGCCGCTACTTCGAAATCGGGACGTGGCGCGGTGAGAGCGCTGCCAACGTAGCGGAAGTAGCCACTTCGGTACACACTCTCAACTTATCGGCAGCGGAAATGCGCCGTATGGGCCTGAGTGAACGGTACATTGAATTGCACGGCTTTTTTTCGCGGCCACTGCCAAATGTCATTCACCTACACGGCAACTCCGCCACCTTCGACTTCGCTCCGTTAGGGCATTTCGATGTGGTATTTATAGATGGCGACCACCGCTACGAAGCCGTACGCACCGATACACGCCGCGTGTTCGAGCATTTGGTTGGGCCAAACACCATAGTGATATGGCACGATGCTAACCGACAACCGGGTCAACCGCGCTGGGAGGTGCTTGCTGGTATTCTGGATGGGCTCCCGACTACTGCTGCCGGGCATCTTGTGCAAGTGGAGAATACGCTGTGCGCATTGTATTCGCTAGTTCCTCTGCCAATCTACACGTTTGATCCGCTAGCTGACCCGGTTCCCGCCTTTGAAGTGACGATAAAAGTAGAGCCGTCACTTAACTCCTCACCTACCGCTTAATACTTACGCTCCGCAACTGGAACTTCTGCATCATAGCAACCTTATTCATATAAGGCGGATAGGGCAAGTGCTTACATCTTATGCCGCGCCGCACTCCAGAGGGAAGCTAAATCAGTGGAACTTGGTAGAAAAGCCCGGGGCGCCGCGCCAGTAGCCCGATAGAACTGAAACAGCAAAAAGACTGTAGACGCTACATAAGAAAGCGTGCTAGCTAGCGCGGCGCCATGAATACCAAACCGAGGAATCAACAGCACACACGCTGCCAGCGTCACCAGCAACCCGAGCACCGAGGCTGTATTATTGATACGGTAGCGGGCCAGTCCGGCAAAATAGGAACTACACAAAATCTGGAGCGCCATTGCTATGCCACCCGGCGCTAATAACAGAATTACGGGGCGAGCCGCGCCGAACTCTGGCCCAAATACTGCGCTCAGCACAGCGGGCGGCAGTAAAGCCAGCAACCCAACGGCACTGGCTGTCCCTAGCACCGCCAGCCGCGATACGCGTAAGGCGGCAACTGGTACGCCCTCTTTGCCGGCGTGCACCAAATCAACGTACTGCACTAAAGCCGTGCTACGCGGAATCAGCCAGATGGCTTCCGTTAGCGCCACTCCTACTGAGAGTATACCAAGGGCCCGGGCATCCGCAAAATGGGCCACAAAGTAGTAGCTGAGTCGGTAGTTGGCAAAGGCCAGGATGTTGGAAAAGTGCGCTCCTCGGCTGTGTCGCCCTAGCTCGCGCAGTGTTGCCCGAAGCCGCCGCCCGCCGCATAGCCGGTCGGGTAGCTTACTTAATGCCCACAGACTTGCTACCAAGGGCACTCCGTAGGCTAGGTACGCAGCATAATAATAAACCGGGACTACCCGCCACCCAAGGCCCCAAAAAGCCACCAACAGTCCGCCAACCAGCAAGGCTACTTGCGCCACCAACAGGCCGTTGTACATAACTTCCTGGCGGCGCCCGAGCAATAAGGACGTATTAATTGAAAAGAAAGCTTGCAGCAGCGTCAGCGCCAGCAAATGCCCGAGATACTCTGCCGATACTTCACGCACTAGCGCTACTATTCCTGTACCTACCAAGCAAACAATTAGGGCCCAGCCGTACGCTGGCAACAGCAGATGCCACACGTTGCGGCGGGGCACCAGATAAATCAGAGACGACCCACCAAGCAATCCGATGAACAGCAGAAGCGCCGCGCAATCAGTAACAAATAAACTTACCGCGCCCCTCCCAGCAGCTCCTAAGTAGCGTGCCGTCAGCCATACGACCACAAAGCTCAGCAAGGCTGTAGCTAAGCGAGTGACGAAATTCTGGATGACGCGGCGGAACATTCAATAAATAAAAACAAGCACAGGACGCTGTAACACAAAATGCACTTAGGGCAAGCACTTATTATGTATGGTTTGCTTCTTTTAGGAACAAGACAAGATAGCAGCACAAGATATAGGTATGCCTGCAGTATTATTGCCTCAGGATAATCTGTTGATAAACCCGACGAAAAGCTGCCCCAACGGCCGGATAACTAAACCGCGCAACAGCATCTGCCCGCAAGGCAACCGCATCAAAACGACTACTGGACTCTTGCAAAACAATCAGCAGCGCTCGAGCTAACGCTTCCTCGTCGCCTGCAGCCACGAGCAGGCCTTTGGAACCATCATTAGGTAGCAACTCGGGTACCCCGTTTACAGCAGTTGCTACCGCTGGCAACCCGCTAGCTTGGGCTTCGATGAGCACACAAGGCAAATTTTCATAGTTGGAAAACAACACTAAAGCTTGAGCCTGCCGCATTTCCTCGGCCACTTCAGCGGAGCTTAGTTTACCCAGGAATTCCACCGTACCATCGTCTAGCAACCCCAAATCAGTTGCTAATTGGTGCATTTGCTGCTCAGCCGCTCCGTAACCAGCTATCCGGAGGTGAACCCCAAGGCAGGATGCGTAGTACGCAGCCGTGCGATAGTGCGTAAGATACCGCTGAGGTTTTTTGCTTGCTCGTTGAAAGCCGCAACGTTCAGCAAACCCCGGCGGGCAGTTGGCTCGTCGGGTAGATGAAACAAGTCGGTATCTACTACATTCGGAATTATAATCGTCCGCTTGTTGATGGCTCCAAGCCGCGCTAGCGCCTTGCATAAGTCTTCTGACACAGGAGTGAAGGCAGCGGCTTGACGCATTAGCAGCGCCGCTACTCGCCCTCGTAGCCAGCCTAACCGCCAAACATTGACAGGCAAGAAGATGGTCCAATGCTCGGTAAGCAGATAGGGTATTCGTTGCCACCATTTTAGCCACAATGCCACTACTCCAGTTCGCAGCATAATATGAGCGTGTACAATGTCCGGCTTATCTCCACCCCAATATTGCCGCACTGCCCGCACTCCCTTACAGATACACACCAGCCACAAGAGTAGTTTCAAGGGCTTATCGAGCCACGCTAAGCCCGTGATGTGGGCACGGTAGTAATAGCGCCACGTAGGCACAAGGCCACTTAGTTTTACCTCCACATCAATAAGCGAAGGCAAAGGGCCACGCGCCACCGCAGCAAATACGACGGCAGTCTGCAAAGGTGCTTCATCGGTTGCAACACGCGCAATGGCCTCTATCTGTCGAGCCACAAAGTCCCCATCCTGATCATCGTAGCGGCTGGGATACCACTTGGGCAAATGCAGAATACGAAGCTTCATGCAAGCGGTGATAAGATAATTAATTCGACTTCTACCAAATTCACGAAACCACTGCAGGACAATAGCACGCAAACAGTGCAATCTAAATATTATGCGTAGTTGTCAGCCATTGTCGACAGAGTGAAAGTAGTTCTACCAAACATGAAAAGGCCTACCTCTGTTGAGGCAGGCCTTTTCTTGAAGCTTATGCTTAAAAAGCTTACTTGGCAACTACAAAGCGTACAGCCTGAGTGGATTCGGCAGTCGTAACCGAAGCTACATACAAGCCAGCCTGCAAGGAAGTTGGCAGTTCAACGTTCTGTACACCGGTGCTAAGTTTCTGCCCGTTGCGCACAACGGCAACAGTACGGCCTGTTATGTCCAGTACACGCACCGTCACGGTACTGGCGCGCTTCAAGTCGAAGGTAAGCCTAGCAGCGCCTTCAGTAGGGTTTGGCGCTACGCTCAGGCTTTGCACTTGCTCATCGGCTTTTCTGTTGGAAAGCGTGAGGCCGGGAGCGTTGTAACAAGTGATTTGTGGGTTAAAATTGGTCCACCCTTGCGCCCAGTTAGTGGCTCCGAAAGCACCACGGAACGTACCGGTCTTGTCAAAAAAAGCATCTGCTAACTTAGCATCCGTAAAACTTGCCCCTGTATTCAATACTGAAGCAGCAGGCAAATTGAAAGCCGGCGGCACGTTGGTGTTGATAATGAAGTTGGTGGAGCTATAGCCCAATGCGCCTACTGTGGTAAAGGTAGTATTGGCACGAGCCGCATCATTGAAATAAGCATTGGCATCAAACGTACTACCCGTGTTTACTGCAAAGTAGCTAGTAGCCGAACCGGAGTTGATATCAGCGAAGACGTTGTTTTTGAATGCTGAAGCCCCACTAGTTATATTCCCTTCAGTAGCTGCGCCATCTACTAGTACACCACGACGGAACCCGGTAATTACGCTATTGAATAAGCTAATGGCTGAGTTACGCCGGATATGTACGCCGCGTTGGAAAGCCGGATCAGCTGCAGTCAGCGGGCCTGGCAAAAACACGCTCATGTTTGAGAACGTAGCCGATGTACGGGGAGTATTCGTTGTTCCTGTCGCATCATTGTCGCTTTCAAAGCCGTTGGAAGCACCGCCCGAGGCAACGTCAGCAACCTGAGGGTCGCGCAACGATACACCATACTGCACCTTGCCTGAGTAGCCATTGTCTGTATCGAAATCATCATCGAGGCCACGGAAAGCAATTAAGTGCTTGGCATTCACTGTCCCCCGAACCACTCGTAGGAGTCGTCGCCAGAATAAGATACCTGCACATAGTCGATGATGGTACCGGAACCAACACCACCTAGCGTCAGACCATTGATTTCATTGTTAGCAACAAACTCAACACCGGGAAATTCGATGCGCACATAGCGCAGAATCCCGGAGTTATCGGCGGCATTCGTACCACCGAAATTAGCTACTGGGCCACCTTCAATTGTTGGGTCGCCGGGTAAGTTCTGCGGTGCAGAGCCACACAGAATGATACCACCCCAGTCACCAGCGGCACGGGAACCAGCAGGTTGGTTGGACGTGAATACAATAGGTTGAGTGGGGGTTCCGTCAGCAATAAGCCGACCACCGCGCTGTACAATCAAACTTCCTTTGCTGACCTTATCTCCTTTAATAATTGTACCCGGCTCAATAGTTAACGTCACGCCGTTTGGCACATACACAAAGCCTTGCAACAGATAGATGGTGTTGCGGCTTAAAGTTTGCGTAGTGAGGTTGCCACTCAGTACGGTAGGAGCCGGAGCAGCGGGACAAGCCGTTTGAGCTAACGCAGTGGGTGAATTAGCGGCCACAGCGGCCATTGCTACGAAAGCAGAGAGTAAAAGCTTTTTCATGGGGCAAATAGACGTACGGTGAGGGGGAACGATGAGGCAAAAACCTGGACAAAGGTCTATTGGAAGGTGACTACTTATCCCTTTTTGAAGGTTGTCAATTGGTTAAGATGATGTTACTATATCATTAAGTACACCGCCTAAAAGCAAGAAAGCAGGACTATTAGCCCTGCTTTCTTGCTTGTGGTAATTAGAATTTGTAGGTCAGACCAGCAGTGGAATACGTGCCTCGGCGGTAATGAGCAAATGATCCGTTTTCACCGTTGTTAATTTTCCCGTCGCGGTTGAAATCATAATACTGCCGCACGTATTGGTTGAACAGATCTTGTACGCCAAGGCGTAGATCGAAATGCTCACCAAATCCTTTTGTCACGGCCAAGTCCACTACATTGCGAGGCAATTCGAATACCGAATAGTTCTGGCTCCGGTCACCTACGAACGTGATGCGGGGACCAATAATGTTGTATTGGGCCGAAACCTGCCAGCGCTGTTCATCATCCTGATAGAATATGCCTGTGTTTACTACATAGGGTGATTGACCTTGCAACGGACGGTCGGAAAGAGCAAAGCCGTTATTAGTGCGGTTATCGGCAAGCTTAACACGGCTCTTAATTAAGGATGCATTCAACACCAGCGAGAAGTGCTGCAGAAAAGGGTTCTCAGTAAGCTCCACAAATGATTTGCGTGCTTCAATCTCCACCCCTACATCATATGCCTGCTTGGCATTCTGATAAGTTAGGTACAGGTCAGTACCAGGTGTCGACTGAGTGGTTTGCTCAATAGGGTCTCTGAAGTTCTTATAGAATACTCCGATAGATAATAGTTCGGAGCGCGATGGGTAAAACTCATACCGCAGATCCGCATTGTAAATAGTAGCCGTTTTCAAGCTGTCGTTGCCTTTAATATAGAGGTCGTTGGCAAAGTCGTAATATGTATAGTTAGCGATTTCGCGGAACTCCGGCCGGTTCACGCTCACGCTACCACCAAGACGAACTAGGCTGCGTTCGTTGAAGTTGTAGGTAGCATTTAGGGAAGGCATAGGGATAGTGCGCACCTCCTTGTAACTCTTATCATTGCCTGGCAACAGCGTGCGGCGGTTGTATTCCACCCGTACACCACCCGATACACTAAAGGCATCCGAGATAGGCGCTACCGCCGAGACATAGCCTGCGAACAGCGTGTTTTTTCCTGTGTAACGGTCTTCGGGCTGAGTACCCTCTTGCAACCGAAAGCCACCGGGCCGCAGATTTTCTGCTGTGAAAGCCTCGTTAGGTGAGAGCAACAGTAGGTCTCGTTCGAACGGTGCACCGTCGGTATTACGGACGTAGGAGAAGAATCGGCTGTTGTAGTCGCGTTGCTTATGCTCTACGTAAAAACCAGCCCGTATTTTGTATTGATTGGCTTTTGTAGAGTCCCGACCTGTGATGCGGCGCTCCCACTGACCGCTTCCCATGTACGTATTTTCCTTTAAATCCGAATAATAACGCGAGGCATCGAACTGGTTACCGTTGTTGCTTACTCCCAAGCGGCGGGGTTGAGACATATCTTCCGGCTGCTCAATACGGAATCGCCGGTAGTCGGGCTCGTCGCGGAATACGTAGTTGTATCCTCCAGTCCAAGTCACGGTAGAAGCCAATGCGGATCCAATATCATGCGTGCCGCTCAACTGCCCGGAGTAAATAGTCCGGCTCTGATAATGCAAAGCCGTGTTGTCGCGCAGCACACCATCACCTAATCCCCTTGGCTATAGTCTATACCAGTTCGGTTCACGACCTCATCGGTTCCATATTGGTTAAGAAAGTTGCGAAACTCTATGCGGTTACGGTCATTGATACGGGCCTGCCAGTTATGAATGATGCCCAAGCGCGAGCTAGTTACTGCACGACGGTCACTATATAGACGAAACGGGGGTGCACTGTTGGTAGAAGGCACATAGGCTTCATAGCGGTTACGCTCGATATCATACTGCTCACGGGTATTGGAGTACGAGAGGGACGTAACATTGCTGAAGGAAGTTTTCCCTAACTCAAACTTTCGATTCAGGCCCAGTGAAAGACGCATGTCGGGGCGAGCAGTCGTTAGGCGCGGAGTCCATTCATTGCGTAGTGAAGACCCAACCTGCTGCAGTGCCTCTCCAGATAGAGACCTATCTATATAGGATGGGGCCGTGTTAGGAAGTTGGCGGCGACCATTATCATATCCTAGCCAGTCTGTTCCGCTATGGCTGCTTTCTTGATACCCGCTCTTAAATGTAGTGTTGCTCCGTGCCCATCCTGATGCGGTAAACGAACCCGAATTTTCTAGAACACTGTTCTTCGTGTAAACCTGCACAATCCCGCCGCCAAATTCTCCGGGGAGTTCAGGCGCTCCCGATTTGAAAATAAGCACCCGATCAATCACGGATGAAGGCAGAATATCAAACGAAAATGAACGAGTATCTACCTCGGCAGAAGGCGTGAGAGACCCATTAAGCATTACCGTATTATATCGTTCGGCCAGACCGCGGATCACAATGAAGTTGTTGTTCTGGATTGTAACGCCCGGAATTCGCTTCACTACTTCTGATGCGTCTCGGTCCAGCGTTTTCACAATCTGGTCGTTGCTCATGCCGCTCACTACTACCTCACTCTTCTTGAGGTCCTGAATCATGGCTACTTCAGTACCAGTTTGCTTCTGCCCCGTCACCGTAACTTCTTTTAGTGACGTAGTGCTTTCTTCCATCGACCCGTTGAGCGTGGTTTTGTTACCGGCAGTTACTGCAATGCCTGTAAAAGTCAGCGGCTTATAGCCGATGTAGGTCATTGTGATATCATAGGTACCCGGATCAAGCTTTAATTCGTAGTTACCCTCAACATCCACTGGCGCAGCCTGCACAGTACCTGTCACGATAACGGTAGCTCCGATTACACCATCACCGGTTTTTTTATCGGTAACCTTGCCGACGATAGAGCCTTGCTGGGCCATTGTTAGCGTACTAAACAACAAGCCTAAAAACAGGAGAAAAAGATGACGCATACAGTGAATTTTCGTTGGCGACACAAAACTACCGGGCTCCTATTACGCCAACATTGCGCGCAGATTACCCTTGTGTTACGCGCCTCTTAATCGCCTCTGAACCTGAAAGAAACTACTACTTTTGCGGCCCTTTTACCTTTTCTACTCATGCTCCAATCCATGACCGGTTACGGTGTTGCTCACCGCGACACCGACACTTACTCTGCTACCGTCGAGATTAAATCCCTGAATTCCAAGTCACTGGATTTAACACTTCGTCTGCCACGCTTTCTGCAAGACCGAGAATTAGAAATCCGGAACTTGGTTACCAGAAGCTTAGTGCGCGGCAAAGTGAATCTGAACTTTGACTTCACCCGCGCGCGGGCTACTAATAGTCAAACGGGCATAGTCAACCAAGCTGCCTTGACGGCTGCTTACCAGGAGTTGGTAGAACTAAGCAGCCGGATAGGGGTATCGGTCGACGTATTAGCGAGCATTGCCAAGGCATTACCAGGAAGCATGCGCTTGCCTGCTGAGGGAGTATCGCTACCTGAGCAGGAGGAAGAAACAGCGTGGGATGAATTACTGCCCTTATTACAAGAAGCGTTGGACCGGACAAACGAGTTTCGGCGCACGGAAGGACAAACCCTCACTACCGAGATTTTAGGCTACTTGGATAGTATACGCATTCAGTTAGCGGAAATAGAACGCCACGATCCCAACCGGGTAGAGCAAGTACGTGAACGGCTCCGGGCCCATCTTGCAGATCTCGCTAGTAGCGAACAGTTCAATCACAGTCGCTTCGAACAAGAACTCATATATTATATAGAGAAGCTAGACATCGCCGAGGAAAAGGTACGGTTAGTCAGCCATTTGCATTATTTCACCGAAACTGTGTATTTACCAGAGCCTACTGGGAAGAAACTGGCATTTATTTCGCAAGAAATGGGCCGCGAAATCAATACAATTGGCTCGAAAGCCAATGACTCTATTGTACAACACCTAGTAGTCGGCATGAAAGAAGAGTTAGAAAAAATCAAAGAACAAATCAATAATATTCTTTAAGTGCAAAGCATATTGACGTGGCATTAATTTGCATTTTTATAATAAAATGTATCATGTAAATTTTCCTATTTCTTTTTGATTTATACCTAACAAACCTAACCATTAAATTTCATCGATACATAACGTCATATTTTTAATTATGCTCCTTAAAGCTTAAAAATGCAGTTTTTAGTGAGTTTGAGCTATACACGGAAAACTATTTTACATAGTGCTCTTGTAAGTTCGTAAATCGTTCGTAAATTGTGTTATCCAAACAGATAAAGCGTTTGGCACACGAGATAAACATCAAGTTGATTTTCATCTTTTTTCAATCATTTATTATGAAAAAAGTAGTACTTTTTCCAGCTACCCTTTGCTTACTTCTTTTTCTAACGGCGTTTCGCCCTTATGCTGAAGTAGAACTTATCAAGAAGCGCGTGTTAAGTGAGCGAGTGGAGATTTTGATCCCCAAGGGATTTGAAGTCATGAGCGAACAGCAGATGGATTTCAACTATGCCCGTGCGCAAAGCCGTCCAAGCGTAATCTACACTAATAGCAAAGAGGCTAGCTTGGCATTCACGTACACGGACAATACTGCTGATCAGGACATGATCGACATTTATGCTGCTAACTTCTATAAAACCTATACGAAGCAATTCAAAGAGGCTAAGTGGTTTGGCAACGGTATTAAAGAGGTGAGTGGTCGTAAAGTGGGCTATCTTGAGTTGATGAAGCCTGAACTCGGCCACGAAGTGTATCAGCTTATTTTCTTCACAGACGTAGAAGGCAAACTTCTTATGTGCACGTTCACCTGTGCTGACCGTCAGAAGCCAGAATGGGAAACAGTAGCCAAGCAGATCATGAGTTCTTTCAGAACGAACGAATAGCTACACGCCGTTTCTCCTCTCTACAAAGAGAAGCGCCCGGAATCACTTGCCAGATTTGGCTGTGATTCCGGGCGCTTCTCTTTGTAGAGAGGAGTTGAGTTTTTCAGTTTGGTCCAACCACTAGTCAGTTGACTTCTCTTACAGGCTCTTTGGACTCCTATCGTTTGCTACTTCGCTGTTGGATGAGCGCCGAGTGCATCAAGGAAGCTACTAACCAGGCCAAAAACACTAGCAAAAGCAGTCAAAGGCAGTGTTTCGGCACGGTCTTGCACATCGTGGTAAGCTGTAATGCCGCCCCGTGTATACAGGAAGAAAGCCGGCACTCCCTGCTCTGAGAAAGGGAAATGGTCGGAGTTGGCAGCGCGACCTCTGGCAAGTAAGCTAGGCACCGCATGACGAGCTTCGTTCAGGCGCTGGAGCAATTGAAACTGACTGGGCAGTTCACGGGCATTCACAACCGTTACTCCTTCCGAGCCAGTACCAAGCAGGTCTAGGTTCACTAGAAAACGGATACGATCAAGAGGTACTAAGGGATGATTTACAAAGAAGCTAGAGCCTACTAAACCAGCCTCTTCTGCCCCAAAGGCAATAAACACCACCGAGTAAGCGGGTCTATTTTCGGGAAGGGCATAATAAGCAGCAAGCTCCAACAGCATTGCTGTACCGCTGGCATTATCATTAGCCCGGGGAAGTATGCACGCTTCCCCATTGTTCCTAGATGGTCGTAGTGGGCCGTAACAACGAGAAAAGAATCAGGACGGATACGACCAGGCACATACCCTATTAGGTTTTGGGTTTGGTAATCTCGCTTCAACTCGGCATCAACACGCAACGCAACAGAGGTCGACTCTTTATCTCGAAGAGCAGTTATATGCTTAGACCAGACCGATTCCAGTACATCTAGCTTAGTTTGCTGGCTCTGAGTAGGAGCCAAAGATGCCGTGAGCTTGGGCACGATAGTTAGCACGAAAGCGGCCGAATCCAGATGCTGACGTAAAGGAATGGGCAGCACATCAACTCGCTTAGTGTACCGGGCATCAATTACCACACCCCCACCGTGCCATGGCTTCTGCAAGAAGCGTTGTTGCGCTAACAGGTCTGAAAAAACAGCCGTATCTAGCTTTGCAACAACCGCAACTGACCGTGACCCGCCAATACGGCCACTCCCGGAGTTAGGCGCGGCAATAAAATCAACGCCGGGACGCAAACGACGGGAGCCCCGAGCTTGAGTTCCAATTCACTAGGGAAAGTATTTACATCAAGGGGAAAGCTTGGGTGTAGTTAGGCGCTAGTGGCTGGAGGTTGAGTTGGCGGAAACGGCTGCGTACGTAGTCGGCCGCTTTTTGGTCGCCGCGGCGGACGTAGCCCCGGCCTAGCATGTCTGGTGCCGTTAGGTCCTGAATTGTGCGGCGCACCCGCGTCATATCCTGCGCTACAACTGGAGTTAGTGGCGGTATGACGCCAAGCATAGCTGCTACCACAACCGTCGGACGTACCTGCTTGCAAAAGCAGGCTACGAAGAGCCTAACACGTTGTGCGGAGGCACGAATGCCCTGGAAGGAAGCGTTGGAATGCTTGCTACCTATATGGTTGAAGTTGCTCATCAACTAATAACATAAGCCTTACGCAAGCTTACGATAGTTACGCAGGCAACTTATTTGAAATCGTGCTTGAGGTGTAGCTAGCTTTATTCCCACCAACGACGCGTAGCGTAAGCAAACAGCAGCCCTATACCTACTCCTATAGAATCACTCAGGGCATCGGACCACTCACCGTGCCGGCCCATGTGCATAACGGTTTGCAATAGTTCGATTAACAGACCATAAGCAATACTTCCCCCGAAAACCACCAAATAGGCCCAGCGGCGCAGCCATGGCCAAGCCTGCTGCCGACGCGCCGAGAAAACAGCTAAAACAGCCAGCACCACAAAAACGAAAGCATGCGCGGCGGTATCAAAAGATATGAGCTCCCAAGGTGGCAGCTCCGGCATGTCCTCGGCTGGGGTCAAGGTAAGCACCAAAACAAACGCCGCCCACGCCAGCGGCAAGCCCATAAACGGGCGTCCACGGGGCGCGGGCGGCGCAGTTATTACCCTAGACACGAATACCTTTCTTATGCACCTACTAGTTCGCCGTAAGCTTCAGCGGACAGAAGTCCATCTAGCTCGGCAGCATTAGCTATAGCTATTTTCACCATCCAGCCGTCGCCGTAGGGGTCGGAGTTTACGGCTTCAGGGTTTCCCTCAAGGTGGCTGTTTACTTCCAACACAGTACCTGAGATAGGGCTAAATAAATCGGACACCGTTTTCACAGCTTCTACCGTCCCGAACACCTCATCTTGGGCAACTTCTTTGTCGAGCGTGTCGATGTCAACATATACAATGTCTCCAAGCTCTTTCTGGGCGTGGTCGGTGATGCCGATATACGCAACGTCACCTTCTACGCGGATCCATTCGTGCTCTTTGGTGTATTTGAGGTTGGCAGGCAGATTCATGAGGGCTAATTTGAAGGAAAAGATAGCCGCTTATAATGCGGTAGCTCAAAAGTACGCTGAAGTGGTGAAATTGCGAGGCATGAAATTGTGAAGTGGCGAGTTTGCTGTTCCAACGGCATTACATGCACTGCTCGAACAGCAAACTCACCACTTCACACTTCAAACCACTGGTCACTTACTGTGACAAACTATAACGCAACTGTATGCCGCCTTCGGTAGTTGAGTTTCGATAAGAATTCTCGACGCGAGGCTCCGTAACAGTACGCGTAAAGAAGAACTGCAAGTTCAGACGCTGGTTCAGCACATAATCGATGGTGGGCCGCAGCTGAAGCTGCTTGGTACCATTGGTAGGTAAGCTAACCGAGCGGCCAACGTAAGCAGGTAGGGCCGCAGTGGCATTTGCCGGATCCACTACATCCTCAATAGTACGCTGGATCGTTGTGTTATCACGAATGCTCAGGTCGAGACGAGCCGTCAATTCGTTTTTCAGTACTCGCTGCTCCCCTCCCACTCGGAATGGCAACCGCAGTCGGTTAGTAGCATAGCCGAAGCCGATAACTAATTCCTGCGTGTGCAACTCGGTTATCTGCGCGTTGGTGGTATTGAGAGCTACCGCCCGCTCGGTGCGGAATTCCAAACGACCAGTAATTTTCTCTAATGTCTGGAAGTTGACCCCAATGAGTGGCGTGAGACGCTCGGCGATGCTTACCTGCCCAAGCACATAGTACGGTATGTATTGACCCGAAGCATTGGTTAAAGAGCTTAAACCAAATGGGTTGTTGCCATTCTCATCTGGCTCGCTTGTATAAGATGATGCCGTAGTGTAGCTCCCTACACTATACACCGAAGAATAGGCGTGCGTAAGTGAGATAGAACGGAAGTAGCGCTTCATAAAGGGCACTTCTGCTAAACCATTATAATCGATGCGCCAATTGGGAATGGGCAATTGGGCGAACGGGTTAAACTTCTTTGCCTTATAATTATCGGAAGATTTACCGCGATACGCATCCAGGAAAGCTGGTATTAGTACGTCCTGCGAGTTATAGCCATAGTTACCAAATTGACCTGTGTTAGGATCAGTTAAGCGGTTTTCTTGTAAACGCTCTTGTACAAACCGCCGGTTTTGCACAAACCGGTCGAAGGACTTAGATACCGTTCCGTTCTTCGACAAGTCACCAAACAAGGTTTGGATGGTGACAACGGATACACTGAACGAGCCCGAACCAAGTGGATTGCTGGCTCTAGGTCCTTCACCATCGAAAATAGGTGCCAATGTGGTGTCATTCACTTGCGTCCGGTAGAACACTTCCCGGTTTTTCACCTTTTGCGTGCGGCCTTCCACTTGGATATTGAAATCACGGAATGGCTCCAACGCAGTACGATATACGAGGTTATCGGTATAAAGTGAACTGAGAGGCGTGTTCAGTAGGTCACTTCGTTCGGTGTACCAGCCGCGAGAATAAGTACGATTAAAAAGATCATTTAACTCATACTGCTTGCCCAAAAGGAAAGGCACACCAGGAGCATCCCAGTCGCTGTTGAGGCCGAAGAACCTGGTACGAGGCAGGTACCCTGGCAATAGCGTACCATTGCTGCGGGTATAGGTGAAGTTTATGGAGCGAGCCGTCATCAGGGAGCGAAGCACCGCTTTAAGGAAGCGTAATTCTGGACCCTTAGCAGTATCGGCAGGAGTGGCACCAGCTTGCGCATCGCCGGGGCGCCGCACTACGCCAGGAGCTAGCGGACCTGTTTTGTTGGCAGCGCCAGGTGGTGGAGCATTGTTGATGATGTTGAGGAAGCGCACCTTATTGTAGAGCTTTACCAGATCAATCTTGCCATTGGCACTCAACTCAGCGTTGTTTTGGATGGTGTTGCCTAAAAGAACTTCCTCAGTTGTGGTGCTGTCAGGTATCGATGGATACAACGGGGCCCGTAGCGCCGTGGAGGCTGCCTGCCATGTGTAGTTGGCGGCATAGCGTGTATCGGCCGATATCCAATCGGTAAGCGGGAACTTGTCGAGCGGCAGCCGGTAGGTTAGGGCTACGGTCTGGTTGAAGTTGGTGGTGCGCCCGCCGCGGCGGAACAGGTTGTCGCGGAGCTGTTCGCGGTTGCGCTTTGCAATGTCAGATCCATCAATGGTGCTGCCCACCCCTTCATCTACTACAGCGCGGTTGTTGGCCGTGTAGTCCACCGTTAAGCCCTTGGTAAGGGCCCACTGCAGGTCATAAATCCGGTTGAAATAGAACGACTTCTGGAAGATACCAGGGCCTGAGAGCACCGGTACAGTACCAGGCTCGAGAGCACGCTGCAAGAACCGCTCGTTGTAGCGTCGGTCGATGTCGGCGCGGAACGAGAAGCGGCTCGGCAACGGCGTGAAGTTCACTTCCTGCAGAAATTTCAGGTACGGCGAATCCAGCGCTTTTACTTTGGCCAGCGGCGTGTATACCTTCGGCGTAGCTTGGTACACGTAAGCCAAAGCCCCGTTGTAGGTGCGAGTGTAGTCCCGATCAGTGTTGATATCGGTATGCTTGCGCTCGGTATATGAATAGCTGAGCGCCACGTTCTCGATATCGTAAGGCTTCGGTTTTCGCTCGGAATTAGTGCGTTCCTTGCGCACGTTCAGCACACTAATACTTTTGCTGCTGGTTTGGTCAATAACCTCTTTTCGGTATTCGGCTCGTTGCTCGTTGGTTCCAAACTTGCGCAACGACTGGTCGAGCTTGGTGTCGGGGTCGAGCGGGTCGTACTGAGGGGCGCGGCTTTCATGGCCGGCCTGCACCAGCACGGGCACCCGCAGCCCGAGCTTTTCTGGGAAGAACTTTTCAACTGCTACCGTAGCATTTACATCCCCCCGCGTAACTTCCTCCAACGAACGCTGCTGAAGTTTGTCTTGCAAGGCACCGAAACCAACCGACGTGTAGCTGCCTGTGGCCGTAATATTGGCCAGGTCTGCGAGTTTGGTATTGAAGCGCGCTGTAGCAGCCCAGCCATTCTCCCGGTCGAAGTCGAACACCCGCAGTTCATCGGCCCACAAACACACCGTCTTAGGACGGTCGTCGTTGGCTGGGTTGAAAATGCCAATCATAGCGCCCTGCACCGAACTGATGTCAGGGTTACCCACAACTGTAATGGTGGAGCCGTCGGGGTTGTTTACTGTATACGTGCTGTTGTAACGCACATTAAGCCTGTTGCGCTCGGCCTTAACGTCGATAAACCGTTGCAAATCAATTTCCACTTGGTTCTCACTAGGCCAGATTTCCTCTTCCCGTACCGATCCTGCTGGCGTAATGACCAGAGGCTTGCGGTACTCATAATAGTTTTGGTTGTAGTCAGTACCGAGGCGAACGAATGCCTGTACTTGCTCGTTGCGTACGGAGCCATCTTCGCTTTGCGCGTGTAGGAACATGCGCAACTTCTTGTAGCGCACCAGATTCAGGCTCAAGTTTTTGTAAGCGGCTTGCCCGTATCCGTCCCGTAGGCCTTCCACGCACAAGCGTAAGCTCTGCTCGTTCTGCTGGCGGTTTACAGTGCTAGAGCCGTATTCTTTGTCACGCGCGATACCAGGAGGCAACACATAGCGCACCGTTCCTTGCGAGCTGCTGCCGCCATTTTCTTCTAAACTTACTGTACTGATATTGAAGCCAGTTGATGCTTGTTCTCCCAGGTTTATAGCTGGCACATTAGGATCAGCAATAGGGCCGAGGTAGCGGCGCCACTGATTGGCAATGAACTGAGGCTGCACCAAGCGTAGTACCACCGGGTCCCGCCAGCCGGTCATAACCATGCGTAGAAACCGAACAGACTTGAAGTTAGGCTGAACGCCATTGGCAGCACTTTGTATTCTGTTGTAGGAGCGAATTGGAATCCGAACCTGATACCATGCTATCTCCTCTTTAGCAGGGTTATCTGTACTTGTTACTTTATCTACGATGTAATTGCTACCAACCGCTAGCCCTCCCTTTTGCAAATCCAACTCATATTCAAAATAACTCTCAGTGTCGGAGATTACGTTGTCGCGGTTTAAGTCTTCTTTATCAGGAAAAGCAGTGGAGCTAAGCTGGCTATTTTCTCGCGAGTTTCCATCCAAGCCATTGTATTGCTTGTAGCGACCCAGAATTCCTACATTATTCTGATCGTAGAAAGGGTCAAGGTGGTGGCGAAAGTTATCGGCAGATGGGTCATTACCGAAAGCAGCGCCAAAAAACGTCGTTTCTTCTGTATCATTTAGCCCTTCAAGGCCAACGTCCTGCTGGTTACGGCCGGCACTGCTGAAAGCATCTGTCAGAAACTGTTGCCGCGTTACCCGACCCCAGTTTGTATTGCGAGTAACTCTAGCCGTATCGTTGTCAGTAGGCAATCCATTTTCGAATTCGTATTGGCCATCGCGTATTACGTCTTCTGAAATCGAACCCAGGTTGATCAGTAGCTTACCACCGGTGGTATTGTTGGTGGCAGGGTTTTCGTTATCGTTTATTTTCCCGTTTTCTCCGTCTATAAATGGGTCCATCATCCAGAACTCCAGATACTCGACGTTGGCATTATCAAAGTCAGTATCGAAGGTAATCTCGCGGGATATGGCGCCGAAGTTGTTTTCAGGAACAGGAAGACTACCATTAGCCGCCGCCGGATTGTAATTGTAGGGTCCTCGTTCCGACGGATAATACGCTAGGTCAAACGAGTACTCATACGCGTTGTTAATAGCGCCAGCATCCCGGTTAGGGAAAATTTCGGTGCGCTGAATCCCCGAACGTAGTGGTTGTTGGTGTTATCTGCCCCAATGTTATTGGGGCGGCTAGCACCACCTGTATAGTAGGTCTGGTCGATGGTGTACCAGGCCAGCTTGGCGCGCTGATAGCCAGCCGTTCTGCCGTTGGCGTCGAAGTTGGAGAAGGTACGGGGTGTTGCACCGAGACGCCACGCCACGGCCGAGGTCAAGCCGCCTAATGTGTAAGGCGTCCGGGCATTCTCGAAATCATCGAGGTAAGACACGCCATTTTCGCCATTGCCAAGCTTGGACTTACCTGGCAGCAATTGCGCAAACTCCCCACTGAAAGCAACCGACGAAGGCTCCTTGGTGGAAATCAGCGGCAACATGTCCAGGTACTTGGTAATAGCCCGCGACTCGCGGCGCATGTTCACATCGAACCCGTAAATGGTGTTGTTGCCGGGCTCGTCGCCGATGTTCACGCGGTTAATACCGGGCGCCTGGTTTTCGCGCAGTTGTAATACGGTAGCCCCAAAGTTGATGTCAGGGTTAAGACGATAGTCGAGTCGGACGCCGAGCAAGCGCCGAGGCTGTACTTGCACCAAGGCGTTTTTCTCGAATTCCACTCGCAGCTCGTTGGCCGAATTCAGATACGCTGGATTCAGAATTTTGACCATGGCTTGGTCGTAGAACACCTGGTAATCGGTACCTTCTGCCAGCAATATCGACCCCGCGTATACCCGTACCGAGCCTTGCGCAATACCAATACCAGGCAAGCTGATTTCGTTAGTAGCCGTTGCCTGGAATCGGCCTCGTATTACAAACTTATCCTTGTCTTGCCGCTGCTGCGCGTCGCTCTGCACCTGCCGATACAACTCCTGGTACACGTACCGCTGAATATATGCCCGCTCATTGGCAGCATTAGAGTTCGGTGTTACACCGAGCGTGTCGAACTGGTTGCGCAGGTAGCTACCGAACGGCTCCACCACTGGGAAGATGATTTTGCCTAGCTCGGGGTCAATGGTGATGCCCGGGAAATAGTCGAAGTTACCGTCGGGGTTGCGGTCGTTGTTAGGGTTTACGTTGTCGAGGTTCAGCACCTCAATCAGCGGCCGGTTGGCAATCTTGGCGCCTTCTTTCAGCGAAATCAAGTCTACCCCCGTCTCATCGTCTTTGTAGACGAGTTGCAGTTGAAAGTTGTCTCGGTTGAGCTGCGAAGCATTCAACGAGTACACGTTCTTCATCATCAAATCCCAAGTCGGCAGGTTGCGCGTCGTTAGGTTCTCGTTGAGAGGATTCTGGGTAGGGTCAGCCAACCCAACAGATGGATTGGTGGCCTTTAGCATCTTCATGAAGATGACCTGGTCCTGGCCTACATTAGAATAGTCGTCGACTAGTTCTCCTACCTTATAGGTCTTGCCGTTATAGAGGTATTCGTAGCTCACGCTGAGCACCTGCTCTGGCAGCAACTGCGTATTCAGGGAGATGTAGCCAAGCTGCGCGTTGAAGGTGTATTCGCGCGTATCGAGCTTGCGAGCTCGCACGTGCTCGAAATCCACATTTTTGAGCAGAGCCGGCTTGTTTGCTGTTGCTGTACTCAGAAAGTTGTCGACGGTCAACTCACCCCGGGAACTGGTGCCGCCCGCCAGCAGAGCCGCAAACTCACTGTTGCTTGCGTTGCTAGCCGTGGCAGGAACAGGAAGATTTGGCAGCAAAAAGCCACGCCGATACACACGCTGGGGCTCTCCTAAGTCCATTAAGGCCACCACGTTGCGCAGGTTGTCGCTCTGGCGGTTATCATTGGTGATGTACACCTCCAAGCGCCGGATTTCCACGCCACTCTGAACTGTAGGTAGGTTTTTCAGTGCTTGGTCGTACCGGTCGCGGAAAAATTGGCTCAGGAAGAAGTGTCGGTCCCGCTCGTACTGGCTGGCTTTCAACTCGAACTGTCGGCTCTGACCGCCGTTCTGCACCCGCACCTCATCTGCTTGGCCACGCAGGTTGCTGGCTACGGCCGTCACGGCTAGACGCCCAAACTGGAGCTGCGTTTTTACCCCAAACAGGTTTTGTCCGCCCTGAATCAACGAGTTGTTGAGCGGCAAGCTCACGTTGCCGAGCTCTATTTTCCGGATGATGTCGGTGTCGAAGCCCGTGTAGTCGAGCTTCATGTTGTTTTCGAAGTCGAACGCCGCCTTGGTGTCGTAGTTGAAAGTCAGCCGCAGCTTCTCCCCTATCTGACCGGTTAGGTTCAGGTTCAGGTTCTGGTCGTACTGAAAATCGCCAACCTTCTGCTGACGCAACGTGAGCGTCGGGTTCTCGTTGCGGTTGAAGCGGGCACCCATGCGGAGCGTTACGGCGCCAGCTGGCCGGATATCCACGTAGCTTCCTCCGAATATACGGTCGGCCATCGGGCCAAGGTAGATTTTTGGGATAAGACGACGCACATTGGCCGTACTGGAGTCACCAGTGACCCCGCCAGCCGAACGATTTCGGAAGTAGTCTCGTATAGCCTGACGTTGCTGCCACTCCGAGTATTCTTTGAAGCTGAGTCGGCTGGGTTCACGGAAGTCAACATCCTGACCCACCTGCTCTTCAACATCGAAATACTCGAGGCTATCGTCGGGGGTTATTTGTTGCTTGATATTGGAAGGCAAATCCAATATCAGCGGTGACTGGCGGCGTTGGGGCGAAAAGGGCGTACCGGCCCGGTCGACAGGCGCCACTTTGGGCCGGCGACTAGGACGGTAGCGGCTGGTGTCGGGCAAGACGACGCGCGGAGTGTCCGGCGTAGGCATCAGCCACGGCATTGCGCCTTGTGATACGGCACCTGGTAGCCAGGAAGTCCACAATTGCTGCATGGCAAAAGTGGAATCTCCCATCGACTCAGCTTGCGACCACCAGGCCAGCAACGACACGACAACAACCAAAGAGGCGGTGAGGGACTTCTTACCGGAGTTCAAGTGTTACAAATGAAAATAGATACTGGCAGCCTAAAACGCTAATTTGACTTAAGAGCAAACTTAATCAATTCCTCCACGCTCAAGTCGTTACCGTGTTTGTTCTGGATTTGATCCAGGTTCTTTTCGGCTGCTGACCGAGCAAAGCCTAATGTTACTAAAGCTGACAACGCTTCGCTGCGGTTGGTATTGTGCGTGCGAGCCAATGGCACCGTGTCTACCCCGGCTTTAGCCAATAATTCATCTTTGCGTAACCGGTCGCGCAAATCGATAATAACACGTTGCGCCGTTTTGGGACCCACACCTTTGATGCTCTGAATGGCGCGTACGTCTTCGTTGATGATGGCGTGCCGAATTTCACCCACGCTCATGCTGCTCACCATCACGATTCCCGTGCCCGGCCCAATGCCCGATACCGAAATCAGATGCAAGAACAACGCCCGCTCGTTAGGATCCAGAAAACCGTAGAGAGTGTGTGCATCCTCTTTGATGTGCTGAAAAGTATAGAGCTTGGCTTTCTCGCCTTCAGCCGGCAGCTTGCCGTAAGTGGCCAACGAAATTTTGATTTCGTAACCAATACCGCTCACATCAAGAATGGCTTGAGCAGGGTCTTTGTATGCGAGTAGGCCTTCGATATAGGCAATCATAGGAGAGGGTTTTAATCTTAGAGTCAGGCAAAACACCAGCCGCCGAGTTTTCTATCCCAAACCGGCAGGCATTATTGGCTAAAAATATTGGGTTTGTCGACGAATACCGCTGTTGCCAGCTACTTTCTAAGTTACTGGTCCTAGCTAAGCGAGAATCTCTTTAGCCGATGTGGTGGAAAGGAATGTGACGATTCACTAGTTGTTCCAGCAGTGTTAGCGGCATAGCGCCATTCAACAGCACCTCATGGAGGCACGCAGATCGATGTTCGGCTCTAGTTCCTGTTTGCCTAGCACACTCGGCTTCCAAGTTGTCGCTCAGCTTGTTGGTTGTACACCTGCATGCCAACTTCATCTACCATGTGTAGGTTAGCAAGTATCTCCGGCAAAGCGAATGTGAAATCCACGCACATACACTCGTGGAACGTCTGAATGAAAAACAACTTAAATCAGACGGCATTACCAACGAGCACGCTGCCCACCAGCAACACAACCATTCCGCGCAAGACAAACTTTTCATGTAAGCCAGAAAAACGAGATTGGAAGGAGAAGCTAGTGGGCAAGCGGCTAGTTGTTGAGTTTAGCTTTATCAAGCTAGACACTGCAATGCAACATTGCCCTTAAGTCCCGCTGGCTTGTTGTGCATCCACGACGGCAATAGCCGCCATGTTCACGATTTCGCGCACTGAAGCCCCGAGCTGTAAGATGTGCACCGGTTTGCGCATACCCATCAGCACCGGCCCAATTACTTCGGCTCCACCGATTTCCTGCAGCACTTTATAGGCAATGTTGCCGGAAATAACGTTCGGGAAAATCAGCGTGTTGGCGCCGCCCTTCTCGGCCAGTATGGAAAACGGGTACTGCTCCTGCAACAACTGCGGGTTGAGCGCCGTGTTGGCTTGCATTTCGCCGTCCAAAATCAAGTCGGGGTAACGGGCTTTGGCTAGCTCGGTGGCGCGTCGGGCCTTATCGGGCAGCGTGCCGGGGTTGGATCCGAAGTTGGAGTAGCTGATAACACCCACCCGCGGCTCGGTACCAAAGAAGCGCACGGCTTGCGCCGTGAGGCCAATGATGTCGACCATTTCCTCGGCCGTGGGGTCGATGTTGACGGTAGTATCGGCAAAGAAATACGGGCCTTTCTTGTGCTGAATGATGTACATCGACGCAACCCGTTTCACGCCGTCTTCCACACCGATTACTTGCAGCGCGGGCACAATGCTTTTGCTGTAATCTTTGGTAAGACCTGTAATAAAAGCATCGGCAGCGCCGGTTTCCAGCATCATCGAGCCATAGTAGTTCCGCTCGCGCATCAGGCGGCGGCTTTCGTAAAGCGTAATGCCACGGCGCTGCCGTTTCCGATATAGCAACTCGGCATACTCTTCGCGCTGCGCGTCTTCTTCCAGAATATCAATGATCTGGCAGCTGCTTAAATCCAGGTTGTTGGCTTGCGCAATGGCCGTAAGCTTTTCGCGTGCACCTAGTAGAATTGGGCGAGCAATGCCTTCATCGTGCAGAATAGTGGCCGCCTTCAGAATCTTATACGTATCTGCTTCTGCAAATACCACACGCTTGGGATTGGTGCGGGCCGACGACGTAATACGGTTCATCAGCTTCTGGTTCACGCCCAGTCGGCCGCGCAGCTCGTCCTCGTAGGCAGACCAGTCCTCTACATCACGCCGGGCCACGCCGCTTTCCATAGCGGCCCGCGCTACAGCGGGGCTTACGGCCGTAATCAAACGCGGGTCTAGGGGCTTCGGAATCAAATAAGTACGGCCGAAAGCTAATGTATTGTCGCCGTACGCTCGGTTTACCATATCCGGCACTGGCTCTTTTGCTAGTTCGGCCAACGCCTGCACAGCGGCCAGCTTCATAGCTTCGTTGATTTCGGTGGCCCGTACGTCCAGCGCGCCCCGAAAGATGTAAGGAAAACCAAGTACGTTGTTTACTTGGTTGGGATGGTCGGAGCGTCCCGTGGCCATGATGATATCCGGCCGCGTAGCCATGGCCAGATCATAGGCAATTTCCGGGTTGGGATTAGCCAGCGCAAATACGATGGGGTTGTCGGCCATGCGTAGCAGCAACTCGGCCGGCAGTACGTTGGCCGCCGAGAGGCCCAGGAATACATCAGCATCTTCCATAGCCTCTGCCATGGTACTAATGGAGCGCGTGGTAGCAAAGTGCATTTGCAACGGCGCTAAGTCGGTGCGGGCCTCGTTGATGATGCCATCTTTATCGAACACCACCACGTTTTTCAGCTCCAAGCCCAGTGCCAGGTACAGCCGCAAACACGACACCGCCGCCGCGCCGGCTCCACTCACTACCACCTTGATTTTCTTGATGTCTTTTCCGACTATTTCCAGCGCGTTCAACAAGGCGGCCGACGTGATGATGGCCGTGCCGTGTTGGTCGTCGTGCATGAGCGGAATGTTCATCTGCTCGCGCAACTCGGTCTCGATGCGGAAGCACTCCGGGGCTTTGATGTCTTCCAGATTGATGCCGCCAAACGTGGGCTCGAGCGCCTTCACAATGCGAATAAACTCGTCGGGGTCGGTGGCGTCAATCTCGATATCAAAGCAGTCGATGCCCGCAAATTTCTTGAACAGTACGCCCTTGCCTTCCATCACCGGCTTGCTGGCTTCGGGGCCGATGTTGCCTAGGCCTAACACAGCCGTACCATTGCTGATCACAGCCACTAGGTTGCCCTTGGCCGTGTATTTGTAGACGTCGTCTTTGTTGGCGGCAATGGCTAGGCAAGGCTCGGCGACGCCCGGCGAGTAAGCCAAGGCCAGGTCGAGCTGGGTGCTGACGGGCTTGGTAGGCACCACTTCAATTTTGCCGGCGGGATTTTGGGCGTGATAATCGAGGGCGTCCTGTTTGTTGATTTTGAGCATGAGAATTTCTTGGGTGAGAAAGCCGTATCTGGGGCTACGGCTCAGGCAAGTTGGGGCGAAATCAGCCGGAATCAAAGTTTAAGATGCCCGGCTATATACAAAGCAAGTACCTATACTATATGTATCTGAGGTGCTACCAGAAGTAAACCGGCAGCTAAAACTAGCTGTAAGCAAGTCCACAGTTTGCACTCCTATCAGCCCTCTTCCACTTGCCTTCGTCCTTACCCCCACACTAGCATCATTAAATGAAGTCAACTACCTATAGGCTTGTCAACCTTTATCCTACACCTGCGTGCATTTCGAATTTTCAGGTACTTGTATTTATTCTGTTGAAGTACTCACTCACTAGCTACCGGACACTGTTTTGTAAGTACTGCTAGTTCTTGGATCAGCTTAGATTCAATTAACAAGCGTAGCGTCATACGCAGTGTTGATATAACGACTAAGCTTTCATTTGATTCGGCACAGCATTCAGCTATCAAGCACCTAGCTTTTATGTATGCACAGACAATAAAAAGCTGCTTGCATACCAGTTTGCACTGTTTGTTGTGTAATAGCTAGCATACATTGGAATAATTCAATTAATTGCCTAAACGAGCATTATTTACAAGAATCAATTCTATATTTACAAAACTGAAACAACGGAGTGTGAGCAACTAGGGAAAAGCGTATTTAGTTGTAATGTGAGAACGTTCCCGGCAACGATTGCATAAATAAAAAACTGGCCTATCTTCTTAATTCAGAAGTATTCAGTTAAAATTAGTGAGTCAAATAATAAGCTGACAATCCAAATTGTGCTGCTAGTTTATTTAAGGGATGTGCGGAGGTTATTGAGTTCAAAGGAAAACCCTAAATCAAGACCGAACAATCCAATTGACGAGAGTCTTTTTAAGCTTGTTTTAAATTTCCCACGGTTACTTCTATAATGATGAAAAAACAACTACTGCTGTGGCCGCTGATGATCTGTGCGGCATCTACAGCGTGGGCTCAGCAGCAACGGCGCATTTCCGGCGTTATCAGATCCGAAAAAGGTGAAGGCCTTCCCGGGGTAACGGTGGTAGTGAAGGGCACTACTACTGGTTCTTCCACTAACAGCGATGGTACTTTCCTGATTACGCTGCCTGCTACCGAAACCAATCCTACCATCCGCGTTAGCTACATCGGCTATGTATCGCAGGACGTAACAGTTGGCGACAAGGCCCAGGTAAATGTGACTCTGCTAGAGGACACGCAAACCTTGACAGACGTTGTAGTTATCGGTTACCAGCAGGTGCAACGCCGTGACGTAACTGGCTCAGTATCGTCGGTGAGTGCGCAGCAAATTAAGGATATTCCTGTAAACTCTGCCGCTGAAGCCTTGACCGGACGCTTGGCTGGGGTGCAACTGACTAGTGCTGAAGGCACTCCTGGCAACCAGAACGTGCAAGTACGTGTGCGGGGCGGTGGCTCCGTAACGCAGGATAACTCGCCGTTGTACGTAGTAGATGGTATTCAGATTGAAAACGCGCTGAGCGTTATTGCCCCCAGGATATTGCTTCGGTTGACGTTCTGAAGGATGCTTCTGCTACCGCCATTTACGGTGCTCGTGGCGCCAACGGTGTAGTAATTATCACGACCAAAAAAGGCCTTGAAGGCCGCACGGTGGTGAGTTATAATGGTTTCGCTGGTTTCCGTCGTATCACGAAGAAACTGGACGTTATGAACCCCGATGACTATTTGAATTATCAGTACGAACGGTCCCGGCTCATTGGCAATGCTGCAGGTGGACTGCCGACATTCAAATCTTTATTCGGCAGCAGCAACTTTGCTAGTGATACAATAATGCAGGCCCGCAATGCCCCTTTTGTTAACTGGCAGGATGAGGCTTTCGGACGTGACGCTTTCCAGCAGACACACAACGTATCGGTAGCAGGCGGTGTCAAGGGCACAACTTACGCACTGAGCTTGACTCGCAACGAAGAAGACGGTATTCAACGCGGCTCCGACTATGTGCGTAACCTTGTAAACTTTCGGTTCGATACGAAGGCGACAGAGAAGTTACGCCTCGGCTTGAATGTGCGCTTCAACGACCAAGGTACCAATGGAGCCGGTACGTCTAGCAGTGGTTCTAACACCACCTCGCGCCTTCGGAATGCCGTGCAGTATCAGCCGCTGTTGGCCCTCAGAGCTAATGGTGAAGTACCAGACCCAAGTACATTTGACCCGGAATTCTTCGCTACTTCTTCGCTTGTTAGCCCTATTGTTGCCATCGACAACGAGTATCGCAATGATCGGGGGCAGACCGTAAACATTGGTGCTAATGCCTCGCTGGATTTGGCAAAAGGATTGGTGTTCCGCACCACTGCAGGCTTTGATATCACGAATACCAACCTCAGAACGTTTAACGGCCGGTACTCGCCTACCATTCGGCAAGCTTCTGGTGGCTACGCTGAATTGCCTTTCGCCACTATCACCACTGTAAGGCAGAATACGCTTAACAACTCCAACGTTCTGGACTACAGCGTAGAGAAGGGAATGCATTCTATAGGCGTGCTGATTGGGGAAGAAATATACCAGCAGCGTAACACGCAGCAGTATATTCAAACCAACTTCTTACCTGTTGATATCACGGCCGAGCGCGCCTTGGCAAACATCAATCAAGGCGTACTTCCTACTGGCCAGACCTCGCAACCCGTCCTGCCGAGCACTAGTATCCCGCAGGACTACCGCTTGCTCTCCGGGTTCACCCGCGTAACTTATTCGTACGATGACCGCTACCTGTTTACGGGTACGTTCCGGGCCGATGGCTCTTCTAAATTCCGTCAAGGCAATCAGTGGGGATATTTCCCTGGTGCTTCGGTAGCGTGGCGTATCTCGCGTGAGAATTTCTTCAAAGGGTTGCCCGCTGTTTCGGACCTGAAGCTGCGTCTTAGCTACGGCCAGGCCGGCAACAACCGTATTGCTGACTTCCAGACGGAGTATCTATTCCAAGCAGGTAGCGCGCCTTACGCACTGAATCATAGCATTGTGCTCGGCTCGGCACCCAACATCTTGCGCAATCCTGATTTGAAGTGGGAGGTAACAACCTCACGTAACATAGGGGTTGACTTGGCCCTGCTCGACAACCGCGTGCAATTCACGGCCGATGCTTACTATAACACTACCAGCGACCTGCTGATTAACCGTCCAATTCCATCGGTTCTCGGCTATCTCTCGCAATTGAAAAACATTGGTGAGACTTCAAACCGTGGGGTTGAATTGCAACTGACGGGTACCATTATCCAGAGCGACAAGTTCACCTGGACAGCCACGGCTAACACTTCGTTCAACCGCGGCCGTATCGAAAGCCTCGGTGATGGGCTAAGTGAAATCTCGGGCATCGCTTCTGGCTGGGCTGGTACTGCCCTGAACCAGGACTTCGTAGCGCGGGTAGGTCAGCCAGTGGGCCAGATGTATGGCTACGTGACTGACGGCTTCCTCACGGCTGATGACTTCACGGCGTACGTTCCGGCTACTACGGCTGGTGGCCTCGGTACTTGGACTCCAAGAACCGATCAGCCCTTGCTCAACAACCTAGGTCTGATTGGTGAAACCGCCTTCCGGCCGGGTTTGATTAAGCTGAAGGACTTGAACGGTGACGGCAGAATAAACTCTGATGATCAGACTGTAATTGGTAACGCCAACCCGAAGCTTGTGGGTGGTTTCAACCAGCAATTTACCTTCAAGAGCTTCGACGCCAGCCTCTTCCTGAACTTCGTTCTTGGCAACGATATCTACAACGCCAACAAGCTTGAGTTTACTTCGAACACGGCCAACACGGCATTCAACAACGTGCTCGATGTTATGAGCAACCGCTACCGCACTATTAAAGCAGATGGTAGCCTCATCACCAGCCTAGACGAGTTGCGTGAAGTAAATCAGAACGCTGATATCTGGACACCTACCCGTGCTTACTTCTTGCACTCATGGGCTGTGGAGAATGGCTCGTTTCTACGCGTGAACAACCTGACACTCGGCTATACGCTGCCTAAGGCATTGACGGCTCGCGCCAAAATTGCTACTGTACGCTTCTACGCCACGGCAAACAACCTCTACACCTTCACTAAATACACAGGCTATGACCCGGAGGTGAGTACCCGTCGCTCTTCGCCTCTAACTCCGGGTGTCGATTATGCTGCTTATCCGCGTAGCCGGGCATTCCTCTTTGGCGTGAACTTGTCTTTGTAACCCCATCTGCATCCTCGCATTTTATATGAAATCGTTCATTTCTTTCCGAGCCGCGCTGACCGCTGTAGCGGTAGCTGGTGCCACTGGTCTGGTGTCTTCCTGCAAAGACTACCTTGATGTGGAGCCCGTTGCTCTGAACACAACAGCCTATACCTTTAGCACTGTAGACGGTGCCACGGCTGCTATCATTGGAGCTTACGACCCCCTCTCGGGCGACCAAGGATATGGCACGCGCTTAAGCATGTATTTTCCTTACGATACCGATGAAATGATTGGTTCGGTAGGAGCTGCTGATGGTGCCCGGCGTAGCATTGCCCGCTACACTGCATTGCCAACGAACACCGAAATCACCAACCCTTGGAACCAGTTGTACCAAGGCGTGGAGCGTACTAACATCTGTATTCAGCAGATTCCACAGATGACGCTGTATAATGGTGGTACAGCAGCGGACACTGCTGCTTTGCACCGTCTGCACGGCGAAGCCCTGACTTTGCGTGCGCAATACTATTTCGAGCTGGTGCGCAACTGGGGTGATGTACCAGCCCAGTTCGCTCCCTCTTCTCCAGATCAGGACTTCAACCTGCCGAATGCCGACCGCAACGCTACGCTTTCTAAGTTGCTCGATGATCTGCTCGCAGCTGAGAAGCTTGTTCCTTGGCGTTCGAGAGCCGCCACACCTAACGAGCGCATTACGAAGGGAGCAGTAAAAGCTCTTCGGGCTCGAATTGCGTTGTTTCGGGGCGGCTACTCGTTGAAAGGCAAGCAAATGCAGCGTCCAGCTGACTATCTTGACTACTACCGAATTGCGCGGCAGGAATGCCTTGACTTGATGGCTAAACGTGGTGAACATACATTGAACCCCAGCTTCTCGGAGGTTTTTATGAGCATCAACCAATTGCGGTCAGAGTCAGCAAATGAGATTATGTTCCAAGTAGGCATGTCCACGGCCACCGTGGCCTCGGGCAGTAAACTTGGCTACTACAACGGTCCGCGCCTACGCAATGCCAACGGCACTTATGGTTCGACGCAAGGGGCCGTTACCATCGCACCGCCTTACTTCTACGCCTTCGATTCGACGGATACTCGCCGCGCCGTTACAATCACAACGTACGAAATTGGCGAAAGAAGCAACTTCCAGTCGGGTGTAGCTCTCAGCGCAATCACCGACGGCAAGTTCCGCCGCGACTGGCATACGCCACCCGTAACAGGTACGGTAAACTACCTAGACTACAACTGGCCAATTATCCGGTTTGCTGATGTACTGCTCATGTTTGCTGAAGCTGACAACGAGCTAAACGGACCAACTCCTGCTGCTCAAAGTGCGCTGCTCGAAGTTCGTACTCGCGCTTTTAGTGGCAATAGTGCGCTAGCGCTGTCTACTCTGGGCACTAGCTACAACACCAGCAAAGCAAACTTCTTTAACACGGTTGTTAACGAACGGTATTTAGAATTCGGAAGCGAAGGAATTCGCAAATACGACTTGTTGCGCTGGAACCTACTTGAAACAAAGTTAAATGAGGTAAAGACCAACATCGAGAAGATGGCAAGAGCCCAAGCTCCTTACCAGAACGTGCCTCGCTACCTGTACTTCCGTACTCCGGCGGCTGGAAACTTACGTTGGGCATTTTCTTTCTACCGTCCTTCAAACACCAGTTTCGACCCGCCTACTACTCCCAATGCGCCCTCCACTGCTCCATCTGGCACAGTACGCGTAAACTGGCGTCAATCTATTGATGCTGCCTATGTGGCTAATACCCGACCCACAGGCACCCGAGTCACTATCGGTACCACTACAGCTACGAGTACGGGTACTGGCTTGGCAGCTGAGTATGTGCCGGGCGTAGGCAAAGAACTGTTGCCTATCCCACAGAGTGCTATTAGTGCTGACCCAGCATTGATTCAGAACGAGGGCTACTAATTAGCACAGCTTATTCTTGTTGCTCTGTCCGCTAAAGGCCACGATCTTCTCCGAAGGTCGTGGCCTTTTTGCATGCATTTAGTAATTGCCTAATGCTTACCGGGTATATTAATTATTGTAGCAAATCACTAAATGAGGCACTTTCGCTGAAAAGGCCGACACACCAGGAGAGTGTATTCCGCATTGTTTATCATTTTGCGGCTGTCCCGATTTGTTTGAGGTCAGAACTGATCTTGTTGTTTGTCTGCCGAAGATCGGTGTGTTACTTATAAGCGCTTGCCTATGTTCAGTTTATCCGGGAAGAAGGCGGTTATTACGGGTGGTGGAAGTGGCATTGGCAAAGCCATTGCGCTGGTATTTGCCGCCCAAGGAGCCGAGATACACATCATTGAGTTGAATGCGGCTGCTGGCGAACAGGTAGTAACTCAGATTCAGGAAGCAGGAGGCTATGCCACTGTGCACAGCGCCGACATTAGCCAGCAAGCCCAGGTCTTGCCCATTTTCAGTCAGATTGGCCCGATTGATATTCTGGTTAACAATGCCGGTATTGCGCACGTTGGCAACTTGGAAAACACGACGGAAGCGGACTTCGACCGAATCTATAATGTGAATGTGAAGGGTGCCTACAACTGTTTGTATGCCGCCGTCCCGCAATTGAAAGCGAATGGGGGCGGTGCCATCGTGAATTTGGCTTCTATTGCCGCCTTAGTAGGCATCACCGACCGGTTTGCGTATTCAATGAGCAAGGGTGCCATCTTTGCTATGACGTTGTCGGTGGCCCGCGACTACTTAGCGCACAATATCCGGTGCAATAGCATTTCGCCAGCGCGCGTACATACGCCGTTTGTCGATGGGTTCATTGCCAAAAACTATGCGGGGAAAGAACAGGAAATGTTCGATAAGCTTTCTCGTAGCCAACCCATCGGGCGCATGGGCACCCCCGACGAAGTAGCGGCTTTAGCTCTTTACCTCTGCTCCGACGAAGCCGGTTTTGTAACCGGCTGCGACTACCCCTTAGATGGTGGTTTCACCAAACTCAATAATTAGTTGCTGCGCGCTAGTTTTCGGCAGTTACTAGCTTCTGCCTAGGCTCCAACCCTTACTCTCAATCACCAACCAAACCTCATGAAACTAATTCGCTACGGCCAGCCAGGCCAAGAGAAGCCAGGCGTGATACTACAAGACCAATCAGTTGATGTATCCGCTTTCGGAGAAGATTACACCGAGGCTTTTTTTGCCACTGATGGTTTGAGCCGGTTGGCGGAGTTTGTGCAGGCTCATGCCGGCCAGTTGCCTGCTGTTGCAGCGAGTGAGCGGCTAGGACCACCCGTGGCACGGCCTTCCAAAATTGTGTGCGTCGGGCTGAACTATGCCGACCACGCCCGGGAAACAGGGGCTACGCCCCCCGCCGAACCAGTGCTGTTTTTCAAGTCAACCACGGCGCTTGTCGGGCCGAACGACAACATTGTAATTCCGAAAAACTCCACTAAAACCGACTGGGAAGTGGAGTTGGCCGTGGTGATAGGCAAGCGTGCTTCCTACGTGGAAGAAGCCGACGCCCTCGACTACGTTGCGGGATACACACTGCACAACGACGTGTCGGAGCGGGAGTTTCAGTTGGAGCGCAGCGGCACTTGGGACAAGGGTAAGGGCTGCGACACCTTTGCGCCAGTCGGACCGTTTCTGGCTACCCCCGACGAAGTAGGTGATGTAGACAATTTGCGCCTGTGGCTGAGCGTAAACGGCCAGATGATGCAAGATGGCACTACGGCCAACCTAATTTTCCGCATCCCGTTTCTGGTTTCTTACATCAGCCAGTTCATGACGCTGCTGCCCGGCGACATCATCTCGACGGGCACGCCGGCCGGAGTGGGGTTGGGCTTTAAGCCGCCTGTGTACCTGAAACCAGGCGACGTGGTAGAACTCGGCATTGACGGGCTTGGCACTTCACGTCAGGAGTTGGTAGCCTATACCAAGAGCTAGTGCTCGTAGTGTAGACTTTCTTGGAGCAGCTACTTGGCTTGTTGAATAGCTAGGGGCTGCTCTAATAAAAAACAGCTTGTTGTGTCTTGACTGCACGCCGTTTTTCACGTTGACTTGAAAGCTGCTCCAAGCCCTCGAAAACGCTTGACTTGGCCGTAAATAGTTCGGCTTATTGGCCATGTTTTTACGACGCTATAGCTACAGAGCCGAGCATGTCATCCGTGATTATTTAGTACTCATCTGCACAGTCTCTTGGAGTTATGGACTTACAATTGCGCGACAAAGTCATTGTTGTAACGGGCGGCGCCAAGGGGATTGGCGAAGGCATTTCGCGGGTACTAGCGGCCGAAGGAGCTATTCCGGTGGTAATAGGCCGCAACGCCAACGACAACGAGGGGCTAGTAGCAGCGGTAATTGCTGCCGGTGGACAGGCCGGATACGTGACGGCCGAACTGTCGGACCCGTCGGAGTGCGAGCGAGCTGTGCAGGCCGTGGTGACGCAGTTCGGACGCATCGATGGGTTAGTCAACAATGCGGGTGTGAATGATGGCGTAGGATTGGAAAGCGGCAACTACCAAGCCTTCATGCAGAGCTTGCACCGTAACGTGGTGCATTACTACCTGATGGCTCATTACGCTTTGCCAGAACTAATAAAGTCGCGCGGCGCCATTCTCAATATCACCTCGAAAACGGCTGAAACTGGCCAAGGCAATACGTCGGCCTACGCTGCTGCCAACGGCGGACGCAATGCCCTCACGCGCGAGTGGGCCGTGGAACTGCTTAAATATGGTATTCGGGTGAATGCCGTGGTAGTGGCTGAATGCTGGACGCCCGCCTACGAAACGTGGATCAAGACCCTGCCCGACCCGGAGGGAAAACTACGCGAAATCACCGCCAAGATTCCGCTGGAAAACCGCATGACTACGACCGAAGAAATTGCGAATACCACTGCCTTTTTGTTGTCGGTGTGCTCTAGCCATACCACAGGCCAGATTATACACGTCGATGGCGGCTACGTGCATCTCGACCGTGCTTTGGCCAATGCGTAGTCGAAGGATTTCTGCTACAACGCCAAGTAGAAACGGCTGAGTCAAGGCAACCTACTTCATGGAGAGTGGTAAACTGTGGGCGGAAGGCAAGCAGTAATTGACTGTATAGCGCAACGAACAACAAGCTTTGTTACTTTCAAAGCATGGAAACTTTGCACACGTTTCAGGCAATGCTGGAGCCCGGCGGGCCGAGCTTTATGCCTATGCAGATTGTGGTAGTCCCACCGTTAGTGGTGGAAGCATTGGGTGGCAAAACACTCAAGCGGGTAATAGGCACCATCAACAATTACCCTGTGCGACGTGGACTGCTGCCGCTACCCGGCGGTGGGCGCTACCTGATGATCAATAAAGACATGTGCCAGGCGGCCGGAGTACAGCTTGGGCAGCAAGTCACGCTTAGCCTTGCGCCCGATTTGAATTCGGATGCAGTTGATTTGCCAGAGGAGTTGACAGAAGCCTTAGCTGCTTGGCCGGAAGCCGAAACGGGGTTCAATAAGTATTCGGCCAGTCACCGTCGGGCTATGGCGCAACACATAGCTACTGCCAAACAGGCCGAAACCCGGGCGCGGCGGGCCGTGGAGCTAGCCGAACGCCTAGCAAATGGTCGGCATCCTTTTCGGAAGTCGTAGACATTGGAGCCGCAGCAAAGCAAGCTACCTATAGCTCGGCCCTACGTACTAGCAACCTAGCCGCGAAACCAACGGTTCGTGGTAGCTATCGGTATAGACTTATGCGACGCTGGCCGATTATCTAAGAACTGCCGGGGCATGAGCTGCTACCTTTAAAGTACGTATCTATTATCCGCTTCATGCCCCTGTTCACTTTTCGTCAGGCCCAGACCTTTTTGCTTCATGCACTTGCCTGGATGCTGCTCGGAATGCTGCTCGCGCTGCAGCCGCCAGGGCGGCTTCCTCAAACGCCATTTTATTTGCTGCAAGCGGCGCTTTTTGTTGTGTCGTTGGGCGTGTTTTACCTCAATGTCTACTGGGCTGTACCGCGGCTATTGTATGGGCGACGGCTGCTGAGCTATGGGGCGTTTGTGGTAGTAATGGCAATCGGTGTATCGCTACCCTACCGGCAACTGCAGAACGAGTTGGAAAAACGCTACCGCTCTCAGCGTTTTAACCCGAATTTTCCTTCGCCTAACGTAAATTCTCGCTGGCCCGAACCGCCACCTGGTGGCAGGCGCAAACATCCGGGCGAATCACGGCGCTGGGGCTGGCGCCAAGACTGGGTGAACCCGGCCGTGCTGCTTTCCACGCTGCTGGTGCTGGGCTTGGGCACCAGCGTAGCAGCCGTGCAGCGCGGACAACGGGAATCCCAGATCCGGCAGGCGCTGGAGCAGGAAAAGCTTTCAACTGAATTGGCGTGGTTGAAAGCGCAAATCAATCCGCACTTCTTTTTCAACACGCTTAACAACATCTACGCCCTCACGCTCCTCGACGGTGACCAGGCGCGGGAGGCCATTCACCGGCTTTCCCGCATGATGCGCTACGTGCTCTACGACACGCAAAACGGCACTGCCCCGCTTAGTCAGGAGTTGCTTTTCGTGCGCGACTACATCGACCTAATGCAACTGCGCCTCACCGACAATGTGCGGGTGGAATATGAAACGCCAGCCGTAGTGCACGAGGCGCCCATTGCGCCTATGCTCTTGCTCACGTTCATAGAAAATGCTTTCAAACACGGCGTCAGCGCCTTGGCTCCTAGCCACATCCGCATTGTGGTGCGGCAGCCCACGCCTCATACGCTGGAGGTAGAGGTGCGCAACTCGGTTTTCGAGGACCGCCCCTTGGCGCTCGATGAAAACCAAGGTATTGGACTGGCCAATACGCGCCGCCGCTTGGCGCTGCTTTACCCCGACCGCCACACCCTGACCGTAACCGAACTCACGCCCGAGCACGAATACTACGTGCACCTTACCCTCTCCCTGCAGTCATGAAACTTACTTGCATTGCCGTTGACGACGAACCGCTTGCCCTCAAGTTAGTGGGTCGCTTCATCGAACAAACGCCATTTCTGAATTTGGTTGGCAGCTACGGCAGTGCAGTTGCCGCCCTGCGGGGTATGCAGCAACTAACCACGCCGGTCGATTTGCTTTTTCTTGATATTCAGATGCCGGACCTGAACGGGTTGGAACTAGCCCGGGTACTGGTCCGGGAACCTGGTCAACCCGGCCCACGGGTGGTGTTTACCACAGCATTCAACCAGTATGCGCTGGAAGGCTACAAAGTCGATGCGCTGGATTATTTGCTGAAGCCCTTCACCTACGAAGAGTTTTTGCGCGTAGCCAACAAAGCGAAGTCGTATGCGGAACTTAGTCAGCCTGCGAGCCAGGCAGTTGCCTCAACATCCGCAGCCCCCTCCGACGCCCCCGACGACTACCTCTATCTGAAAGTGGAATACCAGCTGGTGCGCGTGCCCTTCCACGACATTCTGTATATAGAGGGGCTCAAGGATTATGTGAAAGTGTACCGGCAAAGCGAGTCGAAGCCGCTGCTTTCCCTGACTAGCTTGAAAGCGCTAGAAGAGCGCCTACCGCCGCGGCAGTTTATGCGCATTCACCGCTCCTATATTGTGGGGCTTAACCACATTGCGTCTATCGGGCGGGGCACTGTGCATATTGGTACCGAAACCATTCCCGTCAGCGACAGTTACCGCGAAGCTTTTGATCAGTTTGTCAGCCGCTGGAAGTAGTATCTGCACTGCACTGGCTTCGTGCTGGTATTATACTTGAGCGAAGCCGGTGCTGTGGATTACCGATTCAAAGCATGCCTACGCTAAGTGAAGTGAGGCGTTGTTAATTGCTTGTTTAGTTCAATGACTACAAGCAACGCGTTGTTGCTGAGGGCTTCCAGTTCCACTTCCTTGGTGTTCCACAAAGCCAAGCCGTCTTTTTCCTGCAGCAGTCTGCCTTGTGCTTCGAAGGCCCCGGCCAGCACAAATGCAAAGAACGATGCTTGGTTTTCTAGCTGGTACACCACCTCCTGGCGCCCCGCAAAACGGCCAATACTCACGGCGAAGGGAAGCGCCAAGCTGATCTTGCTATTGGTGCTAGGCACTATTGGGAACAGCTGTTTTTCAATTGCCGTCAACTGAAAATCAGATATATAACTACTAATTTCCTGTATTGGCCATTCAGCTCTCACCCACAGTTGCAGAAAAGTAACCAGCTCTGTTTCGTACGGATTGGTTAGTTGCACCGTGGTATTGGCAGGCACCGTCAGCAGTTGGAGCTGCTCTACTCCCACAGTGGCACTACCCGCTATGGTAGCAGCCGTTACTTCACCGATTATTGGAATCAAGATGATGTAGGAAGCTTGCTCGACAGTGTATTCGAGGTGCTGACCACCGCCTAGCGTTTCCTCGTTTACAACGCATAGATTCCCGAAAGGCGTCTTATGCTCGTGCGCATACGGCCCGAAGTTGAACGTGCTGTAGCGGCGAAACTCACTGGTTTCAACTAGTCCGCGCTGCTCGGCTAAATAGATCGTACCTGGTGTCTGCTTGATCATGGTGGTGCTTGCATGGCGGCGCAAGAAGTCAACTTCTACTGGGAGGCTTTTACAGAAGCACTTGCTCTTGCACAGCTAGAGTACTAGTGCCGTGACTGATTCGCTACCTGAATTTCACTTGCTCCCTTCACTGCGCACTGCTTCAATCGACAGCCAGCGGCTCTAAATCGACGGATTGGCTACTGCCGCAACTGTGCAGCCCTTGAATCTACGTTCTTGTCTTAGCTGCCCAAGCAATAGATGGCAAGAGCTACGCACCACAGCTTTCGTAAACCCCGCTGCAAAGCACCAACATCATAAACGGATGCTGAACGCTATGGGCTCAACTATCAGCTCCTGGGTGTAGGTATTCACTACCACGCGCACACCGGCTTCTAGGGGCGTGCGTAGCCGAAGCACGTTGAACAGCACCGACGTATCGAGACCCACGTTGCGGTAGTCTCGTTCGCCGGAAATACCTACGCTTCGGCCCTGGGCCACATCTAGGAATCCGTTGGCTCGTATCCGCTGCACATACAGCCACCGCCCTACCGACCAGTGGGTATAAGCCACCGGCAAGTAATAGTCCAGGGAAGCGGCACGCAGTCTATCGAAGCTCACGTAGCCTTCGCCCCGCGGAAACGAAATGGCCGCTGCAAACTGATATTGGCGCTGCTGCTGCCATTGGTAGCCCGCCCGTAGTCGCAGTGCATGATGCTTGGCCAACCCAGGCAGATACACACTGCCTTGCCCTGCCCACTGGCGGGCGTCGAGGCCGGTCCCGAAGGGAGTCAAGCGCGAGGTAAGCAGCAACGAGCCGCCCCACCGTGGTGCGACGTCTCGGGCGCTAAGCCGCAGTTGGCGCGCGTAGCTGAGCGTAGTTTGCACGGCGTGTACCGGCCGGTTAGGACCCGGCTCACTGCGCGAACGGACCGGTAAGTCATAGTCACTTACCCGTTCGTGCAGGTAATAGCTGCTCAGCGTCAGGGCTTCCAGGTATTTCGAGCGGGTGAGCGTAAGGGGCAAGCGCAGGCCAGCTGTCAGGCGGGTGTAGCGCCATTGGTCGCGCCGAAGGCTGTCGAGCGGCTGCGCCGGCCCCCGGGCCCGGTCGATGTACCGGGCGGCATCGCGGCCGCCGTACGTGACATCGGCATCTAGCACGGGGTATTGCCCTTGGTAGCTCAACCCGCCAAAGACAGCGCCAGTCCGCTCGGTTTGGTCGTAGGTAAGCCCGGCAATGGCTTGCGTAGTGCTGAGCACGTCCTGCGAACGAACGCCCAAGCTCACGCTGTTGCCAGACGGGTTCTGCACGACACCCCACCCAAACACATTGAACGAATTGCGCAGCACCGAGTAAGGCCGCATGGGGTATTTGCGCGCCGTATCGGTAGGCGCGGTACCAGCGAGCAACGGCAACAAGGTAGAAGCACCGGGCTCCTGCGCTGTCAGGGCCGTTGCATAGGGGCCGGATACGGCAGTGGTGGCAGTTGGTACCGGAAGCCAGGTGGCGGGATTAAGCGCCATTTCCACTACGCGGGTCCCAGTGGCGCGATAGTCGTGGAAGGTTAGGCGGCTTCCATCCGGCGCGGGTGCCGCGTGGTAAGCCCCAACGACCGGGAAGTTACCTGGAAGGTTTGGCTAGTGCCGGTGTGCACGGCGTACACGTTATCAATCCCCGACTGCGGCGAGTTGTAAAACACGTATTCGCCCCAAGGCTGCGGATTGCTCACATTCACGTTGGCTACGGGCAACAAGGCGCGGGCCGCTCCGCTAGTTGGGTCCAGTAGCTCAAGGGTTTTGCCAGCGGGCTTGAGCGTCACCGTTACAATATGCTGGCCATCGGGCGTCCAGTGAGGTTGCTGGTAGAAGTCGTTCTGCGGGTTGGGCAGTGTACGCAGCACGGCACCCGTGCGGGCATCGAGCACTGATAAAGCGTGGTGGTAGCTAGAATCGGTTTCGACGGCCACTAGCCGTGTGCCGTCCGGCGACAAAGACGCGGCGGTATAGCGGTGGTGCCGGCCCACCCGTGTTACCTGCCCAGTGGCCAAGTCCAACACCTTTAGCTCGGAATAAACGCGCTGTCCCCAGCGAGCATCAAATCGATACTCCGGCCACACTACCTTCCCCCGCCCACCGACAGCATTTCCGGCAGGTTTAAAGGACCCAACACATACAGCTTCCGCTCTTTCCCGGTTTTGGTTGACAGCAGTACCAGTTGCGCAATGTCGCCGAGTCCCGTCTTCAAGGCTACTACCGTGCTGTCGTTGACGTACTGCGGGTATTGGTACTGCGTAAACACCCGGCCCTGGTACTGACCGGCCAGATCCCGCGCCTCCGTGGGCTTCAGGTCCCGCTGCTGACTTTGCCACGTCGAATCGAGGTCGGCCATGGTGCGAGCGTAGAGTTGCTCGACCCGCAGGCCCGTAGTGCGACGCAGGCTGTTGGAAAACGAGAACGGGTAAAATGGAAACCGGTTGTAGCGCGTAAGCACCCGGTTCCATACGTCGGCGCCGTAGCGGGTTTTGGCGTACGAAGTTAGATAGTAGCCTAACACGTACCAGTTGGGCACGTTGTCGCGCAATGAGCCATTAGCAGCCTTTTGGTAGTTGTAGTGCCGCCCGGTCAGCCGGTTAGCTCGCATTCCTACCCCAAACTCCGGAATGCGTCCTCGGCCACTACGCGTCAGGGCAGTTTCGGTGCCTACGGCGTCGCCCTCAAAAAACCATTGGGGTAGTCCTACGGCCGCTACGCCAAGCGCGCCGTCGCCGAGCAGAGGGCCTAGCAGTCGGCCAATGCCATGCCGGCCTTTCTCGAACTGCCCTACGTGCCGGTACTCGTGCACCACTAACTGGTCGAGCCAATCATTGGTACCCAAGTCCATACCCTGCTCAGGCGTGGCGTAAAACTCGGCGTGGCGCGGCAGAAAAGTTACAAATCCGTTGCTTACGCTGGTTCGAGTTTGGAGCACCACCGAAATGGGCCGCGGGTTCACGCCTAGTGTGGCGGCTCCCGGTGTGTGTACCTGCTCTAGTCGCTGCGCCGTACGTTGGGCGGCTGATTCAAAGCCGGTTGGGTACAGCACCCGAAAATGTGGCGTCTGGATCTGCTGCCAGCGTAAGGAGGGCGGGTTTTGGTCGAGAATCGGCAAGCTTTGGGCGCGGCCCGTCAGGGAAGAAGCCAGAGTTGCCAGAGCAGCTAGCAGAAAGGTGCGCATGGAATTGTAGCCAAGAAATAAAGGCGAGAAGTTAGGCTACATTCCGCTAACTGCCGTCCCGGCTGCCTGTATTTGTTGACAGTTTGGTGCCTGGTCTTTTAAAGAGCAGAAGCCCGCCCCACTAACGTGGGCCGGGCTTCAATTGATTGTCTTCGAGAATGCTCTAATCAGCAAGCTAGGTTCACCTAACACCGGCTTGTTGGTCTTGGTGCAGCTTTACTTGTTTAGGGTAATGTTTACTACCTTGGGGCCGCTAACCACAAACTTGCAGTCGTTGAAATCTGGGGCGGCCAGTTTGGGGCGCACGTTGTTGGAAAAGGCGTAAGGCTCCGTCGGAATACCTACGAAGTTCTTGTCCAGTTTATCGTTATTGTTGGTGTCTTGGGTGATGGCCACGGCCCACTCGCCATTAGGTAAGTTGATGGGCAATGTTACTTGCTGTTGGCCTCCCGGCTGAATTACGCGCATAAAAGCGTAGCCTCCATGCTGCAAAAACTTGTCTCGCACATTATAGAAATACAGCTTCACCACTGATTTAGTGGATGCCAGCGCCGACACTATTACGGTAACAGACGAGGTACCAGCCGGATTGTCTCCGGCAGCAGACGGCGTAGCTAATAGTGGGCTGCCAACAGCCATTAAAAGAGCAAAGTGATATATTCTCATGAGCAAGGTGCGGTTCGGATTAGAAGACAGTGCAAGGCCAACTTGCGTTAACCGTAAAAAGTGCCAATTCTGATGGATTGTCAAGATAGCCTTATTGCGGGACACTTGTACTGCGGAGCTCGGTTTTTTCACGAAACTGCACTGGAATTTCCTTACTCAGCTGTAACTCATATCATTTTACATGAAACGCTTAATTATTTATTGATATGAGACACTAAGTCGAATTATCTATGATTCTGCTGGTTAGCTATAAAATCCTGTTTATTATGATCTAATTCATACTCTCCGCTAGCTGTATTCTCTAGCTTCCATTTGCGTATGTGGGTATAAATGTGTTTGTTAAAGTGCCATTCCGGCCTTCCACTAAGACATTTGTATGCAAATCAGACGCGCGTCGGGCCGCTTGGCTCGTGGGTGGTATTACTGCCGCAAGTAAGTTTACCTACTTTCTGCATTATCGCCTCCACCCTATTCTACAGGGTGCAAGGATCTGTCTCCCCTTTGTAATTCGTGAAATTCATTTTCACGTAAGCAATAGGCTACCTCATACAGGCTAACTGAAATAACGCTTAAGTGCAAATATACGGCAGGTAGTTCTACACAATTCAGCTTACAGCACTTACTCAGGATCAACCAGTTAGTACACTATTGGATACCTTGGAGTAGAGGCAATAAAAAAGAAGAAGCAGAATGCAGGCAAGCACTTCTGCTTTGCCTTGTCATTCTGCTTTCTAGCTGTCTGAATCTTCCAGACGGGCTGTGTGACAAATTTCGTCGATCAACAGCTCTATGTCGTGTGAATTGGTAGTTGGGTTCAGCACCCAGTTATTGAGCGCTTGGTAATATACTTCAAGCAACTCACTGCCCCCAATGGTTGCCACTTGTTCATAGTGAAATTCCTTTATCCAGGCCGCCATTCTCTCCCGAACCCGAGGGTCGGCGTAGGATGCACCTGCCGGAATTGGTGGAGGCTTGAATTTTGACATATTCAACATTTTTTAGAATATATACAAGATACGAAAATAATTTCAAAGAGTTCCTATCACTTGGTTGCCAGGCTATTGATTGAGCGTGTAGAGTAATAACCTCTACATTCGCTCTAGCCAAGCGGAAGCTGTTTCTAGACTATCGAAAGTCAAGATCAGGGGCGAGTAGTGTGTTGTAATGTCAGATCGGTGGATAATCGGCTGTACACATTCGGCGAATACACCCAAGCAAAATACTCCAACCCAGCATCGGCCATGGCCGGGAACCAAACGTGGCCGCCCCACTCCGCCGCATCCGACCACATGCTTGTCACGCGCGTGTTATCGTTGAGCACCTTGTGGCAGCGCTCGTCGCGCATACACTCCAGCATTTGCAAACAGCCCGTCTGAACAGTTTCCAGCGTCTGGTCTCCAGTCCAATCCACGTAGAGCCACTCGTGGTTGTAATCGTAAAAAATGGAGATATAAGAAGTTTGAAAGAGTAAGTGTTGCGCCATAATCGGGAACGGGCAATAAGGTGTGCTGACGAGCTGAAGGGGTGCAAATGTAGATAGAATCCTATACTCTTGGGTTGAGCAAAATCCCTAGTTGGAACGCGACCTTAACATGCTGCTGTTCTACTACCTACTACGCACACAACGTCCAAGTAGCACTGATTTGCGTACATCTGCCGTTGAGTTCCACACGTTTTTTATCGTCCCAATGTTCTTGTTGAAACTGAAGTCTTGTTTGATTTGCTTACTGCTCTTTACAATGGCATGTGGGCAGCAACGCTCTGCCGACGCGCAGACTCTTACCCGTTCAACGGCTGGCGGTTTGCCCACCGCTACGCAAGCCAAAGGTTTAGCCGTAGCAACCTTCGCGGGGGGTGCTTTTGGTGCACCGAGGAAATATTTGAGGAGTTGCGCGGCGTGAAGTATGTGGTGTCGGGTTATGCAGGCGGCAAAGAGCAGAATCCCACGTACGAGCAAGTAGGCAGCGGCCAAACCGACCACGCCGAGAGTTTTGAAGTGTACTACGACCCCAAGCAAATCAGCTACCAGCAGTTGCTCGACGTATTTTTCTTGGCCGGCCACGATCCTACAACCCTCAACCGCCAAGGCCCGGATGCCGGCAAGCAGTACCGGTCGGTAGCGTTTTACCGGACGCCGCAGGAAAAGCAGCTCATCGAAGCTACCATCAAGCGTGTCAACGCATCCAAGCACTATTCCAACCCCATCGTGACGCAGGTGGCGCCTCTCACTAAGTTTTGGCCCGCCGAAGACTACCATCAAGGATACTTCCGCCTGCACCCCGACAACCCCTACATCCAATCGGTATCGGTGCCCAAGGTGATGAAGTTTCGGAAAGCGTATCCGCAACTGCTCAAAAACCCGCTTTAAGAGTAAGCTAAGTAGCAAGCAGCTTCGTATTTATTCAGGCTGCTATCTGGTAAAACAGCACATAAAAGAGCTAGCTTCTTACGGAGCTGGCTCTTTTGCTTGTAGCTGAATTCGTTGCTAAGCAATAGAGCAATATCAACTACTTCTCACTTTCTAGCAACAGATCATGGACGTTTGAACTAGCCCTCACGGCATAACTCAACAGGCTGTGTGCGTGTAATTTTGAGTGTTTTAGTAGCAGTAGCGAAGTTCCGCCTAGACCCTTACCTTGGGCTACCAAAGGGACTCACTGGAGTCCGTTCTGGTAATCCAATGACCGATATACCGGACTTCCAATTGCTGTTTGATGCATTGCCAACCCCCTGTTTGGCAGTGCACCCCCACGACTTCACGGTGGTGGCAGCCAATGCAGCAGGGCGGGCGGTGGTTGGGCTGGCGGCTCCACTGGTGGGCCAAGTGGCACCAGCGTTGTTTGGGTACGAAACGAACCTAGCAGCTTGGGAAACGGCTGTAAACACCGTCTACGTTTCTACTATTCCCTATTCGTTGCCGGTGGTGTTGCCGTGCTCGGGAACTCATACAGCCGAACCAAGGTGCAACTGGCATTTGCTGCTGACGGCAGTGCGGTCGGCGCCGGATTCCCCGGTGCGCTACTTGCTTTGCCAATTGCAGCAGCACGCTCCGACTACTGCCGTGGCGCAGCCGTTGGCCGTCGCGCCTGCGTTACCCCAGGATTACTTTCGTTTTTTGTCTGATTTCATTCCCCAGCTGGTTTGGATTACAGATGCAGCAGGGCGGCACGAATACGTCAACGCCCGCTGGATAACCTATACAGGCTACTCTGACATTGACAACGCTGCACCAGCCTTATGGCTAGCCATGGTTCATCCCGACGACCGGCAACAGATACAGGAGCAGTGGCGCCACTCCCTCGATACCGGCGAAGCCTACGAAGTTGAGTTTCGCTTCCGAGACAAATACGGGGTATTTCGCTGGTTTTCAAGCAAGGCCTTACCGCAGCGCGACGCCTCCGGCACCATCGTCCGCTGGTTTGGCACTAGCACCGACATCGACAATAAGAAACGTACGCACCAACTGCTGGAAGAGAAGGATCAGCAGCTACAACTAATTCTAAGCCAGGTACCTGCTTACATTATCACTCTCACTGGTTCCAACCACGTGTTTCGTTACGTGAATGAAAGGTCTCAGCAGCTTTTCAATGGCCGAATTCGGTTAGGAGAGCCCGCTGCTCAGATGGCGCCCGAGTTGCTGGAGCAGGGGCTTATTGCGCTCATTGATGAAGTGTACCGTACGGGGGAGCCTCACTTACTACATGAAGCGCCTTTTCAGCATCGTACGTCCCTCAACGACCAGGAAGAGCTGTTTTTCAACGGCGTACTTCAACCGCTGATTGATGGGGAAAACCGCATTCAAGGCATACTGGTATTTGGTATTGATGTGACAGAGCAAGTGCGCGCCAAGCAACGGGCAGCAAAACTGCTGGAAGAGGCGCGCCACCAAGACCGGGAATTCCGCCAGGCACTGGAGGCGTTGCCGCAAATGGCTTGGCTTTCGCGGCCTCAGGGGGGAGTTTTTTACTACAACCAGAGTTGGTTTGATTACACGGGCGCCTCATTCGAGGAATTACGCAACATTGGCTGGCAGAAGTATCTTCATCCCGACGATCTGGCGGCTACGGTGCAGGACTGGCAGGTTGCCATCGAACAAGGAGCCACCTTCGAAACCGAGCACCGCTGGCGTAGTCACGATGGACAGTACCGCTGGTTTCTGGCGCGTAGCGTACCTATTCGGCGCTCCGATGGAAGCATTCAGCGCTGGGTAGGCACCAATACGGATATCGACGATCAGCGGCGTATCCGGGAGCGGCTCGAAGAAAAAGACCGTCAATTGCTGGAGATTCTCAGTCAGGCGCCTGCCTGCATTGCCACCCTGGAAGGACCCGAGCACCGCTTCACGTTCTTCAATGACAGTTATACCGCCTTTGTTGGTGGCCGCGCCGAGGTAGGTAGTAGAATTGCGGACTTGCTGCCCGAACTAGAAGAGCAGGGCTTTATAGCCTTGCTTGATAGTGTGTATCAGACCGGCCAATCCTATACGGCTTTTGAAAAACTCGTGGCCCTGCAAGACCCAGTTAGCTTGAAATTCCGGCAGCGCTACGTCACTTTCACCTACCAACCTTTACTCGACGAGAAGCTTGAAACCAAGGGCATATTGGCTTTCATACTGGACGTAACGGAACAGGTCCGCAACCGCCACAAGTCGGAGGTCTTACAAGCGCAAATAAGGCGCCGCGACGAGCAAGTGCGCCTCATGACCGAGGCATTGCCGGTTATTACCTTTATCAACGACCCAACGGGGCGGGCTCTGTACGTGAGTCCGCAGTGGTACACCTTTACTGGCTACGACCCTGCCGCCACGTCTATTGATGAGACGTGGCGCGACTTGCTGCACCCCGAGGATTTGCCTGTAATTCAGCCGATATATCAAGCTGCCCTGGCCGCAGGGCACAGTTGGAGCTACGAGTTTCGGTTGCGCCGCCACGACGGACAATACCGCTGGCAGCTCAGCCGGGGCGTGCCCGAGTTTGATGCGGCGGGCCGGGTGGTGTGCTGGTATGGCACTAACACCGATATTCATGAGGAACGGGAACTGCGGGAACTGCTGCAAACCCAAAACGCCGAGCTGATTCGGACCAACGCCAGCCTCGACAACTTTGTGTACACCACCTCGCACGACTTGAAGCAGCCCATCAACAACATGGCGGGCATCTTCCAGGAGCTAACGCGCACCGCCTATTTCCGTGACCCTGATGCGGTAAAGCTGATTGACATGTTTGAACAGGCGCTTCAACAGATCAATGACACAATCCAGGACTTATCGGAACTGGTGCAGGTGCAAAAGCAGCAACAGTATCTGCCCACCGAATCAATAGCGCTAACTCCTCTCGTGACGGAGGTGCTAGCCAGCATTCAATTCCAGCTAGCTGCTACCGGCGCTGAAGTTACCACCAACTTCGAGGCCATGCCCGTAGTGGAATTTGTGCGTTCCAACCTGCAAAGCATCTTCTACAATCTGGTTAGCAATGCTCTCAAATACGCGGCCCCGGGCCGCACGCCCCGTATCCGGATGAGTAGCAGCCTACAGGATGGGCAGGTGGTACTGGTGGTAACAGACAATGGCATCGGTATTGATCTGGTGCGGTTTAGAGGGCAACTGTTTCAACTATTTCGCCGCTTCCACGACCATGTAGAAGGCTCCGGCATGGGTCTTTACCTCGTCAACCGCCTTGTACAACAGGTTGGGGGCCGAGTGGAGGTGGAAAGCACCGTGGATGAAGGCACTACTTTTCGGGTGTACCTACCTACGCTGTCGGCATGATAGCCGCCTTTTGAACGTACGGTAGCACGGTAACAGCGGTAGCTCGAACAGCGCTTGCGGGTTCTCCGCTGTGAGTCTGTATTTTGGGCTTCCCAATTTTCACCTGCTCCACTTCTATGGCATTGCCCACCATTCAGTCTAAATTGCCCGATGTGGGCACTAGCATCTTCTCCGTGATGACGCAGCTCGCGCAGGAATGCGGTGCCATCAACCTGGCGCAAGGCTTTCCCGACTACGACCCGCCGCTGGAATTGCAAGAGGCGCTGGCTCGCCACGCTACTAGCTCCGGGCACCACCAATACGCCCCTATGCCCGGCCTGCCTCGTTTGCGCGAAGCCATTGCCCACAAAACAGCGCGTGTCTACCAGGTGCCGGCTCCTGATGCCACCACCGAAATCACCGTAACCTGTGGCGCCACCGAAGCCCTGTATGCCGTACTGGCCGCCGTTGTGCATCCCGGCGACGAGGTGCTGGTGCTTGAACCCGCTTATGACCTCTACGGCCCTGCTATCCGGCTGCAGGGCGGCATACCTATATATGTTCCGCTTAGTGCCCCCACGCTTCAGCCCGACTGGGACCGGGTGAAAGCAGCTCTTACGCCTCGCACCCGTTTGGTTATGCTCAACTCGCCCCACAACCCCAGTGGTGCGGTGCTAACTGCCGAAGATTTGGAGGCACTGACAGCTTTGCTAATCGACACCAATATCCTAGTGCTCAGCGACGAAGTGTATGAGCACATGGTGTTCGACGGGGTACCGCACCGGAGTGTACTTCAGCATCCAGCGTTGCGCGAGCGAGCTTTTGTGCTGTCTTCGTTCGGCAAAACCTACCATGCTACCGGCTGGAAAGTGGGTTATTGCGTGGCGCCACCGGCCCTTACCACCGAGTTGCGCCGGGTGCACCAGTTCCTGACGTTTGCCGTGAGCACCCCTACCCAGCATGCCCTGGCCGACGTGCTCGAAGCCAACCCCACCCACGACCAAGAGCTACCCGCCTTCTACCAACCCAAGCGCGACTTATTCCGGGAATTGCTGGCGGAATCGCGCTTCGAGTTGCTGCCCGCAGCAGGAGGCTACTTCCAGCTCGCTCGCTACGCCCGCATCTCCCCCACCGAGTCTGATGTGGCCTTTGCGCAGCGCCTAACCCGCGAAGCTGGAGTGGCCGTTGTACCCGTCTCGGCTTTCTATCACAACAACCACGACGACGGGCTGATCCGGTTTTGTTTTGCCAAACAAGAGCAAACCCTGCGGGCTGCGGCTGCCCGGTTGCGCGAGCTTTAGAACGGCGCTTCTTGAAAGTCAAACAATTAGTTGGCCCCACGAACGTTATGCGCTACGGGCTACGAAATAGCGTATCCCAGCTACATAGTTATGTTCTAATGGTCCGGAATTTATTTTCTAAAGTATACTATATCTGCTTTTAGCAACCTTATATTTCCCTACTAAGTTATGCCGCCCTCTCTCACCTACCTATTGCCCTACTACCGTGTCTGATTTAACTGTTTCATTCGTGCAAGCTTCATTGCAGTGGCACGACCCGGCGGCCAACCGCACCGAATTGCATCGGCATATCGACGAGATATCCATTGCCACTGATCTTATTGTACTGCCGGAGATGTTCACTACCGGCTTCAGCATGGAAGCGGCTACCCTGGCGGAAACCATGGACGGCCCCACAGTAGCTTGGCTCCGCGATATAGCTGCCGCCCGCAACGCCGTAATCACGGGTAGTATCATTATCAAAGAGCAAGGCAACTACTACAACCGTCTGCTTTGGGTGCGTCCCGATGGCAGTTTGAGCTATTATAATAAACGCCACCTGTTTACCATGGCCAACGAGCACCACACCTATACGGCTGGCTCTGAGCGCCTAGTAGAAGAGTGGCGCGGCTGGCGCATCTGCCCCCTCGTATGTTACGACTTGCGCTTTCCGGTTTGGAGCCGCAACTCCGCTGTTCAGCCCTACGACCTGTTACTTTACGTAGCCAACTGGCCCGCCGCCCGCCGTACCGCCTGGATGACCTTGCTCCGCGCCCGCGCCATCGAGAACTTGGCGTACACGATGGGGGTGAATTGCGTCGGCATCGACGGCAATAGCCTCGCCTACGCCGGCGACTCGGCCCTGCTCGATATGCGCGGCGAATATCTGGTGGAGGTAGGCAACCAGGAAACGGGCATCACCCGCGCCCTGCGCCGCGCCGATCTGGAAGCCTTCCGCGAACGGTTCCCCGCCCTCCAAGACGCTGATACCTTCGAGCTAACGCAGTTGGTGGCTAAGTAAAGAGAGTAAGCACTAGTCGGACTGCGCAAAATTCCTGTTTAAGAGCATTGCCCTCACAAACAAGCCCTTGATGCTCATAAGGCATCAAGGGCTTGTTTGATTGATAGGCTAGCCGTTTGCGGAGGAAACCAGAATTCCTTAGCCAATCAATTTACTATTTCACCATCAGTCGCTGGACACCTAGTTGGCCATCAGTGGTTTCGCAGCGCACCATGTAGAGGCCAGCAGCTAAACCGCGTAAGTCTATGTCGTGACGTCGAGCGGGAGTAGCAACAGTGCGCACAGTGCGGCCCGTAAGGTCGAGTAGGGTTAAACGTACGGGACGAGCAGCTTCTACCGTAGTGCTAGTGGCCGCGGGGTTTGGATAAAGCGTAAGCGGGAGGCTTTGAGTTGCTGCTCCGGCGGTACTCAGCACTTGATTGCGTGGAGCAGCGGCCAACACGCCCCCGCTCTCCATACCGATGAATAGTTCCAAACCACCGTCGCCGTTCACATCGTTGGCGGCCAGGGTGAAGTGATTTAGGTCGCGGACACCAAGTTGGGCATTGTCGTAGGTGCCGCGGGCGGTATTGTAAAACAAATTGGTACGGTCGAGGAACACGCTGCTTTGCGCGCGCAGGTTGCTGAATAGCCGTATAGCCCCCGATGCATCTACCGTAAGCAAATCCGGCGCGCCATCCCTATCGAAGTCGGCTACCAGCGGGTACAGATTGACGGGGCGTGTATTACCCGCCGCTCGAATCTGGCCATAGTCGGTGTTGGCAACATCGAAAGCTGTTTCGAGCGTACTACTGCCGTTGTTGCGGTAGTAGCGCAAGCTCTGACCAGTCGAGTTGGAATTGGTACTGTACAGCAGGTCCACGTACCCATCGTTGTCCACATCAAAGAAGGAGGCCGCGTCGTCTTGGTTGTTGGGCACATTGCTGATGGTTCGCATCGTGGCCGTATTAAAGCTCGGCGCTTGGCTAGCACTGGCTTGGTTGAGGTAGAAACCAAGAAAACTACGCCGCCCTACGGCATAGTAGCCCGTGCAAGCAAAATCCAGGGCACCGTCGCGGTTGAGGTCTACAATGACGGGGCGCAGCAACCCAAACTTCTTGGTTGACAGGTTCAAGTAATCCGTCGTGACGAGTTTGTAAATGGCGCGAGAGGCCGTACCCACATTGCGGTAGTACGTTACGGTAGCCACAAATAAATTGCCGGGTGCGTCGCGGCGCGAGCCAGCTACCAGCATATCCTTGAGCCCATCGGCATCTACATCCAAAAAGGCGGGGGCAGCCTGCGAACTAGCTTCTATCATATCGCGCTGCAAGAAGTCCTGCTGCCGAAACTGAAAGTTAGGAGCGGCTCCCGTTCCGGCATTCTCGTAGTACCACACCGAACGGCGGGTTTCAACGGTATCTAAGTTGTCAAACAGGTTGGGCGCAGCCAGTAAGTCAGGCCGCCCATCGAAGTTCACATCCAGGTTGTAAGCCGCCGGAAAGTTGGTGATGCGCACTGGGGTAGTACCCGTCGGGAAACTGCTGTTGAGGCTGCTATTTGTCATAACCTCCTGCTGCGGCGTACCTTGGTTGGTGATGGCCACCAGTTCAGGGCAATAGTCGCGGCCTACCAACAGGTCTTTGTCGCCATCCGCATCCAAGTCGATGGCCAATAAATTGCTGCCTGATGAGTGCTGCACGCTCCCTGGCCGGCACAAGGTAGTAGCAGAGAAGCTATACGAACCGCAGGCGCTTAGGCAAGACTGAATATTGCCCCAGCTTTCGGTTACGAGTCGGAATTGAAGTCCGCCGCACGCCCCCGTACTGATGTTCTGGTAGTAGGTGACGAATTTATCGTTGGCCCAATCGTAGATGAGCATGTCAAGCCGCCCGTCGCCGTTGACGTCCTCAATGGTGGGCATATTGACGCCGGTGTTGATGTTGACGGGTGTATTGCCAACAACCGCTGTTAGGAGCGAGGTGGTCAGCTGAAACGTAGGCAGGCCACCGGCACCGGCCACGTTTCGGTAGACCTGAATATCTACTTCGCTGTTGCCGTTGGTGAACAAGTCGGGCCGACCGTCGCAGTCGTAGTCGCGCAATAGGGCCCAGTTGTGTATACCCGCTGGGAAAAGCGTTTCGTAGTCGGGAGCGTATTGCCATTGCCGGCCACCCCCAGCAGCGGCCACGTTCAGATACGTTAGTACCCGACGCAGGCGCCGGTCGAAAATGAAGAGGTCCTGCTGCCCGTCGGCGTTCAAATCGATACCCGAAAACTGGGGCGAGTCGAGGCCACCGGCCCAGGCATTACGCAGGGTATCGGTGCCTTGCACTACTTTTGCCACCGACCGCAATTCGAAACCAAACGCTGTAGATTGCGCCACCGCCGGGCGACTGGTTAGCCAAGTGCCCAGCACAAAAAGCAAAAGAATAAAGCGTAAGGTCATAAGCGGCAGGTTCTTTTCAGGATAACACTCCAATTTAGCTTTAAGTTACGTCAACAATCATGCAGGATATAGCGGCCCTCTACGACCAATTCCGCGCTTGTGCTTCGGTCAGCACCGACTCGCGGCAGGCCCAGACCGATACGCTGTTCTTCGCCCTGAACGGCCCCACCTTTCGTGGGGCCGACTTCGCCCCGCAAGCGCTGGAGCGAGGAGCCCGCCACGCCGTAGTCGACGATGCCGCTCTGGCAACTCAGTACCCTAGCCAGTACACCTACGCACCCGACCCTTTGCGTACCCTTCAAGACCTAGCCCGTTACCATCGGCGGCAGTTATCTATTCCGGTGTTGGGCATCACGGGCTCAAATGGTAAAACCACAACGAAAGAACTGGTATACGCCGTATTGAGCCGGCGCCTGCGCGTGCAATACACCCGCGGCAACCTCAACAACCACATTGGCGTGCCACTCACTTTGCTAAGCATCCGGCCCGACGAGCATGAACTGGCCATAGTGGAAATGGGCGCTAACCACCAAGGAGAAATCGAGTTGCTTAGCAACATTGCCGAACCTACTCATGGCTTGATTACCAACATTGGCAAGGCCCACTTAGAGGGATTTGGTGGGCAGGAAGGAATTGCAAAAGGCAAGGCCGAGTTGTTCCGCTTCCTAGCCACAACAAACGGCACCGCCTTCGTCAATACTCTGGATGCCCGACTAGTAGAGCTAGGCGTTATCGTACCGAACCGCGTAACCTACCCCGGCGCTAACGATACGTACCCAACCACTTTAGTTAGCCCCATCCCCAATGTAACGCTCCGCCTCACCGATGGCACCCAGGTTGAAGCGCGCATTACCGGCGACTACAACTTCCCGAATCTAGCCGCCGCCGCCGCTGTAGGGCAATACTTTGGAGTGCCAACCGCCGACATTGCCGACGCCTTGTCCTCATATGAGCCGACCAACAACCGTTCGCAGCTTATTCAAACAGGTCGCAACGAGGTATTGCTTGATGCGTACAATGCAAATCCAAGCAGCATGAGTGCCGCTTTACGCAGCTTTGCCGTCCGCCCTTCCACCGACAAGGCCGCCAAGGTGGTGGTTTTGGGCGACATGTTTGAACTTGGAGAGGAAAGTGCCGCCGAGCACACTGCCTTAGGCAACTTACTGGCCGAGCTTACTTTCAACGAGACGGTACTGATAGGTCCAGAAATGGCACATGCGCATACTACCTGCGGAGGCAGCCACAACCATTACTTCGCTACGAAAGCAGAAGCTGCCACTTGGCTACAAAGCCGGGCTTTACAAAATCGTCAGATTCTCATCAAAGGCTCCCGCGGCATGGGCTTGGAAACCTTATTAGAGTTTGTTTAAATTAAAAAAGAACCAAACTAAACAGCAGACGCTACATAAAACACAGAAGGCTTGCTACTTGGCAAGCCTTCTGTGTTTTATGTAGCGTCTGCCCAACCAAAGCAAACCTTGCCTATTCCTTTTGCAGACAGCGCAGTCCGCTTTAGAAAGGACTCTCGAATCCTTCCAGCGAGGGTAGTATCTGGTCTTTATCAGATACGGTCGGCGAGTCTATACCCCAATCGATTTTAAGTGTAGGATCGTCCCAACGAAGGCCACCTTCAGCACTTGGCTGATAATAGTCCGAGCATTTATATAGAAATAGGGTATTGTCCTCAAGGGCGACGAAACCGTGCGCAAAACCGATAGGCACATAAAGGGTGTTATAGCGATGCGCATTTAACTCTACCACTAAATGCTGCCCGTAAGTAGTTGATTCGCGGCGCAAGTCGACAATAACATCGAGGGCACGGCCCTGAGCTACCCGTACTAGCTTAGCTTGCGCATGTGGTGGCCGCTGGAAATGTAAACCTCGAAGGACGCCACATGCCGAACTCGACTGGTTATCTTGCACCCACTCATGGCTGACACCTGCCTGCTCGAAAACCCGAGCGCTAAATGATTCGAAGAAAGCTCCACGAGCGTCGCCAAAGACGCGGGGGTAAATTCAACGACACCGGCCAGGGCGTGCTGCTTAATTTCCATGTCGAATGATTGGTAATTCTGATTTCTTTAACCGTATTCAGGGACAAGTTAGCTTGTTTGCTTGTTCCTAGCGGCGCTTAGTAGCTATTGAAGCTACTTCAGTTAAGTATTTGTCGAGTACAATCTGCTCATCAAACTTGGACTCGGCAAGGTGACGACCAGCGCGGCCCATGGCTTCTAGCTCGGCATTGGGCAGCTCGAGAATACGCAGCATTTTGGCGGCTAAGTCAGGTGCATTGCGCACTTCGCAGAGCAAGCCATTCTGGCCATCTTCTACGGTTTCACGGCAGCCCGGCACGTTGGTCGTGACGATGGGCTTGCCCATAGCGGCAGCTTCGAGCAGGGTTTTAGGCGTGCCTTCGCGGTAGGAAGGCAACACCACACAGTCGGCTTGGCGGATGTGGGCGGCTACGTCGTCGGTGGTGCCTAAGTACTCGATATTACCGGCCGTGAGCCACTGCTCGAACAATGCCCGCTTCACTCCCACTCCCCCGACTCATCGATGCCCCTAACAGTTGCACCCGCGTGCCAGATACTGCTTCCCGTACCAGCCGAGCAGCTTCGAAATACTCTTCTACTCCTTTCTCGTAAAGCACGCGCGCTATCATGAGAAACACGAAAGGCTGCTGACGCTGAAATTCAGCGGCCGGCCGGAAACGATTCGTATCAACCCCAGAACCAGGTAGCACGTCCGTTATTTCTTTGCGCACCAGCCCATGCTGCAGAAACAGCGCTTGGTCGTCGCCGTTCTGGAAAAATACTTTGCGCGGAAACCGGAAGGCGTAGCGGTAAAGCTGCAAAGCAACCTTACTCACGAAGTTGGGCACCAGAAACACCGTCCCCAAACCCGACACGTTGTTAATGCTCGGAATGCCAGCCAATCGAGCAGCCAATGCGCCGTAGATGTTGGGCTTGATGGTATAATGGAGCACCACATCGGGCCGCTCTCGCCGATAGATACCATAGAAACGACGAGTTAATTGAGCATCCTTTATGGGGTTAGTGCCCTTATTTTCCATCAGAATCGGGACATAGCGGCACCCAAGCTCGGTTTGCAGGCGTTCGGAATAAGCATCAGGGGGCGCAATAGCTATTACCTCGTGGCCAGCAGCCTGTAAGGCTTTCACCAAGCTGCGCCGAAAATTCCAGATATTCCAAGAGGTATTTATAACAATGGCAACGCGCACGGACAGTAAAACAGTGAGATGGAGAAATAGTAATGTAGGATTCTGAAGAGCAAAGATAGGGCCCTCTGGAAAGTAAGAGCCCTGCACACGCCTAAGTACCTCTGCTAGTTGCTGCCTGTGGCGAATAGAAGTCCTTCTATTACTGCCAATAAATTCGACCCGCGACACGCTTTTTCGGGCGTTACCTTTGTTGAGTACTTCAAAGACTTCGTATCTCACCACTCACCACCCCATTGCGCGTGTCATTTTCCGTTTTGCTTTTACGCCTGCATCTGCTGGTACTACTTGCTTTCTTACTTTTTTACGCTACCAAAGCTGCGTTGTTATTTCTGGGCCGCCAAGAAGACTTGCGCAATCTGCGGGCCCGTACCCGTATCGTCGACTCCCTACTGGGGCTGCTGATTTTGGGGTCCGGGCTTTGGTTGGTGGCTTTGTACCCAGGGGACGCCCCACGTTGGCTGTGGGTGGAACTCGGCTTGGCCGTGGTTCTGCTGCCGCTGGCTATTGCAGCCATGCGGCGTCAATATAAGCCGGGCATAGCCTGCATGCTACTCGGCCTACTGTACCTGTATGGCGTCGCGCAAGCTGGTAGCCTTACGTTGCAGCGCCCAAGTCGCAGGGTCGCTGGCACGGCCGCACTCGGCCGCCCCGAAACCACTCCCACGCCTGATGCGGCTCCTCCCGTCGATACACTATTTGATGATGAACCTGGCCTTTCGGAAGCGGAAACCGCCGCGCTACAGGCAGCCACTGCCAATGCAGCCATTGCGTCGCCTCCGGCCGAGCCTGAAACCGATGGAGAAGGTATCTTGGCTGATGGCAAAGCGTTGTTCAACAAAAATTGCGCGGTATGCCATGGAGCCAATGGGCGCTTAGGTTTGAACGGAGCACACGACCTTAGCAAAAGCAACCTCAACACGACGGGTCGCGTGTACATGGTGACGCAAGGTTTGGGCAAAATGCCTGCTTTCAAAGACAAGCTAACTACGGCTCAGATTCAGCAAGTAGTAGCTTATTCGCTGACGTTGAAGTAAACTACCTCATTAGATAAGGTCTACGGGTTGACTGCTCTATGCCAGCTCAACTTCAGATCCTACTCTCAGAGGTAATTGTAGCTGATGAGTTGAAGGATTAGCGGCGTAGCTAGACCGCAACTCACATTATTTACAACAGTATAAGCTTAAATAACGCCCTATTTCTTCTGTAATACCGTAACCAAGTTTTTGCTTTTATAGAAAGTCGTTTTATACGTTACTTATTCCATTCTACTCTTCCCCGTCTCTCTACATGGCAAAGAAATCTAATTCCGGTGGGCGCCAGCAAACCAACAGCACCCGCCACCCCGGCGCTACCGACGCCCCGCGTGGCAACCAACCCACTCGCAATCCGGATACTGGCACCTACGAAACAGCGCAACAACGGGAAACCGCCGTATTGATAGCCGTGCCAGACAAACGGCAGTCGGATACCCGTACCCAAGAGTACCTAGACGAGTTGGAGTTTCTAGCCGAAACAGCCGGCGTGGAAGTGAAGAAACGCTTTGTGCAGCGCCTCGACAAGCCCGACATTAGAACCTTTGTGGGTGAAGGTAAGCTAGCCGAAATCAAAGCCTACGTAACCCATTCTGGCATCAGCGTAGTCATTTTCGACGACGACCTGTCGCCTTCGCAGTTGCGCAACTTGGAGGCCGAGTTGATGGTGAAGATCGTGGACCGCTCGCTACTTATCATCGACATCTTTGCTACCCGGGCCAAAACAGCTACTGCGCGGGCTCAGGTGGAGTTGGCGCAGTACCAGTATCTGCTGCCCCGCCTGACGGGTCTGTGGAGTCACTTAAGCCGGCAACGTGGTGGTGGCGTGAGTATGCGCGGACCGGGGGAAACGGAAATCGAGACAGACCGCCGCGTAGTGCGCGACCGAATTTCGCTGCTGAAAGACAAACTCAAGGACTTCGACAAGCAAAGCCATACCCAGCGCAAGGCGCGCGGCGGCGTGGTACGGGTGGCGCTGGTGGGCTACACCAACGTGGGCAAAAGCACGATTATGAATCTGCTGAGCCGCTCCGACGTGTTTGCCGAAAACAAGCTGTTTGCCACTGTCGATTCCACAGTGCGCAAGATTTCCTTCGACAATATCCCGTTCCTGCTTTCTGATACTGTTGGGTTTATCCGCAAGCTCCCTACGCGTCTCATCGAGAGCTTTAAGAGCACGCTCGACGAAATCAGGGAGGCCGACTTGTTGGTGCACGTTGTAGACATCTCGCATCCTTCGTTTGAAGAGCAGATTGAGGTGGTCAACGAAACGCTTAAGGATATCGAGGCGGCCGATAAGCCGATGCTGCTGGTTTTCAACAAAATCGACCAGTACCGCACTGATACGGAAACTGAGCGCGAGGCTGGCTTCGAGGGCATGAACGAGGATGAAGACGCACCTAGCCGTCCTACACTAGCGCAGCTACAGGACACGTACATGGCTAAAATGCACGACCCGGTTCTCTTCATTTCGGCTAAAAACCGTGAGAACATCGAAGAGCTTCGGGCCCTGCTGACTCGTCACGTAGCGAAGATCCACTATCAGCGTTACCCCAATACGGTAATTGACCACGTAGACGGCGAGTAGATAGCCTCACCCTGAATAGAAGCCCTGGCAAGTTGCCAGGGCTTTTTTATGCTTGGTATGCTTGTGTTGATTGCTGTTTAGTGGTTGAAGTGAGGGTAAGCGAGTAAGTTACCAAACTGCCTACCGTGGTTGCGTGCTAGTACGAATTGCGTAGTGTCTTCTGTGTAATCATCTCATCCTAATAGCTCTTCTACTTTCAAAAACCCTAGTTCCACTTTGAAAATATTGTCTCCCTTCATACCTTAAATCACCACATTATTACTATATTTCATCCTATTCTCCTCTCACAATTATACTCACTCACAAACCACTCGCATGAAGGCAAAATTTTACGCATTGGCTCTCTCTTTTCTGGGCTTAACTTCTTCAACTCTTGCGCAAGACTTGCGCTCAACGCTTGCCAATGGCAAGGCAACGCCAGGCAGACAGTGTGCCACGATGGACGTATTGAAAGCGCAAATGGCAGCCGATCCTTCACTTGCCAAGCGCATGGCGGCAGTAGAAGACCAGACCAAAAAGTTTGAAGCTACGTCAACTGCTAGGCGCTCGACAACGGGCGTAATTACGATTCCAGTAGTCGTGCACGTGCTCTACAACGTAGAAGCGCAAAACGTATCGGATGCGCAGGTTGCGGCACAAATAACTGTGCTTAACAAGGACTTCGCTAAAGCCAATGCCGATGCGAGGTTGATACCAGCAGCTTTTGCGCCGCTGGCCGTTAACACCAACATCCAGTTCGTGCTGGCTAAGCAAGACCCAACCGGCGCTCAAACTACAGGCATTATCCATAAGCAAACCAAAATTACTTCATTCACCACCAACGATGTAGTGAAATTCTCGAAGCGCGGTGGTGATGATGCGTGGCCTGCGAGCAACTACCTCAACCTGTGGGTATGCAACTTAGGTGGTGGGCTACTCGGGTACGCGCAGTTTCCGGGAGGCAAAGCCAATACCGATGGGGTGGTAGTCCTGTATTCATCGTTGCCGGGCGGCTCGTCAGTCTCCTACAACAAAGGCCGGACGGCGACGCACGAAGTAGGACACTGGCTGAACCTGCGCCACATCTGGGGCGACACCAATTGCGGCAACGACTTGGTAGCCGATACACCTACCCAGCAAACCAGCAACTACGGCTGCCCCGATTATCCGCATATCACCTGCAACAACAAAGGCGACATGTCGATGAACTACATGGACTACACCGACGATGCGTGCATGTATATGTTCTCGGCGGGTCAGGCGGCGCGCATGAATGCCTTGTTTGATACGGGCGGTAGCCGGGCGTCGCTGCTCAATTCGCCGGCTGCCAGGGCAGCAAGCCAACTCGCTATTTCCAGCGAACTAGCTAGCAAAGCAGTCATTCACTTGTATCCTAATCCAGCCTCTCAAACCCTGAACGTATCGGTACCGGAGAAACAGGCGACGACTTGGAGCGTGAAAGTATACGACCTCAGCGGGTACGAAATGAAGCAAGCTCACTACGATGGCCAAGGCCGCGTAGGTGTTGCCAACCTACCCCAGGGCCTCTACCAGGTGGTGATGTCGGATGGCGCCCAAACAATACGCCAACGTTTCCAGAAAGAATAGCTTACTTGCCCTTGGAGCTAGTGATGTTGCAGCGTTGCTAGTTTTTCACACCTACCATTTTCCCTCATTCACCCGCATGAAAAGCCCGCCATTCGGTGGGCTTTTCTAGTGTTATGGCAGTCTACCTGCGTTGCCAAGAATCTTTTACTCATAATATATCAGGTCATAATTTGCGAAGAATCTTTTCACTACTTAACTGCTTGACCTACTGATTATACCACCCTGTTCTGCTTTGTAGCTTCGCAACTACTCAACTTGCTCGAATCTCCTCTCAAACACCTAGAAAATTTTAGAGATACTCTTATTTTCCTGTGGCGCTTTACTTCTAGAATAACCATTTTGCAAGCCTCATAGTAAAGAGGCGTGCTTTCAGTTGAACCTCACTTTGCCCGCATGAAAAGCCTATATCTGATGCGCCACGCCAAATCTAGCTGGAGCTTCGACGATTTAACAGATGAGCAGCGCCCGCTCAACGGCCGGGGCCGCGAAGATGCCCCCCGCATGGGCCAGGCCTTGGTTAAGCGCAACATCAAAATAGATTTACTGCTCTCCTCGGCGGCCGTGCGGGCCTTAACGACGGCTGCTTTGGTAGCCAAGGAGCTGGGGTACCCCCACGAGCGAATTGTGGTGCGCCCCGAAATCTACCACGCCGATGTGCAAGTGCTGCTGGACGTCGTGCGCTCTTGCCCCGACGAAACCAATTCGGTGCTGCTTGTGGGGCATAACAACACTATTTCCGAATTTGCCAACCTACTCTCGCCGGGTGCGCTGCACGAGGAAATGCCCACTGCTGGTATTGTATGCCTGCACATTCAAGTTGATCGGTGGGCTGATGTAGATCAGTCGAACACCGAGTTCTACTTTTTCGACCGCCCGCGCGACAAGCCACGGGAAGTCGAGTAGGTCCCGCAGACAAAGCAGATAACTTCTCTTCAGAAGGTGTTTGAAGTTGCTGTTTTCACGTAAGGGGCATGGTCGCTATGGCTTGGCACCAGCTAGGGCAATTATGGCATAGCGTTGAACGCTTGGTGCTTGTTGCGCAGAGCCGGTACTGATTTACTGCATATTGCAAATAGTAGAGGCTTTCCTTGGGGATGCCAGATAAAGGAGGACGCTCTTGTACGTGACGCTTTTTCTTAATCATGGAAAAAATCGAAAAGAAAGCCACTGAAAAACCAGTGCTGCTAAACAGGGAACTAAGCTGGTTGGCGTTCAACCGACGCGTGCTGCAGGAAGCCCAGAACCCGGAGGTGCCGTTGCTTGAGCGCCTCAAGTTCATGGCCATCTTCTCCAGCAACCTCGACGAATATTTCAAGGTGCGCGTGGCAACACTGCGGCGGTTGGTGAAGCTGAAAAAGAAAACCCGGGCCAAGCTGGCCGACGATCCCACCTCCCAACTCAAAGAGTTGCTGGAGGAAGTGCGGCGGCAGCAGCAAGAATTCGGTGACACTTTTCGCAACAGCTTGCAACCGGCCTTGCGCGAGCAGCACATCCACCTCGTATCCGAGCACGACCTGACCGACGAGCAGCGCAAGTGGGTGCATCATTACTTCGAGCAGCACGTGCAGGACTTGCTCTCGCCTGTCATCCTCGATGAAAACCTGCACCATCTGTTCCTAAAAGATCAGACGGTATACCTCACGTTTTACCTCACAGAACCAACGGAGGCCAGCTCGAAAAAGAAAAAGCACCACGCGCACGATGAGCGGGTATTAGTAATGGAACTGCCGGTGAAGCGCCACGGTGGCCGCTTTGTGGTGCTGCCCAATCAAGGCGACGAGCGGTACGTGATGTTCCTAGACGACGTAGTTCGGTGCTGTGCCCACACGCTGTTCCCGAAGTTCGGCAAGGTGCAGGTGCACTCCATTAAAATCTCCCGCGACGCCGAACTAGACATCCAGGAGGAAGTGTCGGGCAACCTGATGGCCAAGATCAAGAGCAGCCTACAGAAGCGCGAAACCGGCTATCCGGCCCGCTTGCTCTACGACCCAGCCATGCCCAAGGAAGTGATGCAGGCCCTGATGCAAAAAACCGGCATCGGCACCGACGAGCTAGTAGAAGGCAGCCGCTACCACAATTTCCGCGACTTTTTCGGCTTCCCCGACTTAGGCCTCAATCACCTGGTGTACGAGGCGCACTCGCCCCTGCCCCACCCGACGCTGCCTCGCACTGGTCCCATGATTCCGGCTATTGCGGAGCGCGACCACCTATTGAATTTACCGTACCAGTCTTTCGACTACGTAACGCGCTTTCTGCTCGAAGCTGCCAACGACCCTTTGGTAAGCGCCATCAGCATCACGCTTTACCGAGTTTCCAGTAAGAGCGAGGTAGCGAAAGCACTGCTCAAGGCTGTGAAGCACGGCAAGCAAGTGACAGTGGTAGTGGAGCTGAAAGCCCGCTTCGACGAGGAAAGCAACATGTACTGGGCCGAGAAGCTGCAAAAGGCGGGTGCCAACGTTATTTACGGCATTCCCGAGCTGAAAGTACACAGCAAGCTAGCCCTGGTCACCCGTGCCGAAGAAGGCCACAACCGCCTCTACGCCTACCTGAGCACTGGCAACTTCAACGAGAATACTAGCAAGATTTACGCCGACCACGGCCTGTTCACCACCGACCCTCACCTGACCAGCGAGGTAGCCGAGGTGTTCCGCTACTTCTACGACCGGCAAGACAAAGCGGGCAGCTTCAAGCACCTCTTGGTGGCACCATTCGAGCTTCGCGAGCAACTCAATAGCTTAATCGACCACGAAATCAGCTTAGCCAAGCACGGCAAGGACGCCTATATCATCTTGAAACTTAACGCGCTGCAAGATGAACGGATGATTCTGAAATTGTATCAAGCCAGCGAAGCCGGTGTGCGGGTGGAACTCCTGATTCGGGGTATTTCCTGCCTTGTGCCTAACCTGGAAGGACAGAGCCTCAACATTAGTCAGCGGGGTATAGTAGACCGGTACTTGGAGCACGCCCGCATCTACGTATTCGGCAACGGCGGCAAGGAGAAGATCTACGTGGCCTCTTCCGATTGGATGGCCCGTAATCTGGACCGGCGTGTGGAAGTTGCGTTTCCTATTCTGCAAGAAGATTTACGCGTCGAAATCCGCCACCTCCTCGACCTTCAGCGCCAAGACAACGTGAAGTCCAGAGACTGGCAAAACAACTTCTTAGGCTCGGAAAACCCCGACGCACCCCGCGTCAGGGCCCAGGAAGACACGTATGCGTATCTAAAGAAGCTCAGTCGCAAACGGAACAAGCCAAAGTCTGAAAAAAGCTAAGTGGCTAACGTTCTTGAAGCGTAACTAAAGAAAAAAGAGGGTCAGGCTAAGCCTGACCCTCTTTTTTCTTTCATCTGGAGAAGCTTCTCTTAATCAAGGAAGCGTCTTCAATCACTACTTACGCTCAATCGTGCTTATTACCGTCCCACTCCGAAGAGGCCCAGCAGTCCTTTGGTGGGCACAATAAAGATTTCGAGGCTGGCATAAGGAGTCCAGTCGAACTGGCTGTCGATGATTTTTTGCCGGTCCTTGTTGGTACGGTCAAAGGCATCGAAGGCGTAGTTATAGCGGTAGCCACCTTCTACGCCCAACCAGATGAAATCGTACAGCTCACGCTCCCAGCGGCCCCGGAATTTCACTTCGGTTTCGCGTAGCTCCAGCGTACGCAAGGGCTTTATGCCGGGCTCCGGCTGGCCATTGTCTAGGCGCCGGACCAAGGGGTTGTTGAGCTTGATGATGTAATTGAAGCCATCGACGGTATAGCCAGCCGTGAGGATGGACTTCGGCGAAACGTTGTAGCGCACAGCCACGCGAGCCGGGAAGATGGCTTCTACACCCCAATGCGAGTTGAAGGTGCGGTTGTAGAGTATGGCCGGATATGGACTAAACCGCCCAAAGGTGTATCCTAGTTGCACCCCTACGCCCCAGGAAAACTCTGGGCTCCGCTTCCAGCCGTACAAAAACTCTGACGACACGCGCAGGTAATCTTTCACGTTTAGCTCGCTTGAGGTATAGTCGCCGCTTAGCTCGCCTTTCACCCGGAAGATGTACCAGTTAACTGTGTTCACCGGCCGAATGACGGCCAGCTGTGCTCCTAACGTCTTGAGTGCTTTGTCCTCGATGTTGTCGTAGAACTCGTAGGTGGTGGGGGTGTTGCGGAACTGAAACTCCTCCCGGTCATAATTGACACCCAATATCAGCTTGAGGTGCGGATGATTGAGCATCGGGATGTACCCTTTGAAAATAAGCCGGGCGTTTTTGCTGGCGTCGGCTGAGTAGTTCGGCAGGTTTTCCACTTTGGCTGTTGATGTCACGCCAAAGCGCGGCATTCGCTCATAGTGAAAAATGATTCCTTTGGTCGGCCCCTGATTCACTACCGAAGGCGTAGCAAACTCTTGGTCGCGCCCTACTTGGTTGGAGGCAAGGGTATCGGCGGGGGAAGGGGCCGGGGCCGGAAACACCGGCGTGGGCGACGCCGGCGTGACTTGTGCTACTGCTGCAGTGGTCAGTAGGAAGCTAAGTCCAGCAAAGGCAATTTTGCGCACCATGCGCGCCCGAAATATTAAAGTTGAGGACATACGCTACAAGGTGGAATAGAAACTAAACTCGGTCATCTTTAACGCGACATCCAGCAGAAAGGCTGCTGCCTTTTTTCACAGAAGAAAAGAGCCAGCCCGACCCGGCCGGCTCTTTTTCTAGTTTCTGCTTATCAACAAATTAGCGCTTTTTCGCTTCTTAAACACTGGTTGGCAACCCGCACTTAGAACAGGAAGTCAAATCCTATAAACACCAGATTTTCTTCGCCCCGTGAATACGTCACGTTGATGACGGCCTGTTTCAGAATGTCGACCCACACGCCCCCGCCAATGGCGGTATGGTAGGCGTCGAGGCCCGTTCGCACATCGTAGCTAGAGTACACACGCGCCGCGTCGGCTAGGCCCATGATACCGAACTTACCCGGCAGCAGGTAAGCATTAAACTCGAAAAGTTGAATCCGCACCTCGGCGTTGGCATAGGTGCTAGAGCGGCCCGAGTAGCGCGTGCGACGGTAGCCGCGCAAGTTGGTAGTACCGCCCAAAGTGTTGGCCTGGAAGAAGCGATAGTCGCCGAGGTTGCGACTGGCGCCAATACGACCGGCCCAAGTTAGCTGGAACGGGAAGTTGGGGCTCAGGTAGAAGCGGAATTCCGAAGCCAAACGCCCATAGGTTAGCTTCTCGGCGTTGAGCTGCTTGTTGTATTCCACCGAGTTGTACCAGCGCAAACCAATACGCGGGTTTTTCGGCGACGAAGCCGCATCAATGTTCAGATAAGCCCGACCACCTAAATAGCGGTTCAGCTGGAAATCTGAGGCCCGAATACCAACGGCACTCGTGCCTTCTAATCCATTGCCGTCTTCATCAAGGCCAGCCGCAATTTCGCTACCGATACGGTCATTAGATACCCTGAATTGGTCGTACTGCGGACCAATACCGAATTTCAGGAAGCTGAAGATGTCACGCTCCAGCACCGGCGAGATATACAAGCGCGAGAAGCGGACCCGGTAGGTGTTGTTGATATCCCGAGCACGGGTACTGTTGTTGTCGGCCAGGATGTTGCGCGTGTCGTTGCCCAGACCGAAGTAGTTATAGAGCAGCTGTGGGCCATAGAGCTGCGCGTTTACTCGCAGATCGTATTTGCCAATCACATCTACAAAGTGGCCTGCATACCGCACGTTGTAGGCTTTTTGCGACGGCGAATAGTTGGCAGCCAAGCTCTGCTCGGTGGCGTACGGCTCTTTCCGGAACCCGTAGGTGCGGTACAAAACCCCGCCACCCAAAAACAGACGGTCGTCGATGTTGTAACCGAAGTATGCGGTCGGACCGAAATAGTTGAGCGTGTAGTCTTTGCGGTCGGAGCGGTTGTGCACGTCGTACCGGCTCACGTCAATGCCGGGTTCAGTGCGCAGGCGGGTGTCTTTGCCCGGCGTAATCACGTTGCCGGTATCGGCGTCGTAGATGTGCGTGTAGTGCCGCAGACCCGCCACGTTGGAGCGGTCCGTGATAGAGTCTTTATCGGTGCCGGCAATGATGCGCAGTTTGGTGCCGCGCTTCACGTCGCCTCTCACGTCATACACGTCGTTGCCCTCAAACCCATATAGGCGCAGCTCCTTGGTAACCTTGTTGTCGAAGGTGCGGTCGAAGAGGGTTTTGCCGAGAGCACCTTCCTTGGTGATTTTCTTGACCACTACCCGCGTCTTGTCGTCGGGTAGGCGCTCTACCATAAATTTCTCGCGCTTGCTAGAGCCCTTTACTTCCGTCACCTGGCTTACTACCTCGTAGTAATCAGCAGCTAACTCGGGCAGTAGCTCACGGCGGCTTTTTAGCTTGGCTATAATTTCGGGGCCGTGCAGGTCATAGATCTGCTTGGGCCACCGTTGCTTGAATGCCTTCTCGATAACGTCATCGGTGAGAGAGGCTTTCAGCTCTTCTGCCTGCTTCACCCACTGCTCTTTCGTGACGGAAGCCAGGTACACCCGGTCGTTGCTGAGGGCCGTTAGGTTGAGGCCTTTCCAGTCAGCATAGTCGGCCCCGAAGTTTTGGAAGTTACGAATGGCCCACTTGCGTGAAGCCAAGTACGGAAACAAACCGTCACCCTTAAAGAAGGCAATGTCGCGGTCTTCGGGCACGGCCGTAAACTTCCGGTCGCCTTCCTTGTCTTTTTTCTCGGCCCAGCGCCACTGATCTTCGTGCCGGTCCCAGTCGCCAATCCACATATCGAAGAGGCGCGAGCGGGCAAACGCTTTTTCGTCGACGCGGTTGTCGTTGTCGTCTACCAAGCGCTCAAACACCTTGTCGGTACCGACTAGGTTTTCGGCATTGCCAAGCGAGGCCACGTTGCTTTGGTCGTCTTTGGCATCTTCTTCAATAGCGCCCGGCGTGTTCGAAAAACGCTCGAGGTACTGACCAAGCAACGGGTCCTGCGGAATGTAGCGGAGTTCGGGGTTGGTATGCAGAATGCCGGCGGCCGTAGCCAATGGCGGTATTACAATGGAACCGTATGGGTGCTGGGCCGAAATCTGGTCTTGCAGAATGTCGGCGGCAGCTCCGCTGCGCAACGCTTCCGGCAGTACGGCACCGGGGTCTTTGTTGAGGCTGCGAATGGTGAAGTTGCGGCCTTCTTCATTGCGCACTTTCAGCGAGGCCGTTTGCTTGCCGCCACCAATCTTGTAGGGCGTAAGGCCACCTTGCTCGGTGGCGAGGTCCAGCACCGGAAACTTCACGGGCGTGGCCCACTCTTGGCGGTAGTGCTGCCCGAACAATGACTTGTGAAACTTGCTGCGGTCGGCGTAGCGCTTGTTCACGGCCAGCGTGATCGTGCTGTCCTTGAAATTAGGGCGTGGCCCAGTGGCAACTACAGGCGCAGCTTCGGTAGCGGCCGCTACTGGCTGCGCATACAAGGGCGTGCGGTACACAAGGCGGGCCGTTTCGCCCCGGCCATTCGGAATCCAGTACTCCACCCATACTTGGCCATCGTCGTAGTAGTTTACGCGGGCCAAGCCTTTCTCTTTGTCGGAGAAGTTGGCTTTGGCGCCGCTCCCACTACGGGTGTGCTGCGTTTTGCAACCCGAGCCACTCACAATCTGGTGGTAGGTTGGCATCCGGAAGTACTGTAGGTTGTGCTCGTGCCCCGACGCATAGATGATGTTCGGGTGCTTAGCAAAAATGTCTTCCAGCCCCTTCTTATACGCTTGGTAAAGCGGGTGCGGAATGTCTTGGCTAACTCCGCCGTATTTGCGCGCAAACGGATACACCGAGCCTACTACGGGCAGCGGGATGAATGCATACTTCGCTACAATCGAGAGCGGGAACAAGTGGTCGGCTAAGGTGAAGTAGCCGCCATGAATACCATCGGACTGAATAGGATGGTGCCCGATGACCATGATATTCTTGTCCTTGTTGCGCTCGATGATGTCTTCTAGCTGCGTGAAGAAGTCGGTTTCGTTGGCCACGCCGCAGCCGCTGTTGGCTCCGTACGGCCGCTCGCCTTCGCCCTGCAAAAACCATTGCGAGTTGATGGCAACCATCACTAGGTTATCCTGCAGGCGCACCTCGAATGGTCCCGGGCACGCGTCGCGCGGAATGAAAAAGTCGCCGGTGTAGGAGAAGGCCGCCGAATCGTTGGACATGAAGTTCTCCACGAAGCGCTGCTCGCGGTTCACCTGCTCTACACCTCCGTTCTTGCCTTGCTTCCAATCGTGGTTGCCCGGAATCATGTATTTCTCGCCGGGATAATTGCGCAGCACGTTCAGCTGATCGACAATGCGGCGCTCTGATTCCTTGCGGTCGGAGGCCCCTTCCTCGGGCATACCGTTCTCGTAGATATTGTCGCCGAGATAAATGGCAGTGCTTTTGGCGCCGGCGGCCAAAAGCTGCTTGCGCATATAATTCAGGGACGGCTCCCCGCCCTTCTCCGAAGACTCAGGCTTGCCTACATCGCCAATTAGGAAGACAGAATAATTGATTCGGGAACTGTCGGGGGTGTTTTTGATTTCCAGGTTTCACCACCCTTGGTATAGTTCGGACGGATGGGGTGCGGGGTCTGCGTAGGTTTTTGTGCCCATGCAGTGGCGCCGCCTAACATCCAGACCAAACCACAAGACAAGAAAAGACGCTTCATAAAGAGGCAATAGAGAGAGTAAGCAAGCTTGGAGCTTAGTGCATAAACCAAGCATTAGTGGGCGCAGTTATCAGAAATACGAGTAACTTACTGAAACGGCTGCATGAGGTCAAGCTTCAATAAGCCGGGAATGCCTGCCCTACGCAAACCTATGATTCACGGTTGAGATAAGCGTGTAAAAACCTCAACTTACAATTCGCGTTCAAAGTCGGTTAGGGGTGCTGCCCCGCTACCGCCGCTCATCCCCGCCCCTAAAATGGAACCTACCGTAACGCTCCAACCGGCTAAGGCCGAACGATCTGAAATCTTAAAGCAGGCGAAAGCCTTTGTTACGAAGCTGATGGAAGATAAGCTTCCTCCGCAGCTTGTTTATCATTCCCTAAAGCACACCATTTCTGTGGTGAAGGAAGCGCGCACCCTAGGCGAAGATTCCGGCTTGGATGCGCCCGACCAAGAGGCGCTGTTGCTGGCAGCCTGGTTTCATGACACCGGCTACATTGAAGTTAACGATGGCCACGAATACCGCAGTATGGTAATGGCCGAAAATTGGCTGCGCCAGCAAGGCTACCCCGAGCCGCGGATTCAGTTAGTGAAAGACATCATTCGGGGCACACACCGCGACGAGCCCTGCGACACGGAACTACAGCAGCTGCTCAAGGATGCCGACATGAGTGGCATGGGCCGCGAAGACTTTTTTGCCAACGCCGAGTTGCTCCGGGCCGAGTGGGAAACTACACTCGGCAAAACCTACTCCAACGTGGAGTGGGCCGAGTCGCAGCTCGACTTTTTAACGTCGGCTAAGTTTCTGACGCCCGCTGCGAAAGCGCGGTATCAGGAGCAGTTCAAGGCCAATGTGAAAGAGCAGCGCGACTTGCTCAAGAAAACCGAGAAGAAAAAGAAAAAGAAGGAGGAAGAAGCCACAGGTACGTTTGCTGAGCCCAAGCGTGGCGTCGAAACCATGTTCCGGACCATGTACAGCAACCACATGAAGCTCTCGGACATGGCCGACAAGAAGGCGAACATGATGATCAGCTTGAACGCCGTGCTACTCTCGGTTATCATCACCTATCTGGGCGCTAAGGCTGGCACCAAGTCCGGGGTACTCTCCCCAACCATCGTCAACAACCCGGTACTGACAATTCCAATTGGCCTTCTGTTAGCCACTGCCTTGGGCTCGGTCGTGACGGCCATTTTGTGCGCGCAGCCCGACGTTACGAGCTTTAAGTGGTTGAAGAAAAGTCCCCAAATTGCCACCAACCGCCGCGTAAACCTGCTTTTCTTCGGCAACTTCAGCAAGCTCAGCCTCGACTCCTTTCACTCGGGCATGAACCAGATTATGAGCGACAAAGAGGCATTGTACACCAATATGGTAACCGACATCTACTACCTCGGCGACGTACTGACTCGTAAATACCGGCTGTTGCGGATCAGCTACACCATCTTCATGGTTGGCTTGATCCTGACCTCGCTTTCCTTCGGCATTGCGCTGCTTTACAAAATGTAATTTTTTAAAATGAGCATCTAACTAGCAAAGGGAGTAAAGCAAGCGGATCTGTCTGTATCTGCACGCTTTACTCCTCTTTTGTTTTACTTGGCGTACCACTTACTTGCTTCTGGCTTGGGCTATCTTCCGATTCGGATTACCTTTGTCGGCACATATACTGGCCCCGTAGTTCAACGGATAGAATAAGGGTTTCCTAAACTTTAGATGTGAGTTCGATTCTCGCCGGGGCTACATTCCACCCTCTTTGCTGTCAGCAGAGAGGGTATTTTTTTGTATTTATCCTATACTCAAAATAATTAATTTGGTGAATTAGAATATTAATATTCAATTCGTTTAATCAAAGAACCGGTTAGTTGCGTCCCCTCGTGGCTGCCGTACGCCCTGAGTACCATACCAATACCTTTTGCAACATTAGTTTACCGTAATGGAATCCCTTTTCCTGTGCCCGACGCCGCAAGGTGGTCGGGTGTACTTGTATGCCGTACCCGATGGTGTACCGCTTTACTTCAAGCAAAACGAACTAGCGCAGGAGCCAGGCTATCAGCCTCTGTGGCGTGGCAGCCCTAGCTCTATCTTAGAGTACGAAGCAGCTGATCTGGTGGCCCAACTGGAGGGTCCAGGTGTTGTCTATCGAAACTACCTCCACGCTCCCGAATCGTTGCAGGGCTTTAAAACAGCCAAAGAATCTTTTCAATCGGCTGTCGAGCGGCTTGGGCAGCAACTCGAGTACGCACCAGGCACTTATCCGACAGAAGTGCTAGTGGGTGAATTACCGGCTATCTAACAGACTAGGCGTTCATTCACCGAGCAACCCATTGGACACGGCGTACTTAATAAGTGCTGCTGTGTTCTTTGCTTGCGTTTTCTCGATAATATTTTGGCGGTGCGTTTCTATGGTGCGCTTGCTAGTGAATAGCTTATCGGCTATTTCGGCATTGGTCATGCCCTCTGAAATAAGGCGAAGCACTTCCAGTTCCCGTTTCGATAAGTCCCCCGATCTAGGGCGGGCCGTGTCGGTTGGGGAGGTTGTGCTACGCACTATCTTGAAGAGCATATCCATTCCGATTTCGGTGCACAGAAAAGGCCTGCCACTCGCCACCGTCCGGATACCGTAGGTAATTTCGGCGATGTCGGCATTTTTTAGCACGTAGCCTGTAGCTCCTGCCTCTATCATGCGATGCACGTAGTTCTCATGGTTGAGCATGGATAGCACCAGCACGCGCACCTCGGGATATTGCTCGCGCAAGTGTTCCATGGTAGCAAAGCCATCCATAACGGGCATGTTAATGTCCATTAACACAACGTCGGTGGGGGTGACTGCCAACAAGTCGAGTAGCTCCTGGCCGTTGCTGGCTTCGCCTACCACTTCTAGATCGGAATGCATACTAAGCAAGGCCCGAATACCGTCGCGCAAGATAGTGTGGTCGTCAGTTAGCAAAACTCGGATCATAGTGGCAAGAACGTAGGCGAGAATAAAGTAACAACAACGAGGTAGGCGGTTGCAGTAGCAAGTGGTCCAAATGAAGAATAGGGATAACTTTTCATACCACTCCTCAACAGCTGAGCAATGGGTATACGTTGTTTTCAAGCATACCGACTATAAACAGTAACTACACTCCAGATAGGGTGGTCCGTGATACTGAAATAAGTAAATCTTCCGAAAAAAATCAGTATTTAGACCTATACCATCTCATTTAGGAATATTGTAGCTTTATAATAGCAGTGGAAGGTCTGTTGTAGAAGTGCAGAAAGTAGTTAGGGAAGATGACAGCAAAATAGACGGCAGTCATCTTAACTCCTTTATTAAGAGCACAAATAGAGTCCTTCTCAGTAGAGGCTTCGCCGAAACCTGGTTTATTGAGCTTTGAGCCATGATGAACGTATATCGCGAAATTCTGCCTGACAGCTATCTGCTGATCCTAACTGACGAGCAGCATATCATCGAGCCGGAAGCTTTGCAACGGGCTTTGCAGCGCGCTAGGGATAGTGGCAAAATCAATGTATGGGTGGACTGCAGTGAATTTCATCATCCGTCGGAAGATATTATTCAGTTGATAGGAGATTTCTGCGTCCGATTGCGCCACCAACACATGCAGCTGATTTTGTGCCACTTAGAACATGAGACTCAGCAAGCCGTATTGCAACTGCCAGCTTCATCGCAGCCTACCATTCTAGCCACGCTGCTCGATGCATCTCTTTATTGCCGTAATCTACAGGCTTCCCGCCAGCGGTTTGCCGCTTAGTACTGGGTGTCTTTTAGCAATCATAGAACCTTTTTCGACTAGTTTTTAATGTTTTGTTGTTAGTCGCAGCAATGCATGACCTATCCTTATTTGCACTTTTATTAGGCTCAGCAACGCACAATCTCAATTTTCAAGGTTGCTTTACGATTTAGCATCAGCGAAATAATTATATTTATAAAGGAATTGAATCAAATGCTTATTTGATTCAACCATCAGGCAGTTGGCTATCGTCAGATGCTAGGCTGTGTGCATGTGGGTGTTGTGACTGCTTGTTAGAGCAGGACAGCTAGGCTACTAATGGAGAGAGCGACTACCACGGTGTTGAAACCAAACGAAAGCAGGCCGTGAAGTAGCGCAAGCCGCCGTAACTTCTGGCTCAAGATGCTGATATCAGCCGTTTGGGCGGTCATGCCTACTACAAAAGAGAAATAAGCAAAGTCGAAGTAGTCAGGCTCTTTTCCTTCCCCTGGAAACTGCAGCCCTCCTTCTTTTTGGCTGGTGCCGTCGCCATAGAAAATGTGGGCGTAGCGGAGTGTAAACATGGTGTGCACCAGCAACCAACTCAGCATCACGCCTAAACTTGCTAGTCCCATGTGAACGAACTGCGTGTAGCTCCTGCTGGTAGCGTGTACCGAGGAAAGCAAATAAATCACTGCCAATAAGCTACTACTTGCGGCCACCAGCACCAAGGCAAATACAAGGTGGCGGCCAGGGTCCTCACGGGCGACAATACGCCGAATGTGCTTCACTTCTGCGCTTGCGATTATGCCCCAAGCGAGCACCAAGTTCGTGAGGGAAAAGGCATCCCATGCGGTAATCAGGCGCGTCATCGAATGCCAAGAAGCAGGGGTAAGCAGGAACGCCGCCGCAGCCGGCACCAAGCCCAACGAGAAGCGCAACCACGTAGGCAGTAGGCCAAGGCGGTGCAGCAGCGTTAGAGAGGACGAAGGTGTGGAGTGAGGCATACAGCAATTACCGAGTAGAAGGTGAGCTACCCATGAGCAAAGCCAGGAAGCAGTCCACTGTCTAGTGAGTAGGGCTTGCATCGGCTGCTATGCGCGTAGGGGTATCCTGGCCGCTGATGATACTACTAGCACTGCGCGCAATAGCTTCTACTACAGTACAGAGGTTAGCCAAGTCCAAGGTCTGCACTTCGTCGTCAACTGAGTGGTAAAACTTATCGGTGGGCAACTGCGCGGTGCTGATGGTATGGGCCGGAATGCCTACGCGGGCCAACGTGGCATTGTCGGATTGATAGAACAGGTTTAATTCAGGATATGGGTCGGGTTCGAGTCGGAACGGCGTACCCCGTAGGTTGCGCTGCAGGATAGCACCGAAGTCGGACTTGTCGAAGCCAGTGATGAAAGCCGTACCGGGACCAAACTTCGACCGTTGACCAAGCATTTCCAGATTGAACGCGGCCATTAGCTGCTTGGGGTCAACTTGTTGGGTGAAGTGTTGGGCTCCAAGGCTCCCCACTTCTTCGCCTGTGAAAGCCACAAATACCAAGGTACGTGCATTGCTCTTTTGCTGCGCATAATACTCAGCTAGCGCCACCACGGCGGTGGTGCCGCTGGCGTTGTCGTTGGCGCCGTTAGCAATAGAGTCGCCGGCCACAGCAGGTTGAATGCCGATATGGTCGTAGTGAGCGCAGAACACAACTTGCTCGGGCGCCTTGGCTTTGTCTTGGCCTGGCAGCACCCCTATTACATTTTCTGCTTCCAGTTCCTTGATGCGGGTGGTGCCGTCTATCTGAAACGTAAGGGCCGGCGGCAGGGGCGCTGCTTGCAGCACAAGCACGACGGCCGTAGGGCTAGGCTGATTGACACTATACCGACCGTTTTGGTTGAAGCGTAGCCGTTGCGCCTGAAAACGCTCGGCGTGCGCTGGATCGAGAAGAATCAGCAGGTTTTCATTCGCACTGAGCAGAGGCATCACCTCCTTTCGAAAGTCAGCAGTAGGTCCTACTCGCACCACGCGGGGCGCGTTCGGCAGGCTGTTGGTCCAACGCAGTTGGGGTTGGCCGGATAACAGCAGTATGTTTTCTGGTGCTACCGGCACCTTATTGAGCACCACCCGCGCCTGCACCGTTCGGGTTTCGTACACTTTGAATGGCTGACTGAACGATGTCTGTCCGGGCAAGGGCTTCAGCCCGATGCGCTTGAATTCAGCAGCCAAGAAACGTGCCGCCTGAGGAGCCATGGTGCCTAGGGCGCGGCCCTGCATGGCATTGGCCGCCAGGGTTTTCTCTACCCGCTCGACGGTGGCTCCTGAGATGCTAACCTTGGCAAGCTGTCCTTGCCCGAAAGCCACCGGTAGCAGACCGGTCCAGGCCAGAAGCGTTAACACGTGTTTCATATTTCAAGACTTTCAAGCCTGAATTCAATCGATAAACTTGCGGCTGCAAGGCTAACTCGGCAGTATCCGAAGATCAGCGCAGCTTGCAAGCGCAACAGGTAGCCGCCAATATAGTTACTCCGCGTACCTTGGGGCATCATTTGTTGTTTCTGCCAATGAATCCTGCTCCACTCTCGGGCCTCTACGCGCCCTCGCTCAGTCTTCTCACCGACCTCTACCAATTGACCATGGCCTATGGGTATTGGCAACAAGGTATGCAAGACCGGGAAGCCGTGTTTCACCTCTATTTCCGTAAAGCGCCATTTGAGGGCGGCTACGCTGTGGCAGCGGGCCTAGCTCTGGCTGTCGATTGGCTGGAGAGTTTCCATTTTTCCGAAGACGACATAGCGTATCTCGGCAGCTTGAAAGGCAACAAAGGCGCCACCTTGTTTCCCGCTGATTTTCTGCACTATCTGCGTGAGCTGAAGTTCACTTGCGACGTGGAAGCCATTGCGGAAGGCACGGTGGTCTTCGGCAACGAGCCCCTGATTCGGGTGCGTGGCCCGCTGTTGCAGGCGCAACTGCTGGAAACGGCGTTGCTTACACTGGTTAACTTCCAGACCTTGATTGCCACCAAAGCCGCCCGCATCCGCGAGGCCGCCGGCCCTACCGACCAGGTACTAGAGTTTGGATTGCGCCGCGCCCAAGGATTTGATGGTGGCTTGGGGGCTAGCCGCGCGGCGTATTTGGGCGGCGTCGATGCCACGTCCAACGTATTGGCGGGGCAGCGCTATGGCATTCCGGTGAAGGGCACCCACGCGCACAGTTGGGTAATGGCCTTTGAAGATGAGCCGACTGCCTTTGCCGCCTACGCTAAAGCCTTCCCCGATGACTCGGTGTTCCTCGTGGATACCTATGATACGCTGGAAGGGGTGCGCCATGCTATAAGTGTGGCCCGCCAGATGCGCGCCGATGGCCACGAGCTGGGCGGTATTCGCCTCGACTCCGGTGACTTAGCTTACCTGAGCCGCGAAGCCCGGGCGCTACTCGATGAAGCCGGTTTCCCTAAGACCCGTATTGTTGCCAGTAATGACCTCGAAGAAAACCTCATTACCAGCCTCAAGCTGCAAGGCGCCCGCATCGACACGTGGGGCATTGGAACGCAGCTAGTTACGGCCTTCAACCAAGCCGCGCTTGGGGGCGTGTACAAGCTGGCCGCGCTACGCAACGCCGACAACTCGGCTTGGGACTTCACCCTGAAGCTTTCCGAGCAACTTGCCAAAACCAGCATCCCCGGCATCTTGCAGGTGCGGCGTTACCTCAACGAGAAAGGTCACCCCCGCGCCGACATGCTCTACAACACCACGGAGCCCCTCCCCGACCAGCTCACCATCGTCGACCCGTTGGACCCGACGCGCCGCCGGCCCATCCGTTCCACTAACTTCCGGGAATTGCTAGAGCCCGTGTTCCGCCAGGGCCGCCGTATACTCGACCTGCCTACCCTAGCCGAAAGCCGTGCCCACGCCCAACGCGAAGTGCAAAGCCTCGACCCTAGTATCCGCCGGTTCCTGAATCCTCACACTTATCCCGTGGGCCTAGAAGAAAGCCTCAACACTTTCCGCACGAATCTGATTCTGGAAAAGCGGCCACAGCGCCCAGCGTAAACAGCAAAGCGCCCCGAGTGTATCCTACTCGGGGCGCTTTGCTTGTTAGGCTACGCCGAACTTCTTCCACAGCTTCGGCAGCATCTTGGGCAGTTGGTTTTCCGTCCAGTCCTCGCCTTTCGTGGCGGAACCGGAATCGTAATCTAGTCCGCGGGCATAGGCTATACCCCGCGGAAATGTATCCTCATCGTCTTCTTCTTTCGTACCAGTACGCTTCTCGTACGCCATAGTAGCTACATAAAGCAGTTCTTCGAAATCCTGATAAGGAGCTTGCACGACAGTCACCAGAGTATCGGGGTTGCGTAGCGCATTCATAAACACCGCTTCCCCCTGGCCAACTAGCCAGCATCGAAAATACAGGTAGGAATCATCGGTTACGTATCCATTGAGAATCTTCTGAGCAGCCATGATGTTGAAATCATCGGCCTCAATTAGGTACTCACGCAGTATGCACTCGAATTCGACTATGTGTTGGGGCTCATGTTGAGCTAAGCTATTGATTAGGGCCTGCTCTTGCCGCGTTTGGTCGCCCTTAGATACTTCTTTAGCAGCATCTATGAACTGCCAGAATTCTCTTTTATCCACTTTCTGTAGGTTATTGAACTGAAGTATACGTTGTAATGGCTAGCGGCGAAGTACACCAAAACTCTACACTTCAGCAACCAAAGCGTATACCTGGTAATACTACTCTCGCCGCTACTTTTGCGGTAGTTCTTCTGTTGAAAGTGCACCTCATATACCGCTGGCTGTTTCTCACGCAGCTAGCCTCAAACAGACCTCGACCATGCAAACCCTACAATTCAAAACCAGCATCAACTGCGCCAACTGCCTACGCGCCGTCACGCCTTTTCTAGACGCCGAAGCCAGCGTGAAGAAATGGAATGTGGATACCAACAACCCCGATAAAGTTTTGACCGTGGAAGGTGAAAACGTTATTCCTGAACTCGTGATGAAAGCCGTTGCGCAAGCTGGCTTCGATATAGAACCTGTAGCGAAATAAACCTTCACGCTTACTTTTGCGCGGTCTGATGGCTACTTCGGTAGCTGTCAGACCGTTTTGCTTTAGTACGGTACTGTCAAGAAATGCCTCCCTTCAGCGCCGTAAAGCGTCCAGCTTTCGGGCACTGACTAGCTCGTTAGCTGCACTTTATACCGGTAACTCTGGCCGGCTGTCTTATGGAAACCATTAGCTTTTTGTATACATCCGGCCTTGGTATTCGTAAAAAGCCATAACTGCTCTACGACACAGTACATGCCCGCTCCCACCCTCTTTCCTTCTCTCACCCATGAAAGCGTATCTATTTTTCTTGCTGATGCTGCTAGGCGGCGCGGTAAGTGCCCAAGAAGCACCGTTCAACTTTTCGCCGCTTCCCTTAAATACGACAACGAATAGAGCCGTCTACACAGCCGTAATGCCCGTAGCGGACACAACCAAAGATCAACTATTTACGCGGGCCAAGCAGTGGCTTTCTCGAGTAGCACCCCATTACAAAGCTTCAGTTAGCCACATAGATCCGGAAACCGGCGCGCTGCATCTGCGGGGTAGCATCAAGAAAGGCCAAGAGTCGTTCGGGTTCCGGCTGGCGGTAGCAGTTGAGGATGGGAGCTATACGTACCAGCTCGACAACATCACGCACACCCAACCTCAAAACGCCCGCGAAGGCAAATACAGCTCACCCGATCCTCGGACCACTCCAATTGAGGCACTTGTGTATACTAGGCCTCGCAAGAGCCGAGACAAAAAACTTTTGCAAGTTGATACGCATCTGCGAGCCGTACTTAGCAGCCTCGATGTAGCCATGCAGGGCAAGCCCACTAGCCTGACCACACAGCTGTAACCCTACCACCTCGATGCACAAAGCCAGCATTCCGTTCGGAGTGCTGGCTTTGTGTTGATAGCTAAGTTTGTTGTCGTTTGTAGAGTGGGCTTGGCTACACCAATTCCTTGCGGTATGTTTTCTCGAATTCTTCGTCCACGTGGTAGGTAGATTCCTCGTGCTGGCTCAGGTCCAGACCTAGTTCTTCGTCGGCTTCTTTCACCCGCAGCCCAAACAGTGCGTCAGTCAACTTCAGCAGTACCCACGATACAACAGCGGTATAGCCAACCACGATAGCCAGGCCCAGCAAATGATAGTTGAAGACGGTTGCGGTGCCGTTTACCAGTCCTACTTTGGCCGCAAACACACCCGTCAGCAACATCCCGACGATGCCGCCCAGGCCGTGGCACGGAAACACGTCCAGCGTGTCGTCGATGCTGGTGCGGTTGTTTTTCCAGTGCACCCCCATGAAGCTAATGCTGGAAGCTACCACCCCAATCAGGATGCTCTGGCCGTAATCCACGTAACCAGCGGCGGGCGTAATGGCTACCAAGCCCACTACGGCCCCAATGCAAGCGCCCATTGCCGTGGGCTTGCCGCCGCGGGCCACTTCAATCAGCATCCAGGCTACCAACGCCGCCGCTGATGCCAAGTTGGTGTTCACAAAGGAAAGGGAAGCCATTTCGTTGGCGCCAAGAGCCGAACCAGCGTTGAAGCCAAACCAGCCAAACCACAGTAGGCCGGTGCCGAGCAGCACGAAAGGCACGTTCGGCGTAGAGAAAGACTGCCCGCGGTGCGTTTTGCGCGGACCGAGCACCAAGGCCCCAACTAACGCCGCTACCCCCGCCGAAATGTGCACTACCGTACCACCCGCAAAGTCGAGTACGCCCCACTTGCGCAGGAAACCCTCGGGTGCCACGTCCAGTGCGCCAGCGGGCAGTAGATGAACAGGCAGAATAGGATAATGAACGCCAGATAACCTTTAAACCGCACCCGTTCGGCAAACGAACCAGTAATGAGGGCCGGCGTGATGATGGCAAACTTCAGTTGGAAGGCGAAGAACAGAATCAGCGGGATAGTTGGCGACAACGTGGGGTGCGTGGCCGTGCCCACATCTTTGAGCAGCAGGAACGTGCGCGGGTCGCCGATGATGCCGCCAAACGAGTCGCCGTAGGCCAGCGAGAAGCCCACGAAATACCACACCAAGGAAATCACGCCCAGTGCTACGAAGCTTTGCAGCATGGTGGAAATCAAGTTTTTAGGCCGCACCATGCCGCCGTAGAAAAACGACAAGCCCGGCGTCATGAGCAGCACAAAGGCCGACGCTGTCAGCATCCAAGCCACGTCGGCGCCGTTGATGGTGTCGGGCGCTGCGGCCGGGTGTTCCACTTTCACAAACGCCGCTATGCACCCCAGAACGAATAAGACGACAAACGCCAGCGTCCCGTAATTGAATTTAGATGGTAATGACTTTTCCATGGTCCATGAATTGGGTAATGTACTACAGGCTTTTCAGAGGAAATGAACTGTGCTTAAGAGGGACATGCCCGCTGCATTCGAGCACTATTCTGCGGGCTAACTAGAAACTATTCTGCGGGCTAACTAGAACTTGTAGACGGCCGCGAGCAAGGCACTCACCGTGGTTTTCTTGAGGTTGCCCGATTTATCGATAAATAAATCCGACTCTACATCGCCGTTATCGAGGCGCAGTTCCGGGATGATGGTGAGGTTGTTGATCTTGAAATTCGAGGAAAGCGTAGTCTCAAAAACGTTTCCATTGAAACCTATAAGGGCCTTTTTATCGCCGAAATACTCCCCGCGCAGGGTCATGCCGAACCAGGGTGCCGGATCCAGATTCACATATAAGGCGCTGCCCCACCAAGAGTTGTAGTCGCCCCAACCGGTTTCGCCGCGGAACTGCCGGTACTGCACGGTGCCGTTGTAGGAGAAGCTTAGCTGGCTGGACAAGGCGTAGGTCACCACTAAGTCGCCCTGCTGTACGCGCAGCGAATCGTGTTGCGCGCCTCCTTGGTAGTTGAAATAGGCCTTTATTTTGTCGTCGGGCGTGCCGGTTGCCAGCTGCGCAATAAAGGTTTTGGGCATGCTGCTCGCGCTTTTCAGGTCGGTTGGGTTAGCTACGCCCACCATCAAGTTCGTCTTCTCGCCGAGCCCAAAATCAGCTTTTATCCCCGTATGAAAGAAGGGACCATACGAGAACATATAGCTCATGCTGTAATTTCTATTCAGGTAAGGATCAACCGATTCGTACCCGATATGCGTGGCCCAGCTACCACCCGTTAGCTTGATTTTGGCCGTGGGTGAATAAGTGATAAACAGCTGCTTGATGGCAAAGCGCGTGTTGTCGTCGTTGTAAGAAAACTCTTCGGCCCGGCGCCCAAAGCCCAAATCCGCGACCAAGCCCACTTTGCCAATGGTGTGCTCGGCTTTCACCGAAATCATGCCTAGCTCGAAGGATTTATGGCTATTCGTGAAGCTCGTCAGGTTGTTGTAGGGCGCCTCACCGGGGTTGTTGAAGTTGTAGCGGTAGTAGGCGTCGGCATAGCCAGATATTTTGAAAGGCGAAGTCTTGACGGAATCTGGCGAGGTCTTAACAGAGTCCTCCGGTGCGGAGGTAAGCGGTGCCATCAAAGCAAAGGCAGCGGTAAAAAGCAGCATACTATTCGGATTATGAGTGATCAATGGCAAAGTCTGGCGCGAATGGGCATACCGGCATAAGCCACTCATGCGTGCGGGTCACTTTTATCATTGCTCCCCGAAAAAATAGGCTGAGACGTAGCAATTGGCTGTTCTACTACCTTCCTATCTACATCGGGAAGCACACTTATTACTCTCCTTGAAAACGCTTTGTGTTGACTCACTTAGGTGGGTAGTGAGTCGGTGGCTGTCCTCTCTGGTAGCTGCTAGAAGTACCGACGCTGCTACTGTGCTTGCGTGGCTAGTCCTGTAAGGCAACTCAAACAATAGCAATCTGTACAACACATTCTGATATACCCCTTAATTCTTAAGGCCAATATATATAATTCTCATATTAATTTCAGTACATGCCTATGAAATTTTAGGTCAATACTGACATTTATTGAAATAAAAACTAAAAACACCCCTGTTATTTAACCCCACTTCCTAAATAATGCACCTACTATCACAGTCAATCCCATCTTGCCGAGCGTGAGGTTTCAGAATATAGTATACTTCAACCCCAAACTGATTCACAACCCAACTAGTACCCTAAAAGAAAAGCCCGACATCAGTGAGATGCCGGGCTTCCTAGTTGCCTGCCTATTTCTGTAAGAGAACTAGTCTTTTACTTGCTGTGCTTGCGCTTCGTTCTCACTGAGCTCTTCTTAATTACGCTCACGCTTAATTTTCAAGCTTTCTTGCTCTTCCAGCTTGAAAAACTACCCTTCATAGTTCAACTCGCCGGCTCCCACGCGCAAGCGGACACTCGGCTCGGCCGTGATGCGACCAGCTACTTGGGCTTGGTAACCAGCGGCCTGGAGTTGGGCAGCTACGGCAGCGGCTTGGTCTTCATCGGTTACGAGGAGCATGCCGTTGCCCATGTTCCAATAGAGGTAAGCTTCTGCGGGCGTGATGCCAGCTAGCTCGGCCAATTGCTGCATGGCGGGCAATGGCTCAAACAAATTGGTTAGCTCGGCGCCCACACCGTTCTTCAGTACGCGCTTGAAGTTGTCGGCAATGCCACCGCCGGTGATGTGCGCAGCGGCGTGCACTGGCAGCCCCGCATCCAGCACAGCTCCTACACCAGGTGAGAAGATAAGCGAGGGCGCCAGCATCACCTCACCCCAAGTCTGGCCCATTTCGGCGGCATCGGAGCCGGTGTAGGGAGCCGTGTGCCAAGCTTCACCGAAAGCTTTGGTGAGGGCACGGCGGGCCAAGGAGTAGCCATTGGAGCGGAACGAAGGCGAGCGAAGCGCTACCACGGCCTGACCCGCCCGCACATTGGCCCCGCTTAGTGGGCGCTCCAAGCTAGGGTGCAACACCCCCACGGCCGTCGAGCACCAGTTGAAGTTCATGCGGGCGCCGGGGTAGCCACCGATGCGGTTGCCCAATTCGGCAATTTCACCGCCCGTTACGGCAATCTTACTGAACTGCGCCGCATCGTGTAGGCCGCGCATCAGTTCATCCACCACCTCGTAGTTGAGCGTGTTCACGTCGATGATATTCGACAGGTTGGTAGGAATGAAACCCGCCACCACCAAGTCGTCGGCCACCATGGCAATCAGATCGTAACCGAGTGTGTCGTACCGGTCTGTGCGCTCAGCTACTTCAATCTTGGTCCCAATCCCGTCGGAGCCAATACCAAGCCGCTCACTGCCAAAACGGATTTCATTGGAGAAGCCCCCGGCCAAGTCCTGAGCTGGCTCGCCGGGCTTACCAGCGCGGGTACTGAAGGTTTTCTGCGCCCAATGGTATGCATTTTTGGAAGCGGCATTGCCTTCTTCGATGGAGTAGCCGGCGGTTTCTTTGATAGTAGGTTCGGCAGACGTCTGGCTCATGGCAGAGGGAAAATCAAATAAAGCAACTGTCATCCTGAACAGGGCGAAGGGTTTCATTACGTCAGAACTAGCCTAGTTCAATAGGTATTCAGACGTACGAAGACCCTCCGCTCAACTCAAGATGACAGAGAATTTCAAGTTAGTGTTCGGTGGGTTCCGGAGCCTTCGCACTTACAGAAGTTATGGCTTCGTTTGGCTCTTTTTTGCGGTGGCTCTGGCGTTCTTCCTGAATGTGGCGCAGGTACTTCGTGACGTCGCCGGTGGGATAGTTGCCGGTGAAGCACGCAAAGCAGCTACCGCCGTGGCCTTTGTCTTCCGAGAACAGCTCCTGCAAATCATCGAGCGACTGGTAGATAACCCGATCAGCTTCAATGTATTGGCAGATTTCCTCCTCGGTGTAGTTGGCCGCAATTAGCTCAGTGCTCATGGCCATATCGATGCCGTAGATGCAGGGGCTGACGATGGGCGGCGCGCTGGAAATGAAGTACACTTCTTTGGCGCCGGCTTCGCGCAGAATACGCACAATGCGCCGCGACGTAGTACCGCGTACAATGCTGTCGTCGACTACGGCTACCTTCTTGCCTTCTACAAACTCACGGATGGGGTTCAGCTTTTTCTTTACCACATCTTCGCGGCCAGCCTGGCTGCTCACGATGAAGGAACGCCCCATGTGGTTGTTCTTCACCAGCGCCCGCCGATACGGCACGCCAATAGCCTCGGCCAAACCCGACGCCGCAAAGTAACCCGACGAGGGCACATCAATCACCATATCCGGCTGTATACCCGACTCTATCACCTTACGGGCCAGCATCTTGCCTAGCCGCACCCGCTCCCGGGCCACCAAGCGACCATGGATAGTAGAATCTTCGCGGGCAAAGTAGATGTGCTCGAAAACGCAGAAGTTCTTGGGTTGCTGATACGGATTCTTATAATGAACCTTGTAGTCGTTGTCGATAAACACGGCCTGCCCCGGTCCGACATTCTTGATGAAGTCGAAGCCCAAATAGTCGAAACAAGTGCTTTCGGATGCGAAGGCATAGACCGGACCGCGTGGCGTTTCGCGGCGGCCAAGTACCAGCGGCCGGATACCCAACGGGTCGTTGAAGGCCAGTAGGCCGTGGCCGGCAATGATGGTGATGGTGGCGTAGGCGCCTTTCACCAATTCTTGCGTAGTTTCTACGGCATCGAAAATATCTACCACCGACAGGCGGTCGAGATTCTTGAGGCGCAGCTCCGACGCGAAGGTGTACATGATGAGCTCCAAGTCGTTGCTGGTTTTGGGCAGCACGTGGTACTTCTCATGTAGGCGCTTGGCCACCTGCCGGAAGTTGATGACGTTGCCGTTGTGCACCATGCTGAGCCCGAAGGGGTAGCTGGTCGTGAACGGCTGCGCCAGCTCGGTGTCGTTGGAGCCTTGGGTGGTGTAGCGCGCGTGCCCGATGCCGATGTTGCCCTTCAGCTTCTTGAGCTGCTTGGGTTTGAACACGTCATTGATGAGCCCGTTGCCTTTATGTAAATGGAAATTATCGTCGAAGGTGGCAATGCCCGCGGCATCCTGCCCCCGATGCTGGAGGGCGGTGAGGCCAATCACGATGTCCTGCACAACGTTATCGGGGCCGTAAAAACCTACTATTCCGCACATGGCGAGTTCAATTAGAAATTGAGAGTTAAAAACTAAAAATTGAGGAAGCAAGAATGGCTCACTGAAGAGTAAGCCACGCGTTGCTAGTTAATTGTCATTAACTCTCAATTTTCAATTGCCCCTGAAGCAAGCGGACCAGCGTGTTGGCGTACAGTTCATGTTCCACCAACAGCCCGCGCCGCTCCACCTCCGACAACGTATCGGCTCCGCGCAAATCCACTGTGCGCTGAGCCAGGATGGGGCCCGTATCAAGGCCCTCATCAACCATATGTACCGTGATTTTGGTTTCCGAAAGTCTGTTATTAAATGCCCATTCGTAGGCGTGAAGTCCTTGGTGCTGATGCGTATCCGCAGGATGGATATTCAGGATGCGGCCCGCAAAAGCTTGGATAAACACCGGCGATAAAATTCGCATGTAACCAGCCAGCACTACGTAGTCGGGCTGGTAGGTTTGCAGCAACTTCACCACCTCGGCGTCGTATTCGGGGCGCTTGAGACCTTGGGAGACGAGACTGGCCGTTGGACAGCCTAGTTCTGCCGCGGTGGCCAGGCCAGGAGCATCGGGCTTGTTGCTGAACACGACGGCTATTTCGGATAGTCCGTGTAGCTCGCCTTGCTGCACCGCTTTCACCAAGGCCACCATGTTGGAGCCTCTGCCCGAAAGCAGGATGGCAAGGCGCTTGGGCACGTCCGGCTGCCCGCCTTCTTTGGCGAGAAAGGAGCCGGGAGCCGACGTTTCGGTGGGGGCGCTATGATTCGGTAACTGGCTCAACGTACTTGATTGAAGGCAATTTCGGGAGCAGGCCGTTGGCCAATATCACTCCGAATATAAGCATCTTGGAAGTTAACTTTTCCTACTTCTTTGTAGACAAGCTGTACCGCCTCTTCCAATTCCTGTCCGTGAGCTACCAGCACCATCACCCGGCCGCCGCTCGTTACCAGTTGGCCGTCTTGTTGACGGGTGGCACCGTGGAAAGCGAGGATGTTGGGGTGCAGTTCATCGAGGCCAGTGATGGGAAAACCGGTAGGGAATTTCGCAGCCGGGTAGCCGCCTGAGGCCAGCACCACGCCTACATAGTAGCCGGGCCGCTGCCAAACGGTGGTCTGAGCCAGGTTGCCATCGAGCGTCGCTTCAATGAGTTCGAGCAAGCTGCTTTCCAGAGCGGGCAGCAACACCTCCGCTTCCGGGTCGCCGAGGCGGACGTTGTATTCCAGCAGCTTCGGGCCTTGCGGCGAAAGCATGATACCGAAGTACAGGAAGCCCTTGAAATCGAAAGGCTCACTTTGCAGACCAAGCAAGGTTGGGTCTACGATGTCGGTGCGGATAGCGGCCAGTATGTTGTCGTCGGCGAAGGGCACGGGGCAGTAGGCACCCATGCCGCCAGTGTTGGGGCCTTTGTCGCCGGCCAGCAGTTGCTTATGGTCTTGGGAAGGCGCCAGCAGCCGGATGCGGTTACCGTCGGTGATACCGATGATGCTGATTTCAGGGCCACTCAACTTTTCTTCTAGGAGGAAGCTGAACCAGCCAGTGTGCTCGGCTTGCAAATCGGTGAGGGCCTGCTCGGCTTCCTCTATAGAAGAGCAGACATACACGCCTTTGCCAGCAGCCAGACCGTCGTATTTCACCACTACTTGCCCGTCAAGCTCCACTGCCTTGGCACGAGCCTCGTCCAACTGGTCACTCCGGTACTGCCACGACAACGCTGTAGCTACCCCGTGCCGCCGCATGAAGTTCTTGCTCCACACCTTGGAGCTTTCCAGCACCGCCCCGGCTCGGCTCGGCCCGAACACGCGGATATCGGAACCGGCAAAGTAATCGACCACGCCCGCCGCTAGTGGTGCCTCGGGCCCTACCACAATCAGCTTCACGCCATTGGCTTGGCAGAAGCTTTGCACCGCCGGAAAATCAGTGGCGCTGATTTCAGGGTGACTGTTCGGTATGCCGCCATTGCCGGGGAGTACGTGCACGGTGGCACCGTCGCGAGTCAGCTTCCACGCCATGGCGTGTTCACGGGCCCCGCCGCCGAGGAGTACTATAGTTTTAGGAGTTGCTGACTTCATGCTGTGTTGAAAGAACCAATTGAAAAGTCAGTTCTGTGGTGTTCTGTAATGTAAAACCAAGTCTTTGGTAGAGCTGCAAGGCTCTCTTGTTCACCTGTAGTACGTCTAAACGAACCGGCTTATCCACCGCCAAAGCCTTCGTTATGATTTCGTTTAAGAGAGCGGTACCAACTCCTCTACCCTGAAATTCAGGTACAATCAGCAAGCTCTGAATGAAAAAGCAGTCGGGCTGCTCTTCTGCTTCCAGAAGGCCGATTTCTTTTCCCTCATATAAGAGTATTGTGGTGCTGTCAGGCTTAAAGTTCTCGGAGTGAAACACTCGTTGAAATTCATCTTCCCATCCCCACACCTGCTCTATATAAGGTCCGAGAGCTTGCTTCTTGATAGCTAGCGTAACCTCGAAATCCGCAGCTGTAGCCGGACGACGAGCAAGCTGAACCAGACTCTCGGGCTTAGAGGCCTTTAAGTCTTGGGGTTCCGCCTGCAACGTGTCTTTCCAGTCGCTCATTTCGCTTAGCTGATGTCTTCGATGGAAAGAATCTTGCCGTCTTCCAATTGGAAAACCGACTTGCCCTGCATCTGCAAGGTGTCGCCGGGCTTCAAGCCGTTTGGGAATGCTATGGCTGCTACGCCGGTATAGTCAATCAGGACTTCCACCCGATTATCGGCGACTTGCCAACTGGTGACGCGCTGCTTCCGCTGAGAGAAATACTGCTTGGCCTGCTCGGCTTGCTGCCGGAAGCTTTCCTTGCCGGTCGTCGTCAGGTTCACTTCACCGCCGGCAATGTTCTTGAACACTACCTCGTCGTGCAGGTCCGCCACCATTCCGTCTACGTCGAAGCGGTTGTAGGCTTCGATGTAGGCTAGCACGATTTGCTTTGGAGTAGCGGTGGTTTCCATGACGGCTAAAGAAGTGGACTATTGCACCTGCAGTTCAGCGTTTGAGGGCATACTCATTGACGAGTTCAGGCATCTTTCATGATACCAGCACGCACTAGGTTGCTCACGAGACGGGCCTGTACGTCGCCATCGGTGGTGGTTCCGTTACCAGTTTGTAGCGGAGCACCCGTGATACGCTCGTAGATATCGAGGTAGCGGCGGGTGGCTTCGGCCGATACTTCGGGCGTGAGGGCGCGGGGGTATTGGCCGTCCTGCTTGTTGGCAATCAGCCACTGCCGCACGTACTCTTTGTCCATTTGCTCGGCCGACTCCGGGTTCTTGGCGTAGTCTTCGGCGCTCCAAAACCGCGACGAATCCGGCGTGTGAATTTCGTCGATCAGAATCAGCTCACCATTCAGCAAACCGAACTCGTATTTGGTATCCACTAGGATGATGCCGCGCTCGGCCATCCACTGCGAAGCGAAGTTGAACAACTCCAGCGCTTTCACGCGCATCTTCTCGTACAGCTCCGCCGATACCCACCCCTCCGATACCAAGTTCTCGGGCGTGATTTCGCGGTCCGACTCCTCTTTGGTGGTAGGCGTTACAATCGGCTCGGGGAACTGCTGGTGCTTGGTTAAGCCATCCGGCACGGTTACGCCCGAGAACGTGCGCTGGCCATTCAGGTAGCCGCGCAGCATGGAACCCGTGAGGTAATTGCGCACCACCATTTCCACCCGAATCGGCTCGGCTTCCTTGGCCAACGTTACGTTGGGGTCGAGCAGGCTGATAACGTGGTTCGGGATGATGTGCTGCGTCTTTTCGAACCAGAAAGCGGCCAGCCCGTTCAGCACCGCGCCTTTGTGCGCAATCGGCGTTTCCAGCACCGAGTCGAAGGCCGACAAACGGTCGGTAACGACGATGAGCCGCTCGCCCGAGGGGCCCGGTACGAATCACGGACTTTGCCACGGTGCAGGAGCTCGAGCTGCGGGGTATCGAAATGGTTGAGGGTGTCCATAAGTAAAGTGTCAGCCGGTCCGGAAGGCCGATGAACTGCGAGGGTATCTTAAGATGAAAACTGGCTGGCTTCCTGCGGCGAAACGGCGGTCTGGCGCTGGCTCTGCACGTGCTCCACAATGTTGCGGAACAAGCGCAGCCCGTCGCCTTCCTCACTCAAACCGGGGTTGAGGCGCTTGCGCCGGGCCCAATCGGGGTGGTTATATAAGGAGAGGAACGCCTCCGGGTGCGGCATCAGCCCGAATACCTGGCCGGTGGTGTCGGTCAGACCGGCGCAGTTGAGGTCGGCGCCGTTGGGGTTGTGCGGGTACACATCGGTGGGCGAGCCGTCGAAATCGGTGTAGGACAGGCAGTTGAGCGCCTGCTCTTCGATGTGGGCCAGCGTGTCGGTGCCTGAGATGATGAGGCGGCCTTCGCCGTGGCGCACGGGCACTTCCATGGTGTCAAGGCCCTTCAGGAAAGGCGAGTTCGACTTCGGGTTGACTTTCAGCCGCACCCACCGGTCTTCGTAGCGGCCCGAGGCATTGTGCGTGAGCGTTACTTCGGGCGTCACGTTGCCGCTCAGGTTGGGGAGCAGTCCGAGCTTCACTAATACTTGGAAGCCGTTGCAGATGCCCATCACGAACTTGCCGTTGGCCACAAACTCTTTGATGTCATCGAGCAGGGTGCGGCCTTCGGCGTTTTTGCGGTAGCGCAGCTTGTTGGCCAATACTACGCCGGATCCCAAATCATCACCGAAGGAAAAACCGCCGGGGAAGTTCAGGATGTCGTAGTCGTGGATGCTGACGTGGCCGTGCAACACTTGGTTGAGGTGCACGATGGTTGCTTCGGCGCCCGCCAAGCGGTAGGCCGCGGCGTATTCTTCTTCGCAGTTGATGCCGAAACCCGTGAGAATCAGGGCCTGGACTTTCTGGCTGGTATCGTTCATGTGTTGGTCGTTCATCGGGCGGCCTCCTCTCCTGCTAGCTGGCCGAAGCCAATGATGCGGTTTACCGGGCCGTTGGTCCACTCGTGGCGCAGCACGGCCGTGCTGGCCGCAACAACGGGCTGCCCGCGTGGCGCACTGTTAGGTGGCTATCTAGTGTAACTACCCCGAGGCGCGTGGCGCGGGTTCCGAAGTGCTGCTCGAAAGCCACCACATCTTCGGGCGCTACCGTGGCCACAAACCGGGAATGCGACTCCGAAAACAGTTGCACGTGCACCGGCAACCCTTCGGGCAAATCAACCGTGGCGCCGTAGCCGTGGCCGAACGTGGCTTCCGCCAGCGCCACCGCCAAGCCGCCATCCGACAGGTCGTGGCAGGATTGGATGAGGTGCTGGTCGTTGGCTTGGCCCATGAGGGTGTAGAGTTCCTTGGCCTTGTCGAAGCGCACTTCAGGCACGTTGGCACCTAGCTCGCCGAACAGTTGGTAGAACTCCGAGCCGCCGAGCTCATCGTAGGTTTCCCCTAGTAGATAAATGACGTCGTCGGCTTGCTTGAAGTCGGAGGTGATGGTGTGGCGGACGTCTTCAATCTTGGCCGTCATCGAATACAGAACAGTCGGCGGCACGGAGATTTTCACGCCGTCGGCCTTGAAGTCGTTCTTCATCGAGTCCTTACCGCTGGTGAGTGGAATGCAGTAGGCGGCCGTAGCGTCGCGCAGGGCTTCGCACATCCGTACCAGCTTGGCTAGCTTGAGCTTACCATCGGGGTTGGTGGTGGCATCGTACACCGAATCGGGTACGCAGAAGTTGTCGTTCACCGACCAGAAGTTGCCGTCGCCGTAGCTCAGGTTGGGCAGCTTGCCACCCACGGCCACAATCTGGCGCACCGCTTCATCGAAAGCACCGGCCGACATGTGGTAGGCGTCCAAATCACCGAAGCGGGGCAAAATGCCGTTGCTCACGGCCACGCCTTCCCAACTCTCGAAGTTGAAGCGCACCACGGCGGCATCCTGCGGGGCCTGACCGGTAGCACCCATCAACGGCTTGATGATAGTGCGGCCTTTCACCTCGTGGTCGTACTGCCGAATCACCGACTCGCGCGAGCAGATGTTGAGGCTGCCGAGCAGGCGGGTGAGAACGTCGGTGTAATCGGAAGTAGCGGGCAAGGTCGGCTCTGCGGCTTGGGGCTTGCTCCACTCGGCTTCCAGCACTTTGCGCGGCACGCCGTTGTGCAGAAACTCCATGTTCAGGCGGGCCACCGAGTCGCCATCGAAGCGTACATCGAGGTAGCCATCGGCGGTGAAGTAGCCGATGTCGGTCAGCTCCACTTCCATTTCGCGGCCCAAGGACAGCAGCTCGTCCATCTTGGCGGGCTCCACGGCCAGCGAGAAACGCTCCTGCGACTCGCTCACAAAAATCTCCCACGGCCGCAACCCCGGATATTTCAGCGGTACTTTTTCCAGCTCCACCACGGCCCCGCCGCTGATGGTTGCCAGTTCGCCAATGCTGGAAGACAAACCGCCCGCGCCGTTGTCGGTGCTGCACTTGATCAGGCCGCGGCGCGTCGCCAGTACCAGGAAGTCCATGGCCAGCTTCTGCGTAATCGGCGAGCCAATTTGTACAGCCGTAGCCGGCGAGGTTTCGTCTAGCTCGATAGAAGAGAACGTAGCGCCGTGAATACCGTCTTTTCCCACCCGGCCACCGGCCATGATGATGCGGTCCTGCGCGTCAATCTTCTTCTCCCACGAATCTAGCCCGGCCAGTTGCATCGGCATTACGGCACCCGTACCGCAATACACCAACGGCTTGCCGGCATACCGGTCATCAAACACAATGGCGCCGTTCACCGTCGGTACGCCCGACTTGTTGCCGCCATCCTCGATACCCTTGCGCACGCCTTCAAAAATGCGGCGTGGGTGTAGTTGGTTGCTGAGTAGCGTGCCGTTGAACTCGGGGTTGCCGAAGCACAGCACGTTGGTGTTGAACAGCAGCCGCGCGCCCCCAATGCCGGTAGCCAGTGGGTCGCGGTTGTTGCCCAAGATTCCGGTAATGGCTCCGCCGTACGGGTCGATGGCCGAAGGCGAGTTGTGCGTTTCCACCTTCCACACAAACAACGACTCAGGGTTGATGCGCACCGCGCCAGCGTTGTCGGAGAATACTTTAATCAGCCAGTCGTTGCCGTTGGCCCGCAGCTGGCGGTCCACTTCGGAGGTGGCATTCTTGATATAGGTTTTGAACAGGCCGTCGATTTCGTGCTCCTCGCCGGTGTCCGCGTCCTTGTAGTTAATAACGGCACTGAACTCCTTATGCTTACAGTGCTCCGACCAGGTTTGGGCAATGATTTCCAGTTCGCAGTCGGTGGGGTCGGCGGGCAGGCCGGCGGCTTGGCGCTCGGGGCAATGGCCACGTAATGGTCGCGCACGGCCCGCATTTCCTCTAGGTTGAGGGCGTAGAGGTTGTCCTTCGAGAGCTGCACCAACTCGCTGTCCGCCAGGTTGGTGAGCGGCACGAGGTTGGTAATGGATTCGGCCCCACCACCGGGCCGCGGCGTGTAGTCGCGGATGTCGGTTATGGGGCCGGTTTCGAAGCGGTTGATGAGCTTGTTGCCGAGCAGTTCTTCGGCAAGGCGGCGCAGGCTACTCTCGGGCAATTCGTGCTCCAGGAAGTAGAGCCGTTTGCTGAAGATGTGCTGCGTGTGCGTGTCGAGAGGCTGGTTCAGGAAGTCGCCGAGGGCGTTCTGCGCCGATATGCCTTCGTCGTCGGTCACGCCGGGCAGCTTGGCCACCAGGATGTAGCTCTTGTACGTGGGCTCGTGGCGGAACTCGTCGAGGGCGACATCGTGCAGCACCGGGTCTTGCAGGCAGTGGGTCGCGAAGTCGCGCAGCTGCTCGTCGGTTACGGGGTAGCGCACCGTATAGAGGGCGGTGCTTTGCACCCGGCCAGTCGTGAGGCCAAGGTGGCGTTGGGCAACTTCTGCCACACGTTGGCCCTCGCCATCATGTTGGCCGGGCTTGAGCAGAAGCTGAATGGTTCTTTGGGTAGATTCCAAAAGGGAAGTGGGTTATCTATTTTTCGGTTTCCCACGCGCCGCAACTGGCAGCCGTGAGGAAGCATACCCGCGCAGAGTACGCCGAAAATGCCTTGCTCCTGCGCCGGTTGCGCCGAAGTAGGTTTAAGAAAACGCTTTTTCCGGCCGACTGCCGGGCTTCACCACCGGAATACCTGCCCGACACAGCGGGCAATCATCGGGTGCGTAGGTGGCCGCCGTTACCGGCAGCAGTGCAAAGTTCGGAAAAGTTAGCTCAGCTTTCCCACCCGTCCGGTCAATTAAACTTGCCACGGCCAAAACTTTTGCGCCTAACCCTTCCAGCACGCGCGCTACTTCGTTGGTGCTCTTGCCGGTAGTTACCACGTCTTCGGCAATAACAATTTTCTGCCCCGGCTCCACCGTGAAGCCCCGGCGCAAGGTCATTTGTCCGGAATCGTCGCGCTCCGTGAAGATGCCCGGTACGCCGAGTTGGCGGGCCAGTTCGTAGCCAATCACCACGCCGCCCATAGCGGGGCCTACTACCAAATCAGGCTGCAAACCAGCAGCTCGCAACTGTTCGGCTAGCTCAGCCGCCGCCGGTCCGGCCAAATCGGGGCGCCGCAGGAACCGGGCACACTGCACGTAGGTATCGGAATGCAAACCGGATGAAAGCCGGAAGTGACCGCGCAACAGAGCGTCTTCCTGCACCAGTTGTTGCTCCAGCGTTTCGGGGTAAGGGTGGTAGTCAAGAGGTGGTTGGTGGATGTGAGAGTGAAAGGGATTCTAGACGATTTGTAAACGTATGGATTGAAGCTTACAGCTAAGCAACTTTAATGAAAGGGTTTTCTTTGTCTATGTTTTGCTCGACGAAACCAATGGCATCTTGCGCACTATCGAAAAACCGTTTTTCAGTATTGTCATAACTTGAAACTGTGTATCGATTATCGTAAAAGTATAAGCAGACAAACTCGTCTGCTTGGCCACGCTCATACGCATCATAGCGCCATAGGCCCAAACGTCCTAAACTAATATATGGCAGCAACTGACGAAGGCTCCTTGATGCTCGACAGGCATCTAAGAGTTGAATAGTTTTGTCGGGTTGAAAATGTGGAGGAAATTCCGCTAAACGGCTACGTATTTGATGCCATTTTTCATTATTCTCAACCATATCTCGCTGCTATGTTGCATTTGCAAGTCACTCTTTTACAGAGGGCTCAGCGTTCCAAATAGAGCTACACGCCTACCGGCCGCAGCTGGTTGATTTGAATAGTTAGCTCTTTGGCGGCGGCGGCGGCATCCAAAGCTTGCCAGATAGCGCGCGAAGCATTAATCAGAAGCCCCTGCCCATCAGGGCGCAAGCCGGCGGTCAAAGTTGCCTCCAAATCGCCGCCTTGCGCGCCGATGCCGGGCACCAGGAACCACTGCTGAGGGCTGATGCTCCGGATGCGAGCTACGGCTTCGGCGTTGGTGGCGCCTACCACCAGCCCGATGTTGTGGTGTTGCTCGTTGAGTTCCTGTGCCACGCAAGTGGTGTAGTCGGCGAGGGTGCCGCCCCGGGTGAGGGTTACATCTTGCAGGGAGTGCGCGGGTTTGTTGGACGTTTTGGCCAGCACGAAGACCATCTTGCCTTCACGAGCGAAGGGCACAATAGAGTCGTCGCCCATGTAGGGGTTCACCGTCACCGAATCGGCCCCAATTACATCGTAGGCGAAGCGGGCGTAGTGGTCGGCGGTGTTGGCAATGTCGCCGAACTTGCCGTCTAGAATCACCAGCGCCTCCGATGGAATCCGACGTACTATGCGCTGCAACAACTCTACTCCGCCCGGCCGGCTCAGGAAGAAAGCCAAGTTGGGTTTGAAGGCCGCTGCGTATTCTGCTGTCTGCTCGATGACTTCGGCCAAGCGGCTTTCCACTTGCGCATCGTCGCCGATGGGGTCGAGCCCCACGCAAAGCAGGGAGTTAACTTGCTGAACGCGGGCAGTGAGTTTGTTCATGGGGTGGTAACTGAGAAGGTGACTGCTCTGAATGAAGCTTAGCGGTTTACCATATTCGGGTTAGGCACTACGTGAGCACACTCGTGCGCCAACCTGGCTGATAGGCCGGGTTCCAGCCATTCGCCGCTGGCAATCTGCACGGCCGAAGCGCCGCACCGCAAATAATCCGTAACGTGGGCTGCCGTAAATACCCCACCCGTTCCGAAGATGGGTATCGTAATGCGCTCATCGTGGGCCAGTTCCCACACGCACCGTAAGGCCACGGCCCGCAAGGCCTCGCCCGACAAGCCCCCTACCAGAGGCGCGGCCGTGGCATCATCAGGTAGGTGTAGGGCCCTGAGCAGGTTGGTAGCGGCCAGCGCGGTAGCGCCGCCCTCCTGGGCACCCAGCGCGAGGCTGCGGATATGCTCGGGCCAAGGGGGCAGCTTCACCACTACGGCGGATTCCTGTCCTAGCTCGTCGCGCACGGCCTGGGTGGCTTCGCGCACAAACTTGGCGGTTAGGTCTTGTCCGTTTGCTGTATCGGGGGCGGCTATGTATACTTCCACTCCGGCTATCTGGTCGGCTACTTCGCGGGCCAGAAAACGGGCAATTTTCCGGAAGCCCGGCACGCCCGGAGCCGTGATGCTCACAAACACAGGCACGCCAAATCGGCGCAAATGAGGCAGGTGTTCGTTGGCCAGAATTTCTGCGCTTTCGGTGCGCATATTAGTGGCGTTGAGCAGGGTCTGGTCAGCAACCTGCCAAATACCTTCTTCATAGAGCCCAGGTTTGGGTTCCATGGTTACGGTGCGGGTGAAGATGCCGCCTAACCGCTCGTAACCGAGTCCGTCGGGCAACTGCCAGCTGGCAGCGGCCAAACAAACGGGATTTCGTAAAGTGAGGGAACCGAGTTGCATAGCGTAGAAACTAAAAAGTCCGTCGGGGTACGAAGGACTTTATTTCAAATATTGTCGGAGTGAAAATCTACTAGGAGCCCGACCCAATCTAGGAGGTCCAACGGCGCGACTTACACCGCGTCATTCTCAGCGAACTACTCCGTCTTACTACCGGCGTAGCGAGGATATAAGCAGGTCAGTAACGGCGCCCAAGTTAGCACTAAGCTACTGCACGCACGTGCGACAAGAGAGTATCAGTGTATTTGCAAGCACCCGTCACGCCTACGATGCGTGGCATGTTGTGGATGATTACGAAACCTTTCTACTCACAGTACTTATGGGCACCACGCATCATAACATCCTATACTTTGATTACTGCCATCCGCTTGGGGTCGGTACTCAAGTTTCGGTTGCCGGCATACGCCGAAGCGAGAATAGCGGCTGCCGCTTTCGGAGCTAGGGTATTGGTGTCCATCAGAGGTTAACTGATATGCGTGGTGAGGGAAGGCGGAGGTGGCCGGTGGGTGCCGGGTCACCTGAATTAGCAGGGCACAAAAAAACCGCTTCGGAGACCGGAGCGGCGAAATGGCTAAAACCCAGAAGAACGAAAGAATCAATAGAAGAAACGACCTTTTGGTTGTCTCGCAGGACAGCTTCCAAGCCAGCCCCGCGCTTCATCGAGTAAGTTTGATTTAGGTGAAGCACGTCGCAAAAGTACCAAACCATTTTCCCGCTACCAAATATTACGATTAAATTATTGTTGCTCTGATGTTATTCCACTTTCCAGGTGACGTTGGAAACCCAAGCGTTTCAAAACCCCAAAATTTTACACATCACACTGAATATCAGTAATTTTATACCTGTCCCCAATACTACTGTTTGGTTGCCGCCTCTTCTTTTATTTTAAAGAATATTTTGGCGAGGCGTAACATTCATTTTGAAAGCCCGAACCACCTCATTAGATTTGTACAATTTTAAATTACAACTACTATTATACTATAGTGTAAAGCACAACTCAAAATTTCCAAGGTGCAACTCTACCATTGAGTGCTATTATCTAAGACATTCGTGGCGCCTTAACAGAATGATAACCAACTTCAATAAATTCAATTCATTCGGTAAGCGGTAACTTTGCTGTTGCAGAATTGGCCCTTTTCGTTTTTATTATGAAATACACTTTACTCAGTTTCTTACTTATTGGCTTGTTGCTTTTGTCGAAAGCGGCACATGCACAAGAATCTAGCTCGGGTGGCCCTATCCAATACACGGAAAAAGTGTTGGATGACCAAGGCGAGACGACCGTACTTTACAAGCGCACTGTGGATTGGAGTGAAAATCATTTTCCTTACACGCCTAAGGCCACGCTCAAGGCGGATGCAGGCAAAGGAGAGGTGCGAATGACGGGAACTGTGAAAATCAAAACCACTTCCACTTCCGGGCAAACTCAAGAGCACCCAGTTATCTTCGAATTTAATTTCCATGCGCTTCCTACCGGCGGCTACGAATACAGCGTAGGCTTCTTTCGGGTAATTCTTGATACTCGAAAGCCCGACGAAATGGTATCTGTTGAAGAGTATGTGACCCAACTTGCCATGGATAAAAACAACGAGCGTACCCACAACGACCGGCGCGTAACAGCCCAGTCCAACTCTTTGGCTAGCGAAATAGCTATGTCGTTTCGCTCGTACATGAACAGCCGCCCGGCTTCTGGCGCCGTCGAATAAGCAAAACCTACAGACCGCATGAAACGGGAGGCAAGGTTGATAGCTGCGTAAACATGGCAGTTAACAACCTTGCCTCTCGTTTTTAGCGTTCGAGAAGGCGGTGGGTACGAGCAGGTAGCTCGCGGGCATCAAGCAGCAACAGACCATCGAGGGCGTTGCTGAAGTTGGGGTCGAGATTGAAGCCGAGCAAGCGAGCATTTTGCTTGAGATACTGACGCAACAACACCGGAACTCCACTACCACCGGGCTCTAGCCCACTGATGAACTGCTGCAAATCCTGCAGGCTTGTAAGCCCTGTTTGCAGCAGTTCGGGTGCTTCTCCGGCATCCAAGGGTTTGTATCGGAATTGCTTACGCGGCTTTACGTGTTGCGCCAATTCTGCATCAAAAAAGTGGCGCCTTAAATAATCGACCATTACCGCTTTTGAGGTGGCAGAAAATCGGTTACTGATGCTCACCGGCCCTATCAGATAGCGGTATTCTGGATGGGTGGCCAGGTATTCAGCAATGCCTTTCCAGAGCAGCGACAACGGCAGCGCCTGCCGCTGGTACTCCACTCGCACGAACGACCGGCCCAGCTCCAGCGACTGACGCAACAGCGGATTCAGCTGCTTTTTTAATTGGAACAACGAGTGCAGGTAAAATCCTCGCCGCCCGTACTGACGCAAAATTGCTCGTCCTAGCCCCAGTCGGTACGCGCCAACAAGCAATTGCTTTTCACGGTCGTACAGGAACAGATGTCGGTAGTAGTCGTCGTAAGCGTCGAGGTCACTAGGTTGCTGAGTGCCTTCCCCTTCGCGCCGAAAAGTAAGCTCTCGCAAGCGGCCGATTTCACGCAAAACATGGGGTATTTCGCAGCGCTTCGCCACATACACTTCCCACCGGCCGCTAATAAGCAAGCATCGGCCAGGGCGCAAAGCAGCAATGTCGGCTTCGATAAGAGCCGAAGAAGTTTCGGCAATGACGGGAAGCACGGGCAGTGGCGGTAGCAGAGCGGCGAGGTAGCGCTCGGCCGAAGTACCAAGGGCATATACTCGTGCTCGAAGATACGCTAGCCGGTCGGGCGCCGGAAGCCGATCCAATACGACCGGTGCCACAGGCAGCCCTATTCTCACTTGAATGGTTTGCCCGCGTTTGTTGAGCAACTCGACTGGTAAGCGAGCCGTGCGCAGCAGCGGATGTACAAACCCTAATAAGCTGAAACCAGCGCTGTTTTGCCCACTCAGCCATATGGGCACCACCGGCACACGAGCAGCATCCAGCAGCCGGCCAGCAGTAGGGCTCCAGGCGGAATCAATGGCGGGGCGGAAAGGAATAGAGCTGTGAGCAACCTCACCTGCGGGAAAGAGAAGCAATGGTACATCGTTGTGCAAGTGGCGCAACAAGCGGCGCACTCCCGGCACGTTGCGACCAGCCGCTGCCCGTTCTGGACTAATCAACACTAGCTGCGCAGCCAAGTGCGGCAACAAGGGAGCCAGTAACTCGTTGGCCACTGCGCGTATCTCAGGCCGGACCTTGCCTAGCAAATGCAACAACACAATGCCGTCAATCAGGCCGCACGGATGGTTGGCTACGGCTACGAAAGCACCCGCGGGCAACCGCCGTAGCTCATTAGGATCGTATTCAACGGTGATGCGAAGTTGCAACAGCAGTTGTTCCACGAAGGCAAGCCCATTATGATGACGGCATTGCTCGTAAAGCTGTTGTAAGTCACGTAGATGCGCAAATTGCTCCCACAAAGGACGCAGTAGCTCACGCGAACGGCGTAAAGCTCCTGGCAAATACAGGTGATGCGGGGGAAGCAATTCCATTTAGAATATTTCGGGTAGAGACAAATAGGATAGCTCTCAAACTTCCGAAATACAAATTAGCATCCCGTTATGGGCTGATTACTAAAATATTAAGAATGGCGTTTCACAGTATATATCCAAATATAAATACAGAGAGCCGCGTTGCAGCGCGGCTCTCTGTTCTCCTCACTTTCTTGTTCACTTCACTCACGACAAAAGTACGTGTTCCAGTGAGTATAAGCTAGGATAAAGAATTGGATAATAAAACGTTAATATGTGCTTACGACTCCCACTTTTGCTACCAAACCTGTGCTGCTAGTAGCTGACAGACATTCAGCAGAATAGAACAAATCAAGTTAGTAGCCCTTAGGGAGTAAGCACTTAATTGGTTGGGCCACTGTCAACCCGCGCTTCAACAGTGCTCTGTACTGCGGTGCTTACTGCAGACAGTAAATCGTAGCCTGTGACTTGCTCGATGGCGTCGACAGTGGTTCGGTAGGTGCCCCAGTTCGTATTCACGCTGTTGTCGTTGGGCGTATCGATGGCGATGACGCGAGTGCTAGCACTGACACGACTAGCATCTGAAGCACCGTTAGGTAGCACGACTACTACTTTCCAACAGCGTGCGGGCACTGTTATTTTACCGCCTGCCACCGTCGTGGCGTAGCCATTGGCGCCGGTTCCACCCCGGCCGTAACTACCGCAGACGATGTATAACTCATTGCCAGCTTCGGCAAGAGTGCGGCAGTAATTTTCGAGCCCGGCCCAAGTGCGCTGATTGTTGTTTGGAGCCTGAGGCATCATGTTACTCATCAAAAAGGTAGCCGTGTTATCAGCAACCGAGCCGGTGCGGTCGGCGGAGGGGCAATTGTGGCCCCGGTCGAAGCCCGAGCCACTATAGCTGCTACTCGTTGCTTTAAACCAACCTGTGGGGAGCGAATTATCGGGTCCAAAATTGTCTTGACGCGGGGTACTGCCCAACCAAGCGCTACTTAAGTGCCAGCTTACCCAGTTCGGAATGGCCCGGTCGCGGTGATATGACATTGTGAACTGCGGCTTTACCAGCAAGTAGTTGGTGTACTGCGTTGAACTGGCTACTGCACCGCTCGGATTACCCATTGCCAAGTTGCCGTCGCGCGTGGCCACTACATCAGACGATTGAACAACGGCGCCAACTTGGGGAGCAACTAATTCGTCTTTAGCGCAGGAAACGGCCAATACAGTGAGTGAGCCACTAATTAGTAATCGGTAAAAAGTACGATGCATGAGCTAAGTTGTTGAGGTTGAAGTGAGCGGAGTAGATGCGGTAAAGGTTGTTAATTACACACAACCAAACGTTATGAGCATATTACCATTGACTATTCATCGTTCTACCCTTTCCATTCTCTACTCAGCGCATTACCTACCCCATGTCATGCTTTCTTAGCCTCTAACAGTCCATAAACGGCCCATTACCAACCGCTACTCCATAGCAAAGCCCCTGCTGGGAGCAACCAACAGGGGCTTTGCTATGGAGTAGATACCCGAATTTACTCAGTGGCAGGAATGCCGTTGAAGGCAGTCATCGGCTGAGCAATGCCATACGATTTACTGGATGGTCTTTTGCTGTATTCTTTCTTTAGGTTTTTGAGGTCTGAAGCAGCCGCCTGCAACTTGGCTTTGAGTTCCTCGGCCGTGCGGCTGTACGGACTACGCTTGCCAGTCCAAGCTAGAAACTGCTTTATTTCTGCTTCAGCAAAGCTGAGCATAGTGGTGGCGTTTTGCAGGAACTCTTCTTCTACTTCCATAAGATTAGCCAGCTCGTTTAAGCAGCTTATATTGTTTAAAACATTTTGCAATATAAAAAGTTGATGTGTATCTATCAAGCTTTAAACAGACATTCTATTACACTATATTTCTGAAAGTACAATTTCAAGAAGGTGTGTAATTATCGACCTGTGACCACTAGCTTTTGAGTGCTGAGAAGCTGACCTCGACCTCCAAGTAGCACCAAGTGGTACAGTCCTGCTGGCAACGTGGTATCAACTAATTGCAACGTCGATTCAGTAACTGGAATCTGCCGCAACAAGGTTCCGTGCATGTTATAGATGGCTAGAGCAGTAGCCTTGCTTTCATACGTACGTATCCGTACTTCGGCGGAAGTAGCAGCAGGGTTAGGGTACACTTCTACTCCCGCGGCAGCTTGCTCGCTTAATTTCACAACCATTACTGGAGACAAACTTTCTTTGCCGTCGGTGTCTACTTGGCGCAGACGATAATACAGCGTAGTGGCACCCAAGGCGGCAACTGTTTCATCGTCGAAGCTATAGCTCTTGCCGTTGGCGCTTGTGCCACTGCCTTCTACCTGGCCGAGGGTTGCGAAGCTACCTTTGGCTTGCTGAGCACGCTCCACTACGAAGTAGCTGTTGCTAGCCTCCAAAGCCGTTTGCCAAGTTACCTCCACTTTACGCCCAACGGCTTTCGCCTGGAAGGATTTTAACTTTACGGGCAGAGGAGCCGCCAACGCATTGATAATTTTGGGAAAGCCCAGCGGACGGTCTTGTGCAAACGCATAGTAAATCCGCGTTTGGTCGAGGGCACTAACGGCATTATTAACCTCAATTTCTACACGCTGAAAATCCTGCGTGGTGCGGAAGAAAACCTCAGCGCGCCCATCTGGCAACAATCCTTGTTGCAGTAAGCTTGCTCCACTAGCCGTTTCTAGCAATCGGTCTCCATTGGGGCCGCCATAGGTACGCAGGGTAATACCGTTGAGTAGTTGCGTATTGAGTAGGCCGCTGCCCTGATTGAGCACTACTCCTGCCGAATTGCCTGCCTCTCCCGACCCATTCAAATTCAAGCGGAGGGCCGTTGACGTTAGAGCCCCGGCCAAGCCCGTACGCATAGTAGCATAGTCGTTGCTGCTCATGTTGCCATCGGCGGCTCGCTCGGGGTTGAGCACGCTCGTATTGGCACACAGCACACACAGAACACCGTCGGAAGCAATAGCAAACTGACCAGCACCACTCGAAAAGTTGGATAGCACCGGAGTTTGGTCCCGGAAGACACTAGGCTCTAGTCCAAATCCATAATACAAGGCTAGGTTATCAAGGGCACTTACTGCTGAAGAGCGAGTTATTTGTACTTCATCGAAGGCCAATGTAGTTGGGAAGCTTACCTGCTGCTTGCCCTCTGGCAACACCGTTATTTGTAGCAGTTGGGCGCCGGTAGCCGTTTCCTGCGCTACCCCATTTTTGTAGGTGGTAATGCGCAATCCGGTTAGGGCACTTAAATCGAGCAAGCTTTGCTCCCCTACCACAAAACCCGCGTAATAGCCGGCGAGCGAGGGAGCTTCCAACTTCACTCGTAGCGTGCTAGGGCAGCTTACCCCGGCCAATGTCGTGAAGGTGGCGTAGTTGGTTAGTGTCTGATCTGCTGCCCGTTCGGGATTGAGTACACCTGAGTTAGCACACACCGTTACTGTATTATCCACTACAGCGGTGCTATAGTTGCTGCCTTCCGTCGGCGTTGCAAAACGAGACACCACCCCACTAGCAGTTTCTACCAGATTGGCGTCGATGCCATATGCATAATATACCCGAACGTCGTAGCTAAGATTGAGCAACGCACCGACTTCAAGTTCAATTTTGTCGAATGCCTCAGTAGCTAAAAACTCGATCCGACCGGGCTGAGTTGAACCCAATGCAGTTTGCGCAAGGGACGTAACGTCTAAGGTCTGTTTGGGAGCGGTTCCGAGATAGGTATGCACCTTTACCGTACCGATAGCCGATAAGCCAGTAGAAGTTCCGATTACCACTCCAGCTCGGTGGTTTTTGGGCACTATGCCCGACATATCCATCCGTAGCGCAACGGGCCCAAGCAAAATAGAGGAGCGTAATGTGGCAAAAGTGTCGAAATTTGCGTCTACGGCATTGGCTTCGTTGCTGATGCTTCCGCAAGTAGCACCAAGGATAGTGAGTGGGCAGGTCCGGCTGAAGCTAGAGCGACCCGTAGTAGAATAATAGACAGTGTTTGTTTGCTGAGCCCAGATGTGGGACGTTCCAAACAGGCACAAAGCCAAAACAGATAACATGCGAAAGTGAAGACCGTATTTCATTGCAATAGGGATTGGAATTATAGATTCGATGTTCAACCCTTTGCACAATACAAGTGAATTACCAGATTACAATTTATACTAAACGCATCTGAACCTCAGAGTTTTACGTACATATAGTTTAGTCTATGTTTTCCCCTTATTAGACACCATCTCCTAATTCGGGAAAATATGGTAAAGCCCACTTTTCCCTGTTATACTCGCACACTTCCTGCTTCACTTTCCCACCACCTTCCAGCTGCTGAAATTCCCACAATCGCAATGGCACCTTCCACCCAAAGTCCGTCCATTGACAGTATACAGACCGATTGCTTTCATTATTAGCTGGCAAAGCTTTTCCCTTCCAGATGCCTACATCATTACCTGTTAACATTTTTATAGTAGAGGACAACGCTTGGTACGGCGAGTTGCTCGAATATAAATTAGCGCAGAATCCAGATTACCAAATTCAGCGCTTCACTACCGCTCAAGCTTGTCTTGCGCACCTCAATGAGCTGCCAGACCTCATCACTTTGGATTACAATTTGCCCGATGGCAAGGGTGACGAAGTACTGCGTCAGATCAAGGAGCGGCTACCCGAAGTAGCCGTCATTGTCATTTCCGGTCAAGAGGATGTTCGTACGGCTATCGGTTTGCTCCGACAGGGTGCCTACGACTATTTGGTTAAAGACGAGGAAACTGCTGACCGCCTATGGAATGTAGTAGGCAACGTGCGCAAGCAGTTGCAGCTACGGCGTGAAAATGAACGGTTGCGTGAGCAAATCGGGCAGAAATACGATCCTAGCCGTGCCATCTTGGGCGAGAGTCCGCAAATGCGACAACTTGCCTCGCTTATTGAGAAAGCCGCCCGCACCAACATCACAGTGTCTGTTAGTGGCGAAACTGGAACGGGTAAAGAACTGGTAGCTAAAGCTATTCATTATCAATCGGCCCGTCGCAACCGGGCTTTCGTGGCCGTAAATGTGGCGGCTATTCCGCACGAATTGCTGGAGAGCGAATTATTTGGGCACGAAAAGGGCGCTTTCACGGGGGCCATTAGCCGTCGGATTGGTCGGTTTGAAGAAGCGCACCAAGGCACCCTCTTCTTAGACGAGATTGGGGAGCTGCCTTTGGATCTGCAGGCGAAGCTTCTGCGCGTTTTACAAGAACGCGAAGTTCAGCGCGTCGGGGGTGGGCAACCCATTCCTTTCGATGCTCGCTTGATGGTGGCTACCCACCGCAACATGGCCGAAGAAGTGAAGAATGGTCGTTTTAGGGAAGACTTGTATTACCGCTTGCTCGGGCTGCCCATCGTGCTGCCACCGCTTCGGGAGCGAGGACAGGACATTTTGTTGCTTGCTGAGTCGTTCTTGAAAGACTTCTGCAACCAAAACAAAATGGCTCATTGCACTTTCTCGCCCGAAGCCCAGGACTTGATGTTGCATTATCCTTTTCCGGGTAATGTGCGCGAACTGAAAGCCGTGGTGGAACTAGCGGCGGTATTAGCCGAAAACGACACCATTCAGCCCCAGGATTTGTCGCTCCGTGCGCAGGTTAGCTCCAATGGCACCAGTTCGGCCCCAACGAGCAACGAATCTTTGCGGGTGCAGGTAGCTACCATTGTGCAACGATATCTTGATGCGCACCAAGGCAATATTTTGCAGGTGGCAGCCAAGCTGCAAATCGGAAAATCTACTATCTACCGGATGGCGCAAAACAATGAAGTCCGGCTTCGGTAGGTTTACCACAATTACCTAGCAGTATTTCTGTTCTGCATGCAAAGGTTTCGCTTTCTATTTATTGCCGGGTAGCGCCTATTTTTGTAACGGTTCTGCTACCGCGGTAAAATTATTAGTGCCCTAGTGTTACCGGGTCCTTACTCTAAATATACCCCGTTATCGTATAATAGAATCAGGTACAATAATCTCAGTGACTATATAACTATGACCACTATAGCATACCGTCAGCAGCAACGTCAATTGCGGCACGCACGAACTATGCACCAAGCCGCGCAGCAACAATTGCAAGAACTGCGCGAGCAACTGCAACAGCAAAGTGAGCAGGCGGCTAGTCAGCTAAAAGCACTGCTTCAAACGATGAGTTCGGGCATTCTGGCACAGGATGCAAACTTGCGAATAGTGCTCGTGAACGAGCGTTTGTGTGAACTGCTAAACTTAACCGATTCTGCCGCTACATATATCGGGTTGGAGCAGGATCAGTTTTTTTCGCAAGGCACTGAGTTTTGCAATGCCGAGCAGGTACGGCAGCAGGCTTGGCAGGCTATGCTCAGCCAACAGCGCGTCGCGGAGTTGATTCCACTCACCAATGGCACTATTCTGCAACGGGAGTATTTGCCGTTGATGCAGGATGGAAATACGGTGCTGCACCTGTGGAGCTATGAGGACGTAACAGAACAGCAAAAAGTGCTGGCGCGGGTGCGCGAGCTCTCGCAACTAGCCGAACAAAGCCCAGCGCCCATCATCTGCTTTGGCAACGATGGGCAGGCTCGCTACGCTAACCCAGCGGCTAGCCACGTGCTAGAAGCATTGGCCCTTCCTAAGTGGCGAGCTACGTATGACTTTATGCGGCAAGAAGTAGCGCAGGCACTGGTGGACAACACGCCGCGCACAGTGGAACATGGCCTTGCCGACCAGCATTACCTCTGGACTATAGTGCCGCTAGCTGGCGAAGAAGCCGCCAACATCTACCTCACCGATATTACAGCTCGCCGCCAAGCCGAAAGGGAACTCCGGCACAGTCAGCTTTTCGCGTCCCGCATCAACGACACGCTCCCAGGTATTGTGCTGTTGTTCGACGTGCAAGAGCAGCGCATCGTGTACGTCAATCGGCAGGTGAAGCGGGTGATGGGGTACTCCGAACAGGAGGTTTTAGACCTGGGAAGCGGTGTTGTACCGTATTTATTGGATGCAGATGGGCAGCAGCAACTTCTTAGCTTGCCAGAGCGGGTTGCCACTCTTACCGACGAGCAAACGGTTAATTACGAGTTCTGGGTGCGCCATAAGAACGGCAGCTGGCGCTGGATGCGCATCCGGGGTAGCGCCTTTTTGCGCGACGCCGATGGCACGATTCGGCAATTGGTAGGCAGCGCTGAAGATATGACGGAGCGCAAGGCAGCGGAAGAATCGTTGCGCCGGACGCGGCAGCGCCAGGAACGAGTTGCTAACACGATTCCTAACCTGATTTATATATACGATTACCAGCGAAAGCGCACGGTTTACTGCAATCGGTATATCGAAACCATTACGGGATATACAGAAGCTGAAATTGTGGCTATGGGTGACGACGCTTTCTTGAAGCTGATGCCCGAAGCAGAAGCCCAGAAGCTTCGGCAACACATCATCCAAATGAGTGAGGCTCAAGATGGCGAAGTACTTACGCAGGAGTATCACCTAACGCACCTCAACGGCTCGGTGCGCTGGCTGCGCCTTACGACAACTCCATTTGAGCGCGACAAGGAAGGCCGGGTACGGCAGATAGTAGGCACCGCAGAAGACATTACGCGCTGGAAAGTAGCCGACGAGCAGCGGCGCACTGCCAACCGCCGTTTAGCTGAGCAAAATCGACTGTTCCGCCAGGTAATTGATACCACCCCGCACCTTATCTATTTAAAAGACACGCAGGGTCATTACTTGCTAGCCAACCGGGCTACGGCCGAGCTTTACGGCATGACGCCAGCCCAAGTGGTGAACACGCAACTTGGCCAGCGGCCAATAAGCTTGGCCGACAGCCAACGTTACCGTCGCCAGGATGAGCAAGTGATTCGTACGGGCAAGGAGTTGGCGCAGGAAGAAACCTTCACCCGCCCTGATGGCTCACTACTATGGTTCTACAGTGTGAAGCGGCCCTTTGTGCTGGCCGATGGTAGCGTCCAGGTGCTAGGCATCGATAGCAACATCACGGAGCTGAAGCGCATGCAGTTGGATTTGCGAGCTGCGAAGGAGGCTGCCGAAGAAAACGCACAAGCCAAGCAGAACTTCTTGGCTAATATGAGCCACGAAATCCGGACTCCTCTTAATGGCATTCTAGGCATTGCCGGGTTGTTGGCCAAAACGCCACTCGATGATCAACAAAGTCAGTACTTAGGCCACATCCGTCACTCCGCCGACCATCTGCTGGTGGTAATCAACGATGTGCTGGCTATGGCCCAGCTGGGTGCAGGGAAAATTCGGACGGAGACTATTCCCTTCGATCTGCGCGACGTGCTTCAGGCCAGCCAGGAGTCGTTGTTGCCGCGGGCGCAGGAGAAAGGCATTGCCCTTACGCTAAACCTTCCGTCCGCCGATGTGCCGACCACTGTTTTAGGCGACCCGTACCGCTTACGCCAGATTCTGCTTAATCTGCTCTCCAATGCTGTTAAGTTCACGGAGCGGGGCCAAGTAAGCCTGACGTGCCACCAACTGAGCGAGCCGGGCGAGAAACAGCTCTTCCAATTCTCGGTACAGGATACTGGTCCGGGCATTCCGCTGCACCAACTGCAGGACATGTTTGAGCCTTTCACGCAGGCTTCTGCCAGCACAGCCCGCGAATACGGAGGCTCGGGCCTGGGCCTGAGTATTTCGCGCGGCCTTGTCGAGTTGATGGGGGGTACCATGACCGCTGAAAGCCAGTTGCACGAAGGCAGCACCTTTATGTTTACGCTGCCTTTCAGTTCTACAAAAGCTACTGTCACCCAAGAGCCGCACGCCCCTACTCTTGACTTCAGGAGCTTAGGGCCGCGCCGGGTGCTGCTCGCTGAAGACAATGCCATCAACCAGTTTCTGGTAGAATCGCTGCTGCGCAACTGGGGCTGGAACGTGGATACGGCTGGTACTGGTCCTGAGGCGCTGACCTTGTTTGGGCGCAACTTCTATGATATTGTGCTGATGGACATTCAGATGCCGGGAATGGACGGCGAAACGGCGATGCGGCTACTCCGGCAGCACCCCGAACCGGCCCGCGCTGCAACGCCCATCTTGGCGCTTACGGCCCACGCGTTGCGCGGCGAAGCGGAGCGCTACTTGGCCTCAGGATTTTCTGGCTACCTCTCCAAGCCTTTCCGCGAAGAAGAATTGTTTCAAACTATTTCCGCTGCGCTAGGTCAGCGGCCAGCAGTGCAGTCTATTACCAAAGAGGAAGCGCCCAAAGAGGAGGCACCGGCAGCTTCACTTTACAGCCTAAGCGGCATCCGCCGATTAGCCCACGGCAACGAAGAGTTTGTTCGGCGGTTGGCGCAGCTTTTCATTCAAACCACGCCGCCGGCTGTGCAGGGCATGGAGCAGTATGCTTCTTCCGGCGATTGTCAGAAGTTGTCGGCTTCGGCCCATAACCTGAAAAGCTCGCTCGATGGTTTGCATATCCGCCAACTGCACGGCCCTATTCGCCAGTTGGAAGCATGCCGCGATACACCACTGCCCGCAGACCAGGCTCAGCAACTTGTGGCGGTGGTCCGCGACGTGACGGAGAAAGTAATGGAGGGCTTACGGCAGGACTTTCCAGGATTATAAACCTGGCTGCCGTAAGCAAGGTTATCACTTGCTTACGGCAGGGCTGTAAGTTTTGCTTTTTACTTTCGCTGGCTGTAAACTCGATAACAAGGCATGAATAATAATGAAGTTCATACCCTTGTTATTGGAGCTGGGCAAGCCGGTCTAGCTGCGGCCTATTACTTACAACAACGGGGCGTAGACTTTGTAGTGCTGGATGAGCGCGCAACCGTGGGCGAGGTATGGGCCACCCGCTTCGACGCATTGCGTCTTTTTTCTCCGGCCTGGGCAAGCGGACTGCCTGGTTTTCCCTGGCCGGGCTCAAAGCTCCGCTATCCTTCCAAAGACGAAGCCGCTGCTTACCTGCGCAACTACGCCGCCCACTTCCGCTTCCCGATTCACTTAGGCCAACGGGTGATTAGTCTAGTGCCTGCTATTGGTTCTGGCTATGTGGTCGAGACGGCTGCTAGGGCTACCTACTGTGCGCAGCACGTTATTATCAGCACGGGTGCCTACCCAGCGCCCAAGGTTCCCGCCTTTGCAGCCAGCCTACCAAAGCATGTACAACAGATTCACAGCAGCCACTACTATCGGCCTAGCCAAATTGCAGGCACAGGGCCGGTAGCCGTAGTAGGCAGCGGCAATTCCGCTTTACAAATAGCGGCCGACTTAGCGAGCACAGCCCGGCCGGTTTATGTCGCCTTCGATGAAAACACCAAGGCCCTGCCCAACAACCAGCTGATATGGGCACTCCTGAAAAGCACGGGCCTATTGCGCCTGTCGCGCTCCAATTTTTTGGGGCGCCGCATGATGCACACGCCTGAACCGGTAGTAAGCGGCGACTTGCAACGGCTCCGGAGCTATGCCAACGCCAAATTCGTTGGTCGGGCTACGGGAGCAACGCCTGAAGGAGCTTTACTAGCCCGGCGTAGCACTACGCCTCCACTAGAAGCAGTAGTGTGGGCCACCGGCTTTCAACCGGCCTACGACTGGGTTAAGCTACCCATCTTCGATGCTACGGGAATTCCGCGTCATCAGCGAGGCCTTACGGAAGCACCGGGGCTAGCCTTTCTAGGTTTGCCTTGGCTAGATAGCCGCGGCTCGGCACTTATGGGCGGTGCCGGAGCCGATGCTAGGTTTGTGGTACACAACTTATGAAAAGCACATAATTATACTGCAACTACTTATCCATGTTTATGGTTAGCTTTACAGATGACAACAATGGTAGTGTGCGGTTTTGCAGCTTGAGTTAGTTGTTGCGTTTCTTTCGTCTTTTAATTCTATTCGTATGTCCCTGTTGATCTTTTTGGGCATTGCACTTGTCACTGCCCTACTTGCAATGAATACTTTCGACCAATTGAAAGACTCATTGAAGCCTGTACCCGTGCGCGCTAAGAATAGCCGCTAGTTTTCATACCATGTGCTTGCTCAGCAAGAGCAAGCAACAAAAAGCCCCGCCTGCTTCCAGACGGGGCTTTTTGTTGGCTAAGCGCCAGCACGCAACTAGCAGTCTAGCGGATTACTAGCTTACGCATTTGGCTGGCATTGTCGCCTTCTAGCCGCACATAGTACAAGCCGGTAGCGAACTTACTTAGGTCGAGTGTTTTAGTGAACCGGTCGTTGAGTTCGGTAATGGCCTCGCGGTAGATAACCGAGCCAATTACGTTTAGCACACGAAGCTCAAGCTTGCGGCCCTCAAAACCATTGATGGCAATATGAACAATACCAGTGCTCGGGTTAGGATACACCAATAGATTTCGTTCCTCGTTAGGTTTACTGGTTGGCCGGGTACCCACAAGACCGGGCTTGGCAAAAGCAGAAGACAAGCTGCTGCTCAAAGGGCCAAAAGCCAGCAGAAGCGTTAAAAAAATATAGTGTAAGCGTCTCATCATAAGGGGAATTAGAGCAGAAAAAATCAGCGCGCTCAGATAGTACCATAAAACGTTGTCTATCTGATTTGGTTTGCAAAGATACCGGCGGAATCTTAATTAAGCATCTAAAATATAACACTTTCACTACTAATCCTCGTTTCTGGACTTATTATTCACCTCTTTTCTGGACAAAAAAAGTTGGACGTTCTTGTTATAGGTGGAGGACTTGGGGGACTTACCGCAGCGCTCGACTTGAGGGCCCGCGGCCACCAGGTGACGGTTGTTGAAAAAAAGCAGTACCCTTTCCATCGGGTGTGCGGCGAATACGTGTCCAACGAGGTACTGCCGTATTTGCGCCGCCTTCAGGCCGACCCAACTCCGTTACACCCGGCCCGCATTACACGCTTCCTGCTTTCGTCGCCGGCTGGCCGCACATTGTCGGCACCGCTGGACCTTGGGGCTTCGGTATCAGTCGCTTTGCCCTCGACTACTACCTGTTTCAACTCGCCGAAGCGCGCGGCATCACGGTGCTTCAGCGCGCTACAGTTGCGGCAGTAGCGTACAACCCCACTACGGATTCTCATACTACCACCCTAGCCGATGGTCGCACGCTAATCACGCGTGCCGTGCTTGGCGCCTATGGCAAGCGTAGCACCCTCGACCGGCAGCGGCACTTCTTCCAACAACGTTCGCCTTACATTGGTGTAAAGCATCATCTGCGGCTCGATTACGCTTCTGACTTAATTGCACTCCACAACTTTGCCGATGGGTATGCGGGTATCTCGGCAGTGGAAGATGGGCGCTACTGTTTCTGCTACCTCACCACTCGCCAAAATCTGAAGCAACAAGGTACTATTGCGGCCTTAGAGCAGAATGTATTGGCCGCTAACCCCTTGCTGCGCGCTATCCTTACCGAAGCCGAATTCTTGTATCCGCAGCCCGAGGTAATCAACGAAATTTCCTTTGCTCCTAAAAGCAGCGTGGAAGACCATGTCTTGCTATGCGGAGATGCGGCAGGGCTGATTACGCCCTTGTGCGGCAACGGCATGGCCATGGCGATGCACGGGGCGCAGTTAGCCAGTGCCCACCTCCACGACTTTTTGCAAGGCCGAACCACCCGCGCTACGCTGGAAACCCGCTATCGGCGCGATTGGCAAACGCACTTTGGGCAGCGGCTGCAGGTGGGACGGCTGGTACAGGGTCTGTTTGGCAAGCCGCTGCTCAGTGAAGCCGTAGTCGGTGGCCTCAGCCATTGGCCTGGTGGCGTCAGGGCGCTGATGCGCCGCACCCACGGTCAGGCATTTTAATTACTTGGCAGGCCACTAGCGGAAATCAGCGGACAACGCCTTCTGCTGGCTAAGCTGTATCTCAACCGTAGACAAGCCCTTGACATTTCTGTTAGTGTCAGGGGCTTGCTACTTACTTGGAGTTGCTGCGCTTTTTGCCCAGGATGCTGCACATAGTTCCTCAGTCCCTCGCCCAAGTATTTCCGTATACTGCACTTAATGACCAGCTACCTTAGTGCCATTGGCACGGCCAACCCCACTCACCGTCTTCCGCAAGCTTCAATTGGTGAATTCATGGCGCGAGCCCTGCAATTCGACGAAGCGGCCACCCGCAAGCTGCGCGCTTTGTATCGAGTTTCGGGCATTGGGCATCGGTATACGGTCTTACCCGACTACGGACGCTCAACCGGTGACTTCACTTTCTTTCCGAACACCCCTGATTTAGAACCCTTTCCTACAGTTGGCGCCCGCATGCAAGCCTATCGGCGTGAGGCCCTGCCCTTGGCAACTGCCGCGGCGGAAAGCTGCCTTCAAAATGCGCCAGAGATTTCGCCTGCTTCACTCACGCACTTGATTTCGGTGAGTTGCACCGGTATGTACGCGCCCGGCTTGGATATAGAACTGGTAAACCGCCTCGGGTTGCGCCCAAATGTGCAGCGCACCTGCGTGAACTTTATGGGTTGTTACGCCGCCTTCAACGCCCTCAAACTCGCCGATGCTATTTGCCGCGCCGATCCAGAAGCGCGGGTGCTAGTGGTATGTACGGAGCTATGCACCCTGCATTTTCAGAAGCACCACGAAGAAGACCATCTGGTTTCTAATGCCTTGTTTGGGGACGGGTCTGCGGCTGCGCTGGTGCTAGGTCGCCCTTCCGGCACAAGGCCGCACCTAGCTCTAGAGGCCTTTCATTGCGGCCTAGAGCCCGATGGACACGCGGATATGGCTTGGCACGTCAATGACTCCGGTTTCGAAATGACGCTTTCTTCGTACGTACCCAAGCTGATACAGCGCGGTATTCGACGGCTTACCGATGATTTGCTGCGGCATCTGCCGGTCAAGCTCACAGATATTCGGCACTTTGCCATTCACCCGGGTGGGCGCCGTATTCTCGAAGCCATTGAGAAAGAACTAAATATAACTCGCGCAGATAACGCCCCAGCTTACCACATCCTGCGCGAATACGGCAATATGTCGTCGGCAACGGTGCTGTTTGTGCTGCGCGAGTTACTGAACGGCTTCACTGCCTCCGACGCGGGGGCACCGGTTCTGAGCTTTGCTTTCGGGCCAGGTCTGACATTGGAAGCCATGCTCTTACGCGTGGTGTAACCGCTAGAGCAGGCCTCGTGGAGAAGTAATAGAACGATTTGAAAATGCCAGATTTCACGCGCCGGGCTACGGAAGAAGAGTTGATGGACGACCACTCGCTGGCGACGGATGCGTTGCGTCAGAACCTTGATGAGTTGGAAACCATCAACACCTGGCTAGGTGGCTACGCACCGGTGCTGAACGCGCTGGAGCGTCTGCGCCCGCAGTTCCCAGCAGGCAGACCGCTGCGCCTCGCCGACCTTGGTAGCGGCGGCGGCGACACTTTACGCCACATGGCCCGCTGGGCACGCCGTCGCAAGATTCCGGTGGAGCTAATTGGCATTGACGCCAATGCTTTTATGCTTGATTATGCCGCTGATAAAGCGCGTGAATTTCCCGAAATCAGCTTCCAGCAGTACGACATCTTTTCGCCGGCCTTTCAGCAGCAATCGTTTGACCTCATCACGTGCAGTTTGTTTTTGCACCACTTCCCCGATGAGGCGCTAACGCAGCTGCTGGCGCAGTGCCGGGCACAAGCCACCATCGGTGTCATCATCAACGATTTGCATCGGCACCCTTTGGCTTACTACAGCATCAAGTGGATTACCAGGCTATTTGGCGGCTCACACTTGGTCCAAAATGATGCGCCCTTATCGGTGGCTCGCTCGTTCAGCCGACAAGATTGGCAACGGCTGTTGCAGCAGGCAGGTATCAAGCGCTATTCGCTTCGCTGGCGCTGGGCCTTCCGCTGGCAAGTGGTGATATGGTGAAGTAGGCACTAAGCTTGCCCCGCTAATTATTTACCCCTTGATGTTACAATCTCACAACTTAACTGCTTCAGCTCCATAAGTCGGCGGCTACGCGGAAGGTGTTGGCGTGAGCTTCGATGATGTCGGCTATCCGTGGCGAATAGCCACCACCCATGCACACAACTACCGGCAGGGCGTGGCGGTGGCAGAGGGCAAGCACAAACTCGTCGCGCTGGCGGCACCCTTCGCGGGTTAGCGCTAGGTGGCCGAGTTTGTCGGTAGCCAGCACATCGACGCCACTGAGGTAGAACACAAAATCGGGCTGTACTTCGTCGAGGAGGCGCGGCAAGGTGTTGGATAGCAAGGCGAGGTACGTGGCATCATCGGTGGCGTCGGGTAGCGGCAGGTCGAGGTCGGAGTGCTCTTTGCGGTGCGGGTAGTTGCGGGCGCCGTGCATCGAGAAAGTAAACACCCGGGGCTCGAACTGAAAGATAGCTGCCGTGCCATTGCCTTGGTGCACATCGAGGTCCACAATAAGAACTTTGCTAACGCCTAGCGCCGGGTTGGCTAGCAGATAATCGGCGGCGGCGGCTTGGTCGTTGAGCAAGCAGAATCCTTCGCCCCGGTTGCGGAAAGCATGATGCGTACCGCCCGCAATATTGAGCGCAATACCGCTACTTAGTGCCCGACGCGTGCATTCGAGGGTGCCACCCAGAATAGTTACTTCCCGCTCAAACAGCTGCGGACTCCACGGAAAACCAGTGGCTCGTTCTTCCTGACGGGTTAGGTTGCCAGTGCGCAGCCGCTGGTAGTACTCGTTGTCGTGGGTGCGCAGGATATCCGTGGCGGGTGGTACTGAAGGGGCAAAAAAGGCGCTTTCTGATACGGTACCCTCCCGCAAAAGCTGCTCGGGGAGCAACTCGTACTTCAGCATTGGGAAGCGGTGGTTATCGGGCAGCGGATGGGCGTAGAGCGGTGCCCAAGCAATAGAAAGCATGGAGTAATAAGGGAGGTGTTGAAGTAACAGGTAGCAGGTGAAATTGATGAGGTGCTAAAGAGAAAATAATCTGGTTCTATTTCCCTCACTCCTAGCGTTTGCTACCCCCTATTCACCTTCATAACCCAATGCCCTAAAACGATAATAACCGCCTTTCCAGACGGTTATTTCGGATTCGGTGCGATTTGCGTGGGGCGTACTGGGCTCGAACCAGTGACCCCTACCTTGTCGAGGTAGTGCTCTGAACCAACTGAGCTAACGCCCCGCAAATCGGCTGGCGGCGGCCGTAAAGAGCCAAAGATAGTAACTGTTCTTAAAGATGCTAGCTACTATACCAAAACTTTTATGCTAGAAAATAAAGGCGGCGCAACCTTACGTAGTTCCCCAAGTATAGGCCCTTAGTTGAACCCTACTTTCTCTGCCCTATGGGCTGGGCTCAACCTCAACTTTTAATCTGTGCCACCCATGAAAAAACTGTTTCTCTTATTCTCTATTTGCAGCGTCGGCTTTAGCGCAATGGCGCAGCAAAGCGTTGACGGTGTGCGGTCTTCCACCGACTACGCACCTTCTACCAGCGATTCACGCAACAACGGCTTCGGCATCAAAGGCGGCCTCAATCTGATTGACTTGCACGGCAGCGACACCGAAAACTACAGCGACCTATCGAACCTGAAGACTTACCATGTTGGCGTGTACGCCCAATTCGGCCTCAACGACAAGGTTTCTATTCAGCCCGAAATATTGTTCAGCCGCAAAGGCTTCGACGACCGGGCCAGCAGCACAGGTAGCAACAACCCAGTGCGCGAAACGCGTCTCGACTACGTTCAGGTGCCGGTTCTGTTCGTGTACAACTTCCTCGACAACGTGAGTGTGCATGTAGGGCCACAGGCTTCGTTGCTGGTGCGGGTTAAAGACCAGGGTGTCGAGAAAGGCATTAGCGGAGCTGGCTTTCATAGCTTGGACTACGGCGTAGTCGGTGGCCTCGAAGCCCGGGTAGGCCCGGCCCGCGTGGGTGCCCGTTATGATTTAGGACTAGCCAAAATCTATGATGACCCAAGTGCTTCCGGCAGACAAGCCTTTAGCAACGTCAAGAACGGCGCCTTCCAGCTGTACGTAGGCATAGGCTTCACCAACTAGTCCTTTTATTCTTGCAACAACAAACAAAAGGGAAGCCAGCGCGGCTTCCCTTTTGTTTGTTGTTGGGCTATTGTACGTTGCTACCTTATGGCTTTTCTTTTCCTCGATTTGTTGCCTGCCATCAACCACGGCCGTGAGCTGCTGGCGGAACGCGCATGGCCGTGCTCGGTACTTGGGCGCTGCTCAACCTGTTGATAAGCGGCTACTACGTGAACCGCTCGGGTGGGCGTACCGAAGCCGTCTATTTTCATCAGATGAATCTGGGCTGGAACTTCGTGAATGTGGCGCTGGCGGTCTGGGGAATGTTGCAGGCGCACCCCAATCAGGTAGCGGGCCTTACTCTGGCTGAGAGCTTCACGGCGCAATTCAACTTCGAGAAGATTCTGCTGTTCAATGCGGGGCTTGATGTAGCTTATATCTGCACGGGGAGCTGGCTACGGGCGCGGGCTGCCACTGCCCTTAAAGTCCCCGAACGGCTACTTGGCTTTGGCCGCTCGTTGTGGCTTCAGGGCGCGTTCCTGCTCTTATTCGACGTAGGCTTCTACTTGGTGTATCATCAACAGGCTGCTCAACTGCTAGAGCTGTTGCCCTAAAACCAGGAAGACCCTACCGCATTCGGTAGGGTCTTTTTCAATAAAATAAAGGCGTTGTGGGTTTTCGGCCGGGTGGAATGGCAGCCTAGCTGCGCGGCGCGTGGGCGCCTTCCAGTATTTCCTCTACTATCTTTTTGTTGAAGGCAGGAATGTCGTCGGGGTTGCGGCTGGTAATGAGCCCTTTATCAACCACCACTTCCGAGTCTTCCCACTGGGCACCAGCATTTTTGAGGTCGGTTTTGATGCTAGGGAAGCTGGTCATGCGCTTACCGTGCACGAGGCCCGTTTCGATGAGGGTCCAGGGACCGTGGCAGATGGCGGCCACTACTTTGCCGGAGCGCATAAATTCGCCTACAAAGTTTACCACGTCTTGCTCGACGCGCAGCTTGTCGGGGTTGATTTGGCCGCCGGGCAACACCAGGGCGTCGTAGTCGGCTACGCGTGCCTCACCTATTACTTTATCAACATCCACTTTGTCGCCCCAATCGGTTTTGTCCCAGCCTTTGATGGAGCCGCTTTTCAAGGAAATAACGTCTACTTCGGCGCCTTCGCCTTCGAGGTAGCTTTTGGGTTCGGTAAGCTCTACTTGCTCGAAACCATCGGTGGCTACAATGGCTATTTTCTTGCCTTTCAGTTTGTCGCTGCTGAAGATACTCATGCTGTGTGTCCTTTAGAAAAAACGAGGCGGCGGTATGTCCGCGCCGGTTTTTCTTACGCCCAGCTTCCGTAGCAGGTTTACCTTAGGCGGCTTTCTGCCCGAGTTATGCACTCCCTCTGAACCCGCTACTCCTGGCGAAGCTGCTTGAGTTGTTTGCGCACTCGTTTCACCCGATCATCAAAGCCGTCGGGGTCGTACTCAATGCCGGGCACGTCCAGTTCTTCCAGCATATCCATCAGGTCATCGGGGTGTTCGGTGCGGGTACCCGATTTTACCGATACAAAAGCCATTTCCGACCAGAGCAATGCCTTAAGGCGCTGCCCATCTTCGCTTAGCATTTGCATCTCTACTACCAAGTTGGAATTGTCGTAATGGATGAGCTGGCTGCGCACGAGCACTATCTCGCCGTGGTTGGCGGGCCGTAGGTAGCTGATGTGGTGTTTGGTGATAACCCAGCTGGTACCAAGCTCCCGCGTAAGCGCCCCCAGGTTGAGGGCGTAGTGCTGCGTGGTGTGTTCTTCGCGCGCATTCAAGAAATAGTCGAGGTAGCGGGCATTGTTGAGGTGGCCCATCATGTCGCAGTCCTGGAAATGAATCCGATGCGTGGTTTCGGGAGTTCGCAATAAAGGCATGGGGTTGCAGCTATAGGTCAGAGAGTAGTTCGGGGCGGAAGCAGCACCAGGTGATAAATATTTAACTCGACGGGCGGGTCATATACTCGGCAGTTGTGTGCTCTGAAAAGGAAACGTGGCAAACCATTGCTGCCAGAATAGGTTTCAAACCAAGAAGCGCTTTTTAGATGGGGTATACATCGGCTACTACTTGGTGGGCGGCGGGTTTGCGGTTGTCGGTTGGGGTATCGAACACGATCAGCACGTGTTTGTCGTCGAGCAAGCCCATGCCTTCGGCTTTGTCTTGGCCAGCCGTGGGGCCGAACCCGTGGGGCACGTCGAAGAGGCGCTGTAGCTTGTCGGGACCAACGAGACTGTCTTGCTCGCAGCGCAGAGCGTCGGGCCAGCAGTAAACGGCAATGGTACCGTCGAGGTCCATGGTGGGACCAGCTAGGAGCAGCAGGTCGGAGCCGCGTTGGCGCAATTCGCGTAATCCCATGCCGCCCAAGGCTAGGAAGTGTTTCTTGTAATACTTTTCGGTAGCACCCGCTAGTTCGGCGAGGCGCAAGCGGCCGTGCTTGTCTTCGCGGGGCAATAGTTCGAGCACCACTGCCCACCCGCGCAGCACAGGGCCGCGCAAGCCTACAAACAAGCGGCCATCGGGAGTCACTGCCAACCCTTCAATATCGAAGCCATTGTCTTTGCCCGGAATTTGCATGAACGGCTTTAAGTGCGGGTCCCGGACTAGGAGGTCCAGCAGCTCGTTGCTGGTGTCGGAGCCGTGGAGCTGGGCAGCACACAGCGTTTTGCCGGGTTCGGTGGGGTGCGGCGCTTCCCGAAACAGCTCATAGTCGCCCGTGGTAGGGTTCTGCAGCAGGGGAATGCGCGCCAGTAAGTAGCGGCTCGGCTCTTCTTTTACTTCGGCTAGCCGGGCAATTTGCTTGGCCATGTCATCGTCCTGCGGCTTGGGCTGCTTGCGCTTGCGGCTGTGCGAACCAATCACCCAGAGGTAATGGTCGGCTTCGGCCATGCCTTCGATGTCGATTTCCTCTTCGGCATCTTCACCCAGATCCAGCAGCTCACTTAACTCGTAGCGGCAGTGCCCCTTAAACTCGTTCGGGGCGCTCAGGCGCAGCCGCTCGATACTGGTGCGCTCGTCGCAGCTCACCCAGATATTGTCGCCGGTGCGCAGCACGGTGGAGAGGCCGTCGCGGACGTGCTTGCCATCGGCGTTGAGGCTGAGCTTAGGGTTGAAATGGAGCAGAGCTGATTGACGACGCACGGGTGGAAGGTTGAGGTAGACGGAAAAGCTGTGCGAACGGCTTGCACTCAGGGAATGTTGCGGTGTAGATGCTAAGGGCCTGATGCCAAGCTCGGTCTGGTGGTGAGGCTAGGCACTTAGCTTGAAGTTAAGTATCTTATTTGCTATATCTTATTGATGTGGCCAGTTGAGAAGTTGCACGCTGTTTCGCACTACTCTATCGGGCACGTATACACCTAACATTGTCTCACTTACCGCTACGTTGGTTATGGACCTCGTTACTTGTTCCCGCGCAGTACGTGTTGTTTTCACCATGATCGGCCAATTCCGCCCTGTTCTGTTGGCTGCTAGTTGCTTCGTGGGGTTGCTGTTTTTCGGTGGCTGTGACCAAGCCACCGCGCCTGCCAAGAAAGGCAAGCCATATAAGGTGCTGAAGCTACAGGATCCGGGAAACCACGTGTACAAGTATATGGCTTTGAAGGAGCAATTGTTGAACATTATGAGGCGTAATGGCCAGATCACACCCGAACAGCAACGACGCCAGAGAATTCGCCGTGACAGCCTCAACCGACTACCTCTCACTCCAGAAGTAAGAGACCAGCTTGCTCAGCTCATGGGCTTTAAAAATGACCTTCAACAACGCTACTTGATGAATCAAATAAATTTGGAGCGCAACGAGATATATAAAACCAATCCTTCCTTCTTCACAAAGTCTAGGCAAGCCCAGAGGAAATGGCTGCTTCTGTCGCAGGCTAGTAATGGTAGCTACCGCGGCACCCCGGACTACGTAGAAGTAGAATAGGTATTTTCAACTACCATTGCTCCAATACTTGTGGCCCCTCGCTTTATTCTATGCATATGATGTTTAGCCAGCAAGTCGTTTGGATTACGGGGCTTCCACGGGTATTGGGGAGGCGCTGGCCTTACAATTTGCCCAGCAAGGGGCGCGGTTGGTGCTGTCGGCGCGCAATGTAGCGGCGCTGGAGCGGGTGCAGGCCGCTTGTGCACCCGCTCAGGTGCTGGTAGTTCCCCTCGATTTAACGGATGCTGCTAGCCTACCAGCCGCAGTGAAACAAGTACTAACGCAGTATGGCCGGTTGGATGTGCTGGTCAACAATGCGGGCCTGAGCCAGCGCTCTTTGGCCTTGGAAACCACCCTGGCCGTAGACCGGCAGCTAATGGAAGTGAATTACTTCGGTACCGTTGCGCTGACCAAAGCCGTGCTGCCGCATTTGCTTGAACAGGGCAGCGGACGGATAGTAGTGGTGAGTAGTTTGGTAGGCAAGTTTGGCTCGCCTTACCGGTCGGCCTACGCTGCTTCCAAGCACGCGCTCCACGGCTTTTTTGATTCGTTGCGGGCCGAACTAGCGGGCACCGGATTGGGAGTCACTTTAATCTGCCCCGGCTTCATCCGGACTACTATCTCCGTCAATGCCCTTACTGGCGACGGAACTCCTCTTGGAACCATGGACGATGCTACCAATAAGGGGTTAGCTCCCGCCACATTTGCCCGACGCGCTTTGCACGCCGTGGCAAAGGGCAAAAACGAAGTTTATATCGGGGGCCGCGAAACCCTCGGGGTGCTGCTGAAACGGCTTACCCCCGGGTTGTTTGCACGGTTCCTGACCAAGGCGAAGGTGCGCTAGTGCAGAAAAACTCGACATTTCGCGCAGCACAGTGGCTACCAGAACAGCAACCTACTGGCCAGATTTGCGGCTTTGCATTTCGGCCTGCATCTGACGCTGTTTAGTTTTAAGTTGTTGGTACTGCGTAGGCGTGAGTACCTGCTGCATTTGTTGGTTGGAAGCTGTATTGATGCGCTTTAGCTCTGCCATTAGGGCGGGCCGATTGGTGGCGTATTGCTTTTGAGCATTGTTGGCTTGCTCAGCGGTGCTGGTCAGGATAGCCCGCACCTTCTGCTGCTGGTCGGGGCGCAGCTTCAGCTCGTCGGTCATTACATCAGTTAGGTCGCGGGCGGCGGTGGGGGCTACCGTGGGCGCGGGCGCAGGGGCTACACTTACAGATTTAGCTTCGGGAATATTCTTGTTGCGACGGGCACAGCCAGTGGCCAGGGAAGCCAGCAAGCACAGGGCGAGAAGAGGGCGAGAAAAGAACATAGCGCAGAAAAAGTATGAGTGTGTGTGGACCCCATACGCGAAAACCGCACCACTCGTCTATTCCGAATGCCCTATATCTTCTACCTCGACACTCAGGACGCCGTAGCCGCCACAGACGCTGCCGCAGAAGAGGTGGTACTTGCCCCCGTTACCCCACTGGTTTTCAAGTGCTGAGCCGTGAAGTGCGCCAGCGCCATAGTGGTAAGCATAGGGTTTACGCCACTGCAAGCCGGAAATGCCGATGCGTCGGCGACGAACAGGTTGCGGACTTCGTAGGTTTCGCCGGTTGGGCTAACGGGGTGAGTAAACGAGTCGCCGCCCATGCGGCAGCTGCTCATCTGGTGGGCGCTGTAGAGGCCGTATTGGTTGGGGCGCCAACTCAAATGCGGCAGTTGCTCCAACACCTTGGGGTTCTGGATCTGGCCGTGTTGCGCGTGCAGAGTAGGCAACGTACCGTGCGGTAAAAAGATGGTGTGCGCCCCTGCCGCCGCATGAATTTCGGCGGCCCCCCGCACGCCTGCTAGCATGTGGGCGCGGTCGTATTCGCTGAGCACATAGTCAACCACTACATGGCCGTATTTGTCGATGTTGACGCGGCCGCCGTCCCGGTCCCGGGTCAAGACGATGAATGAGCCCATATGGGCCGCCTGCTGCATCAGTTTCTTATGCTGAGCCCCGATAACCAAGGCAGCACCATGCTCATCAGGCCGGCATGAGCTGGCGGGGTTTCCAATTTAGCGCCGTAGTTGGTGCCACTGAGTTTAGTGAAACTGTCGTTCACCACCGACATGCTGGGTCCAAACCAGGGGTTCATGGCCTGCTCGTACAGTGCCGAAACTACCACCGTGGGATGCAGGTTGAGGTGGCGGCCCAGGTGCGGGTGCTTCAGGCCGCTGCGCAACAGTAAAGCCGGCGTTTGAATGGCGCCGCCCGCTACTACCACTCGCCGGGCCCGCACCGTTACGCGTATTTCCTGCCCGTCGGCTGTCGTGTGCACCGCCACCGCACCCGTTGCCCGGTTGTTGGCTATGGTCACGCGCTCCACGCGGGTATCGGCTAGCAGCCGGGCGCCGTGCTCGAAAGCCTGCAACAAATAAGTATTCAGCGTGCCTTGTTTAATGCCGTAGGCATCGCCCATGGTGCTGTAGCCTAAACCCCGGAAGTGCGCTTCCGAATCGGTGAGGCCTTTTTCGTTCCGCGGAATCAGCTTTACGTGCTGCCCCAACTTCGTCGAGCCGTCCCAGAGGGCTTGGTTCTGGCCGTTGTGGCGCGGATAATCGGTGTTCACGCTCAGTGCTGTGCTCACGGCATCCACGCTTTTCTGAAAATCAGGCGACGTGAAATGCGGCACCATATGCTCGCGCGCCCACTCTTGTAGGATGTAGTCGGGCGTGCGGAAAGCGCCGGCCCAGTTAACGGTGGTGCCCCCGCCCAAGCAGGACCCAGCTAGCAAGCTGATGCCGCCATCTTGGGTGCTGAGCGCGCCTTTGCCATCGTAGAGCTTGCCTAGCATGTCTACCTCGCGCTGCGTGAAGTCGCAGCCGTGGCAGTAGGGACCTTTTTCCAGCACCAGCACATCGTGGCCAGCGGCGGCCAGCTCGCCAGCCACTACGCCCCCACCCGCGCCGCTACCAATCACCAGCACCTCACAGTCGTAGACCACATCTTCGGTGGGCTTTAAAGTTCGGATGGGTTTGACTGTATCCACTACATCATCGGCGGGCAGTGGGCCTGCGTACCCGATATTTTCCCATACTGGGTTGCTCGCTTCGGTTGAGGAGCTGCCGTAGTACAAGAACACGAACAGCTTGCGCAACGCGTGAAAGCCTTTGCGGAGTTGTGGCAGATTGCTCTGCGACCAACTTTGCAGCATTTTCTCGCGCTGGGCGGGTTGCAAGTGGCTGAACGGACGTAGCGGCCCAAACCACGTCAACCCCAACGTTACTGTATCGAGCAAGTCCAACAGCTTCAGGAATTCGGCTTGTGCTCCAGCGGGTTGCTCGTCCAGCACTTCCCCTATCTTATCGAGGTCCACCCCTTCAGAACCCCGACGCTGCCAGTAAGCGGCGTGTTCAGCAGGTCCATCTATGGACGGAATAAAAGTGTCGGCAAGGGCACGTAGCGTAACACGCTGGGCTTCGGTGAAGATCATACTACTTGAAAGGGCGAGGCGGGGAAATTGCCAACTCTTGGGAAGCCGGCCGGGTCTGGAAAATATAAGATGTTTTCACCAGAAATGCTCGGCTTGCATACAAATAGTAGCGCGTTAGGCTGATCAAACCAACTTCATTGCCTTGGCTACGCGAGCTTGGTAGTCAGAACGTTAAACACCGAACTCTAGCCCCTCATTCTCTACAGCCAGCGCAGCAGCCACCCTACCATGCGCTGCACCTTGGGCGTGTAAGGAGGATAGAAGCTTTTGATGCCCGTAAAGCCGGTGCGCTGCTTGAGCACTGATTTTTCGTTGGAGAAAGCCAGAAAGCCCGCGTACCCGTGGGCACGACCGATGCCGCTGTTGCCGGCGCCACCGAAGGGCAACTCCGGGTGGGCTAGTTGCAAGATGGTTTCGTTGACGGCCGCGCCACCCGCCGGAATGTTGCGCAGCAAGTAGCGCTGGTTTTCCTTGTTCTGGGTGAACACGTACAGCGCCAACGGCCGGGCCGCGAATTCACCTCGTCGGTGGCTTGCATAAGGGTGCTGAAAGTACGGATGGGCAGCAGCGGGCCGAATATCTCCTCTTGCATCACGCGACTGTCGGCGGTAGGGTTCAGCAGTACCGTGGGCTCAATAAAGCGCTGCTGGGCATCAACGTGGCCGCCCATCGCCACTGTGGCTCCGTGTTGTTGCGCGTCTTCCAGCATGCCGGCCACCCGCTCGAAGTGGTGCTGGTTCACGATGCGCGCAAACGAATCGGAGGTGGCTACGCCTTGGCCATTTGCATTGTAGAAACGCTGCACCACGGCTCGCATTTCGGCTAGCAGTGGCTCCTGTACGGCTTCGTGTACCAGCAGATAGTCGGGGGCTACGCAAGTTTGGCCGGCGTTGATGCCCTTGCCCCACATGATTTTCTCGGCAGCATCGCGCAAGTCGGCGGTTTCATCCACAATGACTGGGCTTTTGCCGCCCAGCTCCAGCGTGACGCTAGTGAGGTGTTCAGCGGCGGCCCGCATCACGATTTTGCCTACCTGCGGACTACCGGTGAAGAAGATGTGGTCGAAGGGCAGCTTCAGCAGTTCGGTGGCCACTTCCTTGTCGCCTTCTACCACTGCTACTTCCGCCGGATCAAACACTTCGCGGCCATGCGGCTAAGCAGGGCGGCCACGCTGGGCGTCATTTCAGAAGGCTTGATGATGGCGCAATTGCCCGCCGCCAGGGCCGAGATAAGCGGGTCGATGGCGAGGTAGAACGGGTAGTTCCAGGGTGCCATGATGAGGCAGACGCCCTTGGGCTCGGCCTGCGTCCAGCCGCGCGCGCCCATCAGGGCCAGCGGCGTATCCACCGGCTTCACCGAAGTCCACTGCTTGAGGTGCTTGAGCGTGTGCTTCAGCTCGGTTTGCGACGGCCAAACTTCGGTAACGTCGGTTTCGGTGGCGGGCTTGCGGAAGTCGGCGTACAACGCTTCCTGAATAGCCTTGCGGTTTTGCTCTATCCACTCCCCAGTTTGCGCAGGCGAACTGCCCGCGGGCCGGCACTTTCGCGGCGCAGCGCCTCCGAGCGGGCTTGCTGCCGCTTGAAAAGCTGCTGCAACGCTGACGTTTCGGACGAAGAAGAAACGGAAGCAACGAGAGGTTCCATACTAAGGAGCTAAGAGCGGAAAGTGGGTCGTGGTACTACGTAAGGTTGGCAGCTTTTATTGAATTGCCAACTATTGCCTGCCAGTCAAAGTTCTACACACTTCAGTGGCTTCCCCTGCCGCCATGTATTCATTGCACTAGTCTGCTAAAAGCTCTCGAACAACTTATACTCCTGACTCTGAAGCTACTCGACGAGGCAGCGCACTATTTGAGTAGGCGAGACGTTTAGGCAGCTTGTCTTTCCTTTTTTGAACGCCCGTTTTGTCTTTACGCTTCCTGTACTCTTTGCGCCGGCTAGGTCTGGCGAGCTTCTTTTTAGTTTGTTCGGTTTTGCTGTCGGCCGGCGCACCCCCTCACCCAAAGCTGGAATCCCTTCACCTACGGGTGCAGCGCATTGCCCCGGATGTATATGTGCATACCTCTTACCGCCGCTACCCCGGCAATCCGGTGCCGGTACCATCCAACGGCCTTATCGTCAAGACCAAAACCGGGGCTTTGGTAGTAGACACGGCTTGGGACCCCGACCAAACCATGGAACTGTTGCGCTGGGTGGCCGATACCTTGCACCAACGGGTGCGCCTGGTGGTTATCACCCACGCGCACGAAGACAGATTGGGCGGCTTGCCCGTACTGCAAGCCAACAATATTAAAGTGTATTGCACGCCACCTACCGCCGAGCACGCCGCTACACTGCCGTTCGGCGTACCCACGCCGGCCATCAAGCCTTACACCGTAATTCGGGCGGGCCGTACCCGGCTGGAGTTGTTCTACCCCGGCCCCGGCCACTCCCCAGACAACATGGTAGCCTGGCTCCCCAACCAGCAAGTACTTTTCGGTGGCTGCCTCATAAAAGGTGCCGACGCTACTGCACTAGGCAACATCGATGATGCCAACCTGAAGCAGTGGCCGGTAGCTGTGCGTGCAGTAGCATCGCGCTATCCGAAAGCGAGCTTAGTTGTGCCGGGCCATGGCGAGTGGGGGGATGCCAGCATGTTCAAACATACCCTGGAGCTGTTGCACTCCCCAAGCAGCAAACCGCAGACTGCGCTAAGCGGCCAGCCGTAAACACCAGGCTTGAAACCCTGAATGCAACTTGTTCCACTTTGAATAAACGGCGCTCGGCGAAAACCGGCGCCGTTTTTCTTATATCTATAGGTTGGTCGGCACTCTAGGCTGATTCGAATTCTTTATATCCGAAAAAGAACGACATACTCTGGTAACTACTTGCCAAAGCACGTCGTTCTTTTCAAGTAAGTCCTACCTCTGTGGGTGGCCCGAAAGCTAGTCCTTGCTGAATTTCACTGAGAGGCGCTGTTGAGCATCGGTGTACAAAATCAGATAGCTGCCGCGCGCCAAATCAGCGGTGCGGATGTGGGTTTCGCGCGTACCAGAAGCGGCGGGCAGGGTTAGTACTTTGCGCCCATCGAAGCTGTAAACTGTTAGGCTAGCGCCACGGCTAGCTACCGGGTGCGCCAACGTTAGTTCGTGCTGGGAGGGGTTAGGATATGCTTGAAGTAGCTCAGTGGTTGAGTTGGAAGCGGCAACAGCTAGTACCGGAGCCGTAAGGCCGTTCAGGTAGTTTTCCAGCATGGTGTAGCCATTGGCGCCGCGGGTGTTGCGGTCGGTAGCATCTTCGGGGTTAAGGCCCATGCTGGTTTCCCAGGCATCAGGCATGCCGTCGTGGTCGGCATCGGCGGGGCAGGCAGGGAATTGAGTTCAGGCCAGGCTACTTGGGAGATGCTGTAGGGCGTGCCGTGCGGAAAGCCACCTTGCACATCAATGAGGCCACCGGTGCGGTTGAGCACATCGTTTACAATGCGCTGGTCAAGGGCGTCGCGGACGGGCAGGATGCAGCCGGCGTTTTGCAACACGGCCAAGTAAGCGTCTTGGGCACTTTGCACGGGCAACTCCACCGTGGCAAAGGGCGCTGTTACTTTAGCTAAAGCGGTGTCCGCGCGGGTACCTCCGTTCATTACGGCACCCAGCCAGTTGCTGGCCGTGGCCGCCGGGTAGCCATCGACGTAGTTGCCGGTCAGATAATACTTGCCGTAGGGCAGCGGCTTGCTGCCAGAGGTTAGCTTATACGGGTTGATGACTTCGCTACGAATTGCAACCCCGCCTGAGGAACCGGTAGTAGTGGAGGGGCCATATTTGTAGTAGTTGTTGACCACGTTGTAGTTGCCACCTTCGCCGCCATTCACGTTGTAGGAAGCCCAGTTGTAGAGCACGTTGTTGCGGAAGTCCACGTTTTCTTGCCCGGCAGTATTGGGCGAGAGGTTGCGACTGCCGTCGAAACGGGGCATCCGGCCGCGCATGTGGGCCAGCAAGTTGTGGTGCATGGTGGCGTTTCGGCCGCCCCAAATGCCGCCGTAGCCGTGGCGCTCGAAGTCGGTGTCGCCGGTTTCGAAGTGGTAGGAATAGTCGAGCGGCTCGCTGATCAGGTTCCACTGCAAGGTGGTGCTGTCGCCGCGGTACACGGTACACGCTTCGTCGGCCGACCAGCTCATGGTGCAGTGGTCGATCATGATTTTGCGGTACCCAATGCCCCCGAAAGCATCATCGTCGCCGCTGCCGTTCACCATGCCTTGGTTCTGGTTTTTGTCGCCTAACCGGAAGCGCACGAAGCGGATAATAATGTTGTCGGCATTGAGGCTGACCGGATAATCGGCAATGCAAATACCGTCGCCGGGGCGGTTTGCCCGGCAATGGTGGTGTTGGCGCGGTTGAGGCGCAAATCGCCCAGCAAATGAATGGTGCCCGACACTCGAAACACGACCGTGCGGTAGGTAGCAGGTTGCGTGACGGCGTAGCGCAGGCTACCGGGTTGGCCATCGTCGCTGAGGTTGGTTACCTCAAAAACGGTAGTAGCTGCTGCCGCCGTACCGCGGCCCCCGGAAGTGAATTTGCCGGCTCCTTCTGCCCCCGGAAATGAGGGTAGCTGCGCCTGCGCTGCTGGGCAAGAGTTACGAGCTTGAGGGCCAGTGCAAGAAATAAGCCGCGCCGCGCTAAGGTTTTCTGTTGTGGTAAGGTAAAGTTTGGGATCATGCTTAGGGAATTTGGTGGAGAAATCTGAACGATTTGTTGGGCTGTAGCTGCCAGCCCGAAGCTGTACGCAGTCAGCAACTAGCAGCCGCTTCTACAGGCCTAGATAAGCAGCTTTAGTAGCTAACCATACTAATGATTTTCAAAGGCAAACGTGTCGGGAATTTTGGTATTTAGTTGCGCAATCGTTGCCGGCAACGTTGCCAGTTAGCCGCATCCAACTTCTTATACGGAGGGCTATACTACTGCTAGTTACTTGAGCTAGCAACCCAACCGCCGCAACCTAAGCTTTCCTCAACACAAAGCCCCTACATCAAGCGGACGCAGGGGCTTTGTGTTGAGGAAAGAGCATTGTTAGTTTTTCACTTTCAGTTCTCCGTCGTCGGCGTCGCGCTTCACTTTCGTGCCGTTTGGGTACTCCACTTTCGTATCGCCATCCTTATCTATTTTCACGGTCTTGCCGTTGGCGTATTTGATTTTGGTTTCACCGTTGGCCTTCTTCTCGTACTTCTCGATGGCCGGGCCACGGCGGCGGGCAGGCGCTTCCGCAGTTGAGGCAGTAGCGGGTGCGGGCGTAGCGGCTGTGTAGGGCGTGCCGTCGTAATAGGTGGCGCGGTTGGCGGTGTAGGTGTCGTACTGATCGGGGATGATGGTGCGCACCTGCTGATCGGTTTCGTCGTTGATGGCGCGCAGTGCGGCGTAGCGGCCGGTGGTATCGGTGGTGTAGCGGGTGGTGGCCTCGTTGAGGCGGCGGCCCCGGGTGTAGTACGTTTTCTCGATGCGCGTCACCACAACGGTATCGGTCAGCTTAAGGTCTTCCGCCACGCGGGCAGCTAGTGCGTCAGCATCGGTGCGGTAGGCGGCCGTATCGGTATTGGCACCGTCGCGGCTTGCAACTACGGCCGTGTCAGCCGACGGCGTGGTCGCGACATCGACAGCGGCGGGTTTGTCTTGAGTGCAAGCGGTGGCCGCAAGAGTGGCAGCGGCCGAGAACAAGAGCAGGGTCTTCTGCATAAATGTAAAAATCAAATGAAGTTGGACATAGCCAAGCAGCTATACTGCCGGCTGTTACGGTGCAGCTTCAAGTGAGGTTGTAGAATCATGCGACTGACCGCGTAACTCGCTGATTATAAGATGGACCCTATATCTCTTGTGGGCTTCGGTGAACGATGCACATGGGGTGTAGAGACGAGACACTTCCTGTCGTTCAAGCCGTTTTTACAACTTTCTTCCACGAGGAGACATAAACGGTTGCGTCTCTGCACTCTGCTCATCTTGGTGAAAGAAGGGTAAGCTGACCTTCCGTATTTGCCGCAAACTCACTGAGTATGAATACTTAAAATCAAACAGAAGCGAGGTTATCACCTAGCCTCTTCGTGCTAGCCTTGCGTAGGGAAGCCTTCAAGTTCTTTGTTCTTTCCTCTTACTATGAAACGCTTTTTACTTCCGTTGCTCGTCGTTCTGACCAGCTTGCCTTTGCTGACCAGCTGCAAAGACGACAACGACGAACAACCCGACACCCCTACTCTACCAGGCACTACGCTGGCCCAAACGGCAACTTCGCAGGTTCAGTGGACCGGTGTGGCCGTGATGCGCGACGGCCGCATCTTCGCCAATTTCCCGCGGATGGAGACTGATACAATACCTTACTCAGTGGCCGAAATTCGCAACACGCAGGCTATTGCTTTTCCTGATACCACCTGGAACAACTGGAAGCCGTCGTTGCCGGCCCAAAACCGCTTTGTGTGCGTGCAAAGCGTGTACACCGATGCCAACAACTTCCTGTGGGTGCTCGACGCGGGCTCGCCCCAGATGCGGGGGGTGGTGCGCGGCGGGGCTAAGCTGCTGAAGTTCGACTCCAACACCCGCCAGCTAGTGCAGCGCATCGACTTCGACGAAACAGTGGCCTACCCTGCGGGCTATCTCAACGACGTGCGCGTGGATACAGAGCGTAACTTCGCTTACATCACCGATTCCAACCAGGGCGCCATCATTGTGGTGAACCTGACTACCGGCCGGAGCCGCCGTTTACTGGGCAACAACCCCACCACCAAATCCGAAAATCTGATTTTGACGGTCGAAGGCCGGGTCTGGCGCAACCGCAGTGGGAAGCTCCCCTCCCTCGACTCCGATGGCCTAGCACTTTCGCCAGACCGGGAATACATCTACTACCACGCCCTCACGGCCCGTACGCTTTACCGCATCGGCACGCAGTACCTGCGCGACGAATCGTTGCCGGCTGGCCAGCTAAGCCAACGCGTGGAGCCGGTGGGTGACACTGGCCCCACCGACGGCATGATTTTCGACCCAGCCGGCAATCTGTATTTCACTTCCATCGAGCTAAACGCCGTAACGCGACTTACGACGGAGGGCAAGCTTCAAATTGTGGTTCAGGACCAACAACTGAAGTGGCCTGATAGCTTCTCCTTTGGTCCCGATGGAGGACTGTACGTTACAACCTCGCAGCTGCACATTCCCCGTTCGCAACGGACCGAGCCTTATCAGATCTTTAAGGTCACCCTTCCGCAGTAACCACCTTTCGTGGGCACTAAATAATATTCCGGACAGCCACATAGACAATCGTCCTGCTGAGCGGAGTGTACAAAGCCGTACCATCTCGCCTGCTAGCACTTCTGTTGCCAAGCTATACCCGTCCTGTTGAGCGCAGCCGAAGCATCTCGCGCGAATCGTTGAACCGACAAAAGGGTTTACCACACTAGCGAGATGCTTCGGCTACGCTCAGTAGGACGGCCAGGGTAGTGTTTGGCAGCACTATCATACTAGGTGCCTCAGGTGTGCTGAGCGGAACTGAGGCGTTCCTAATCTTTTACGCTAGCGAAAGGCAGCAACCGGCTAGTAGCTTTACAGTCTAGTCGGCAGTTTATTATGATAACAACAGAAATTTCGGAAAACCCTACGGCCCAGCGGGCGCGCATCGCTATTGCGCTGTTTTTCTTTTTATCGGGATTTGGGTTTTCGACGTGGGCTTCGCGCATTCCAACCATCCAAAGTCAATTGAGCCTCGATGAGGCGCAGCTAGGGGGCGTATTGTTTGCCTTGCCAACGGGCTTGATGCTCACGTTGCCCGTGACCAGCATCCTTCTGCAGCGCTTCAACAGTCGACAGGTTATGCTGGTGGGAGCAGTGCTCTACAATGTGGCGTTGGCCTTGTTGGGGTTTGCGCAGGAAACGTGGCAGTTGGTGGCGCTGCTGTTTTGCTTCGGCTGTTCGCGCAACCTGCTCAACATTTCGGTGAACGCGCAGTCAGTGGGAGTGCAAGCGCTCTACGACCGGTCTATCATTGCCAGTTTTCATGGCGTGTGGAGCGTAGCGGGCTTTGCCGCCGCCGCGGTAGGCTCGGGCTTAGTAGCAGCCGGGGTGTTGCCGAAGTACCACTTTCTGGTAGTGGCGGTGGTGCTGACGGCCGTGGCCATCTACTTTTTTCCGAATACCCTGGATATTCGCCCCGACCCAGAGAAGCGCAAAACAGGCTTCTCGTTACCCGATAAGACCCTCCTAAAATTCGGAATTATTGCCTTTGCCTCCATGGCCTGCGAGGGCACGATGTACGACTGGAGCGGCATCTACTTCGAGAAAGCCGTGCACATGAGCAAGGAAACGGCCACCATCGGGTTTGCTGTGTACATGGTGGCCATGACCACCGGCCGCTTCAGCGGCGACTGGCTGGCCAACCGCTACGGCGTGAAGCCGATGCTGCACTACAGCGGCCTACTCATGACCTGCGGCTTAGGCCTGGCCGCGCTGGTTCCGGTGCCGCTGGTAGCGGGCCTTGGGTTTGTGCTGGTGGGACTTGGCGTTTCGTGCGTGATTCCGATGGTGTTCAGCATGGCCGGCCGCACGTCGGCGCTAAGCTCGGGTTCGGCCATTGCCGCCGTTTCGATGGTGGGCTATTTTGGGTTTTTGGTGGTGCCCCCGGTTGTGGGCTTTGTGGCTAAGGCAGCTAACCTGCGGTGGTCGTTTGGGCTGGTGGCACTGTTAGGAGCCGTAGTGGTGGCGTTGGTGCAGCGCGTACGAGAACCCGAGCCACAGGTGTCGTAGCTAGAAGCGGGGTGCTTGCGGTAGTGTAGCCTCGGTAGAGCAGCATCCGTCATCAGAAAGATGGCGCGGCGTTCTACCGAGGCTACATTGCTTTTGTAGAGGGTCGCCTTCCAGTGTGGTCATTGGATTCCCGAAAAAGTGCTTTGCATTCAATTCATAAATCAATATATATGCAATAGCAGGCAACGGCTTGCAGGCGTTGCGCATCTAAGAAAGTGGTAACCTTTCTTTCACTTTGTAAGCTGAATCCGATGAAATCCTTTACGTTTTTTAATGCGTTGGCCGTGTCGGCGCTGATTGGGTTATCTGCCTGTTCTACTTCTGAGGCGCAGCAAGTGCGGCAAGTCAGCACTTTCGAAACTGTGAGGGCCAGCGGCGCAATGGACATCTACCTGCGCCAAGGGTCAACGACCGAAGTGAAAATAGATGCGGCTCCTGAACTAGTGGACCACATCAAAACAGAAGTATCGGGCAACACCCTCCGAATCTACCGAGACAAAAAATTCTCTCTCAGCGAATTGATGCGTAGCAAGTCGGTTAAAGTATACGTGACGACGCCCAAACTTGAAGGCATTGAAGTAAGTGGCGCCTGCGACGTGAAAGGCGAAACGCCCATCAAAGCCGACAACTTCCACATCAATGCTAGCGGCGCCTCCGATGTTACGCTCACCCTCAACGCCAATTCCGTCAGCACCGACGCCAGCGGCGCCTCCGACATCCGGCTCGAGGGCCGCGTGGAAACCCAGCGCGTGCAACTCAGCGGCAGCAGCGACTACCGCGCCTCCGACCTACGCAGCGACAAAGCCGACATTGATGCCTCCGGGGCCAGCGACGCCTATGTGTTCGTCGACGAGGAGCTATCCTCCCGCAGTTCCGGCGCCTCCGACGTGCGCAACAAAGGCCGAGCCCGTACGCGGTAGTATCTAAGTTTCACTTATGGTGGTGTATGAAGGAAGCAGATGGACTAGCTCTTTCTGCTTCTTTCTTCTTTAAACTTTATTGTCTCCGAGTTGCCCCATTAAGGTGCGCACGCATCAGAAAAGCGTGAAATAAGTTGTGCTCCTAATCCAAAGCGCAACTTCAAGTTTATGACCATGCTTGTGTCATAGTTGAGTGATCAACAGGAGGCTTAGGGCTGGCTAACGGGTGGGCGACACAAGCCTTCGTAACTTTGGGCTCTTCGGCGGCAGCACAAATACATCTGTTGCTTGGTCGGATTGTTGGCCCTGCTCATGCTTCATCGTCACTTCCTCGTTCACAAACCCTACGGCTACCTCAGCCAGTTTATGAGCAACAACCCAAGCGAGGCCCGCAAAAAGCGCTTCCTAGGTGAGCTGCACGACTTTCCAGAGGGCACCATGCCTATTGGGCGACTCGACGAGCATAGCGAGGGGCTGCTCCTGCTCACCACTGATGGCCGCGTGAGTGAGCAAATTCGCCGCAAAGACGTGGAGAAGGAATACTTCGCCCAAGTCGATGGCCTCGTCACCGATGAAGCCGTGGCGCAGCTTCAGCAAGGCGTAGAAATAGGCCTCGCCGATGGTAAATACCAAACCTTGCCTTGCGCTGCCTATCGCCTTTCTGCTCCTCCTGATCTGCCACCTCGCACCCGCCACATTCGCTCCGACCGACACGGCCCTACCAGTTGGGTGAGCATCACCGTCACGGAAGGCAAGTACCGGCAGGTGCGCAAGATGACGGCCGCCGCGGGCTTCCCTACGCTTCGCCTAGTCCGGGTGCGCATCGGCAACATCTGGCTCGGCGACCTCGCGCCAGGCGAGGTGCGAGAAGTGGCAGAATTTGAGGTGAAAGCAGAGGCAGTGGAACTAAGAAACTGACGAACGGATGCCTGATTTAAAAGCCGGCCACCACTTACTGCTGATAATCCGCTAGCTGGCGCATACGCGCGGGCTCGTATAGGCGGCCGTCTTTCAGCACCAGCTTCACCTTGCGGACGTCGCGTATCTGCTGCAAGGGGTTGCCATCGATGATAATTAGGTCGGCTTGCTTGCCGGCTTCGACGGAACCGGTGCGCTGGTCTTGCTTCATTACGCGGGCAGGCGTGATGGTGGCAGTTTGCAGAGCTTGCATGGGCGTAAGACCGGCCTCCACATACAGTTCCAACTCTCGCGCCAAGCTCGTGCCAGGGAAAACCATGTCGGTGCCCGCCACAATGGGTATACCGTTGTCGTACAATATTTTAACGAGAGCAACCAGGCTTTTTTGGAAGGGCCGGGCTTTGTCGGCATCAGCGGGCGGCATGCCCATGTTCAGGAACAGGGGTTGCAGAGCTTGGGGCAACCCGGCAAAGGCCGGCTCTAGTGCCTTGATGTCGTCTTTGGTGGAGCGCAGAAACATTTCGTACACGCCCTCCGTGGGGTCGATAACCGTTTGATGCTGCTTGAGGAACTGGAGCACCCGGGTGCTGGCCGTATCTTGAAAGTTGATGGACCGGTCGGGGTTGCGCGGCATGGCCTTTGCCACATATTGAATGTGGTTCACTTGGTCCATGCCGGCCTGCACCCCCTGATAAATAGTCATGCCCTCGGGAATATGGCCAGTGACGCTTAGCCCCACACGGTGCGCTTCGGTGCAAATGGCCCGTACGATTTCCGGTTTCAGCGAGCTATAAAGCTTGATTTGGGCGAAGCCATTGGCTTTGTAGCGCTGCACCACCTGCGCGGCTTCGGCAGGCGTATTGGCCCGCACGATGCCTAGTGCGCCGGGTCCGTCGCCATCAATAATACCAGCCTTGAGGATGTGCGGCCCCACGCCCTGGCCCGCATCAATGGCCTGCTGAATGGCGTTGATGTAGCTGAACTCATTGCCACAGTCGCGCACCGTCGTGACGCCGGCGGCCAAATAAGCAGGTCCCCATTCGGGCTGCTGAAAGTGTGCGTGCATGTCCCACAATCCCGGCAGTATGGTTTGCCCGTCCGCACGAATTACTTCCACTTTCTTGGGAATCTTTACGGTGCCGGCCGCCCCAACCTGCTTGATCTTCCCGTTTTCAACGAGCACCACCGCATTCGGAATCGTGCGGCCCTGCACCACATCTACCACCGTACCACCCGTAATGGCCAGCACCGACTTTGGTTTGGTGGTTGCGGCATCCGTGGCTGAGGTAAATAGTCGCATGCCGTAGGTGGCTGCCTTGCCGATGAGCGTAGGAAGCAGGCTTTCATAGGGTTGCCACATCATTTCCAGCTTGTCGCCTTCGGCGTCGTTGGTGATGACGCACATCAGTCGGCCTTGCTGATCGGTCCAGAGCAATTCGTTGCCCCATACCAAGCCCTTCAATACGTAGCGCTCCAGCACCAGCGGCTTGTTTTGGAAGGTGAGCTTGTCTTGTCCATCGTGGGTGATGCGGACGGTGCCGGTGGGCAAAATAGGAAGGCTAGTGGGCCGACCATGCTGCTGCCAGTACTGCAAGAGCACCATCTGCACGGTACCCGGCGAATAGCCCGCTACCGGAAAACTCAACGGTGCCAACGGCCGCGTCTCCACTTTGTCATTCACTTGAATACGAGCCGTCTGCCCTTGAATCCGGATGGTATCGTTAATAGTAGAAAAGCGCGAGGTACTGCCTTTGATAGCCAAACTCACGGGCGACAGGTCCGGCGTCACGACCAGCTTAGCTTGCAACGGCACCGTCGCGCCCCGGTCCACAAACCGGAAATCCACGTCGTAAGTCAGGGTTTGCGCGGTGCGGGTAAGCCGGTACGTTTCTTTGCCAATCGGCTGCTCGAATTTGTGGAGCACAAACGTGCCACTGTCGGCCAGGCTGCCAGGTTGCGTTTGGGCGGCGACTGGCAGGTGCAAAGCCATAGCTAGCAATAGCAAATACTGTCTCATAGAGTTACCTATTTAGGCGGCAATATACTTGGCTAGCGGCAGGTATCTTGTTGTCAACCATGCCGTTCCTACTGCCGCAACTCTCCACCGCCACCGACAAAAAAAGAGAAGGCCACAGCAGACGTCTGCTGTGGCCTTCTCTTATTCAGGTGATACTTGGTTTTACCGCCAACTTACTTGACAGTGGCAACTGGCGTGACGAGGCTATTCAAATAGACTTCCAGCATAGTGTAGCCGCTTGCGTCCAGTTTGGCGCGGTCGGCGGGGTCTTTGGGGTTGAGGCGCTGGCGTGTTTCCCAGGCATCGGGCATGCCGTCGTGGTCGGTATCGGCGGGAGCTGGTTTAGAAGCTAGAACCGGCCACGCTTTCTGAGAAACCGTGTAGGGAGTGCCATGTGGGTAGCCGCCCTGCACATCGATGATGCGGCCGGTACGGTTGACCACATTGCGAATAATGCGCTGGTCGAGGGTATCGCGCTTGGGCAAACTGGCCCCAACATGCTGTAGTACAGACTTGTAGGCATCGGCGGCCGTTTGGGTGGCGGTAGGTCCTAAATCGAAAGGGGCAGTAGCTTTGGCTTGCACCGTGTCGGCGGCGGCACCGCCATTCATGGTTACACCGAGCCAGTTGTGTCGAGTCACGTCGGCGCTGGCGTCTACATAGTTGCCTGTCACATAGAACTTACCGTAGGGCAGCGGGTTAGCGCCTTTCTCGATCTTGTAGGGGTTCAGCACCCGCGCCTTCACGTTTTCTTTGGTGGAGGGGCCGTATTTGTAGTAGTTGTTGACGATGTTGTAGTTGCCGCCTTCGCCAGCGTACACGTTGTTTTCGCCCCAATTGTAAAGCACATTGTTGCGGAAATCCACGTTTTCGAAGCCCGCGGAGTGCGTGTAGCGGCTGCCGTTGAAGCGGGGCGTGCGGTTTTTGCAGCTCGCAAACAAGTTATGGTGCATGGTGGCGTGCTGCCCGCCCCAGATGCCCCCAAACCCGTGCTGCTCGAAATCTTTGTCGCCGGTTTCGAAGTGGTAGGAGTAGTTGAGCGGCTCGCTGATTAGGTTCCACTGCAAAGTAGTACTGTCGCCTTCGTACACCGAAAAACACTCGTCCGTCGACCAGCTCATGGTGCAATGGTCCACGATAAGGCGGCTGTTGCGCATGCCGCCAAAGGCATCGTCGCCGCCGGCTCCATCTACTTGCCCCTTGTTCTGGTTTTTGTCGCCCATGCGGAAGCGCACAAACCGGATAACGACATTGTTGGCTTTCAACCCCACCGGATAATCCGCCAAGCAAATACCGTCGCCCGGTGCCGTTTGTCCCGCAATGGTAGTATTGGACTTGCTGATAATGAGCGGCGAAGCTAGGTGAATGGTGCCCGACACCCGAAACACGATGGTGCGCGCCGCGGCCGGTTTGGTTAGCGCGTAGCGCAGGCTACCAGGCTGGTCGTCGTCTTTGAGGTTGGTGACTTCGAAAACGGTAGTTGGCACGGCAACCGAGCCCCGACCGCCGGAAGTGTAACGGCCCGCTCCTTCCGCTCCTGGAAATGCCACTGGCGGTGTAGCCACCGGCCCAGCCCCCATCATGGCCAGCAACCCCAACCCAACAACTGTAGCAGATAGACAATAAGCCCGATACGAGTGGCGAAACATAGAAGCAAAAAACATACAAGCAGACTGACAGCGCAAATGAAAGGTAGAAGCCAAACCGGGCAACAAGCCGCAGATGGACCCACAACCGTAGCTTGATATTACTGAAATAGCAGGCGGCGTGGGAAGTAGCAAGCGTATTTCTTTGCGCAATCGATGTCGGCAACGTTGCCAGCAAGCCCAACGCTTAAAGGATTTTCCTCTAAGGGAGTTAATAGCACAGAGACAGTGTTGGGTGGTGTGTACGGGCGCAGCAGTGGTCTACTTAGTTGAAGCAGAGTACAGCCTGGACGTAAGCACGACGGTAGCGCCAAATGTTTTTTACACTACCGCTGTGCTTGTGCTTAGGTGTTTGCTTGAACTCCTTACGCTCTTTGGTAAGCGCATCAATACCACCATTCTGCTTACCTTGGAAGTTAGCTTACCGCGTTTACAGGCTATTAGACAGTTGTTTTGGCTTATTCGATGAAGTATTTTTTCTTTTTCCTTCTATTGTGCTTGCCGCAGGCATTGGTAGCGAGTCCGCCTTTGGAGCCTTTGCAAATTGCCCGCGAATTTGTGGACAAGGATGGCTGGCCCGAAATGAAGGAGCATCTGTGCTGCGAAGCCGAGCAGCAAGCCAAAACGCAAACACTCGGCCAGCAGATTCCGGCCCGCTTGCAACGCAGTTGCCAACTGCTACAGCAGGGCGCCAGCACCGCGGTAGTGGCTGTGGAATTGCGCGACTCTTTGAGCCGCAACGACTTCTATCTGCACTTTGCTAAAGAAGATGATGCGTGGAAGCTGCAAGCCATTCGGAGCTTGTCGATGACGCAGCTTGGGCCACCCATGCTGAAGCTGCTAACTACTATGCCTCCCGCCGAAGTCGCCCAGTATAACCAGAAGCATCCCGATGCCGACCACGACTTCACCGTGGGCAACCTTAAGCTCTGGATTGGCGCCGATGCCGACATCATCGACCATTTCACGCACCACCAAACTGATTTTCAGAAAGTCCTCCGCCTAGTCCAGACGCGCAAATATCTTTCCGCCGACACAACTGCCGCCAACGAAGCAGCAGCCAACACCGACCCGGAAGTGCGCACTTTGCTCCGCAAGCTCTATATCAGCCGCGTCACGCAGCAGGATACTGATTGCAGTTCCTGCATCGAGTTCATCATTGGGGGCCGCATCGACAACACCGTCGGGCTACTTTACCAACCCAAAGCCGCCGACGTACCCAAGATGAACCCCGACCGGCTGATTGTCGTCAGGCCCATTGCAAAAGGCTGGTACCTCTACAAAACCACCAGCGTCAACAACTCTCGATAGTTAGTAGCTAAAAAGTTACTGTTGGTTATGCTGTTTCTAGGACGGCCCTGCTGAACCTAGCATCCGCTTGCCTAAGCCTTTAAAGTGCTGGCACTAAAAAAACGCACTGTCATGCTGAGCGCAGTCGAAGCATCTCGCGTGCTGATGTCTGGTTACTAATCTGGTGTCAGCACGCGAGATGCTTCGGCTCCGCTCAGCATGACGGGCAATATGGCAACGAGTAGTTGTAGAGCTAGGTGAGTTGTAGGGTATCGTCTTTCAGCTGAACTCCGGACAGTTTTCGGCGGAGCGATTCACTTATCAGAAAGAAGAGTCGATCTGCTGCCAGATCGTAGTTGAGCCCTTCAGGGCGAATGTTGGAAACGCAGTTGCGCGCTTCGTCGGTGAGGCCGGGCCGGGGGCCGTAGGTGAAATAGGCACCTAGGCTGTCGGGCGAGCTGAGGCCGGGCCGTTCGCCAATCAGAATCAAGGCGAGTTGCGCCCGCAGTAGTTCGCCTATTTCATCCCCGATTGCCACCCGGGCCTGCGTTGCGAGTACGAGCGGCGCCACTCGCAAACCTGCTTGCTGCAGCTTAGGCAAAAGCCGTTGCAACAACGGTACGGCGTGCATATTCACTGCCTCGGCCGATAGGCCGTCGGCTAAGATAAAGGCGACATCAAAGTCTTGAGGACCATGTTCTTTCAACAGCGCATGAGCTTCTTCGTGCAGTTGCCGCCCTAAGTCTGGGCGTTGCAGATACTCTTGCCGGTCGTGGGCTTTGCTGCGAACTTGTAGCACGGGCAATTGCAAAGGCGCCAAATCTGCGAGCAGTTTGTCGGGGACCAGGGCCGAGTATACAGCATCGCGGGCGTGCGCGTGGGCTAACCGAAAAGCCAGCGCCTCACGGAGGGGCACACTGGTACCAGTCCGGCCAAGTGCTATGCGAGCAGCCGTATACGCTTTTAGCGTTGCCCACGGATCAGGAGCCGGGTTTTCGGGGTGATAAGGCGCGGGTAGTTCGTCCATAACTCTATAATGCTCTCCTTCTTACCTACTTGATGATTGAAGAACAAGCTTTGAATTAAGGTGGCCGCAAACAAGTAACGACCTGTGTCGCTAGCGCAAGATCAGCTATGCAGTCTCAGCGCTCTGTCCTACTGGTTGTTAGGCTGCGGACGGGCAGAGCGGTTGAGTAGGTTAAGCAACACCCCGTTGGTCCAGCCGAAGCCGTCTTGCAGCGGATACTCGCCGCCCCCGGCAGGGAGATGCGTGTCGGTGACGTTGTACTTCTCTAGTAGCTTACCGGTTTGCTGGAACACGCGCGTGTTTAGGCGCACCCAACGGACAGTGATAGTATCGGCGAGGGGTTTCTGGTTGTAGCGAGTAAGACCTTGCACGGCCATGTATTGCAACGGTGCCCAGGCATTGGGCGCGTCCCACTGCTGGCCGCTGGTGTTGAGGGTGGTAAGCAGCCCACCATCTTTCAAGAAATCAGCTTTGAGGCCAGCGGCTACTTGGCTTGCTTGGCGCGCGGTAGCTACGCCAAAAGCCAGCGGATACACTCCCGCCATCGTGCGAATAGCGGCGGGACGCTTCTGCGTGAAATCGTAGTCGGTGAACCACCCAACAGCCTTATTCCAATTGTAGCGCTGAATGGCACTGCGGCGCTTTTTCGCTTTCTGCTGCCACGTACGAGCCGCAGTGCTCTGGCCTTGCACCGTGTAGGAGCGAGCCACGGTTTCTTCCAGCGCCAGCATCAAGCAGTTCAAATCGACGGGCACCAGTTCGGTGGTGCGGATAGACCCTAACGTGCCGTCGGCTCCAAACCAGCGGGTACTGAAGTCCCAGCCGGAAGCTGCCGCGGCCCGAACATCGCGGTAAAACTGTGAAGGTAGACGCGTGCTTTTGCGGGCCGCATCCACATCAATGCCATACGATTCTTCCCGCGGCTCGGTGCTTTCGTCCCAGTACCGGTTCAGCAATTCGCCGCCGGGCATGCGCATCACGCGGCGCGTGGCAGTGCCAGGCTTCAGCGAATCGGCACCCGCCATCCAGTAAGCATACTCGCGCAGCAGTTGCGGCTGGTAGCGCACCAGCACCGAGTCGCCTTGCTCCTGGGCCAGCAGCTGCACCATCAACGAAAAAAATGGGGGCTGCGAGCGGGTAAGGTAGTAGGTGCGGTTGCCGTTGGGAATGAAGCCGTAGCGGTTGAGCAGGTAGGCGAAGTTATCGGTCATGTTGCGGATCAGGGTGGTCCGGTGGGCTTCGCGCAAGCCGAGCATCGTGAAATAGGAGTCCCAGTAGTACACCTCCCGGAACCGACCGCCCGGCACCAGATATGGCCGCGGCAGTAGCAGCAACGACGAATAGCGAGACACCGAATCGAGGGGACGGCGTTGGAGCACCCGCCACAGCGTATCGAGGTGCAGCCGTAGGCCAGTTGCTATATTGCTACGATAAGTGGTCGTGTCGGTGTTGGGCAGCTGGAAGCGGTCCTTTACGAAAGTCGTCAGGTTGAAGCCCGGCTGAGTGCGTTGCTGCTCGTAGTCGGCGACGATGCGGGCGGGCGTATCGCGGCGGGGTACCATATCCACGAACGTCTTATTATCGGGAAATATCCGACCTAGCTGCACGGCCTCAAACAAGCCAGGGTAAAGCTGCCGGGGAGTGGGCGGTAGTTGGGCTGCTGCCCGCAAACAGATGCAGCAACAGCAGAAGCAAACAAGCAATAGATTTCGCACGGCACAAGGGGGAATGGTATACCTTAAAGTACGAAAGTAGAGCCGTAATTGGCCATACACCTCCCGAACCCATACTCTGCGCCCTGCTTGGATCTACTTGAATTTCTTGCCATTGAATCAACTAACCAAGTGCCGCCTAGGCAAATACCCTGTACCTTTTACCCACTTATTGTCCACTGATTTAGTGCAGCCCCGGACGTTGCTGTTGCAGCCAAATGTAAGCCGACGCCACATCATCGAAAGTGCCAATAACAGGATGTTGGATATTCATCAGGACGGTTTCGGAGGCTTGCCGGGCAGCAAAGTTGCGCGAAAACACCCACGCAATATGCTGTAGGCCCGCCCGCAGCATTTCCTCTAACCACCAAACGCCCCACAACGACAGCTCCACGCTGGTGCGGGTGATATTGGAATTGTCGTTGAGGATTTTGTGGCAGGGCCACGCCCGTAGCGCTTCCAGCATCAGCATACAGGCCGCCCGCGAGCTTTCTTGGTTGTGTTCCCCTTGCCAATCAACATATAGCCAATTGTTGGTCGAATCGTAACTGATGGTAATTCCTTCGGCGGCAAGTACGGGTTGAAGCTGCATACACTGCCTTTACAAACCAGCACGTACGGTTGTGCTAGCGAGGCACTAGTAAAGATAAAAGGTTGAGCTAGCAAAAAACCAAGGACTATAAGCCAGTTGTTTTTTGTTCCTTCCAAAGTCTAGCATCTAATGAAAAACACCAAACAAATTGGTCAGGCAATGGAGCTACTGCCCGATCTATAGGTTGAAAAGCAACCTAGCCACGTACCTTATGCACGGTTTCACACTTTCGAGGAATAGCTGGCCAAGAGGTTTGCAGAAAACTGCCAGCCGCTTTCAAACAACTATTCTGCTAGCTGTTAAGTATGAAGCAGCAACTAATGCGCAGCTCAATGGAAGAACTAGCCAAAATAGAACAAGTTGGCAAACCCCGGGTGGTAATTGTGGGAGGTGGCTTCGGCGGCCTGGAACTCGCCAAAGCCCTGCGCGACACCAACATGCAAGTGGTGCTGGTTGACAAGCAGAACTACCACACGTTTCAGCCTTTGATGTACCAGGTGGCCACGGCCGGCTTGGAAGCATCGGCTATTATCTCACCGTTTCGCAAGATTCTCAAAGACCAAGACAACCTTAGCTTTCGCATGGCCGAGGTGTTACACGTCGATACCGCCGCGCAGGTTCTGAAAACCTCGATTGGCCTGATTCACTACGACCACCTAGTTATTGCCACCGGCGCCACCACCAATTACTTCGGCGACGAAGAAATGGCGCGGCATTCGGTGGCCATCAAGAGCGTGGAAGACGCGGTAGAGCTACGCAACACCGTGCTTTCCAACTTCGAAAAAGCCCTGCAGGTCGGCGACCGGGAGCAGCTCAACAGCTTGCTCGACTTCGTGATTGTGGGTGGCGGCCCAACCGGCGTGGAAGTGGCTGGCGCATTAAGTGAGCTGCGCAAGCACATTTTCCCGAAAGACTACCGGGATATTGACTTCCGGGAAATGGATATCTGCCTGATTCAGAGTGGTGATTCGCTGCTCAAGGGCATGTCTAAGGAAGCATCTGAGAAGGCGCTGGAATACCTGCAGGAATTTGGGGTGAAGGTGCTGCTCGACCGGCGGGTGAAATCTTACGACGGCTACACCGTTACGCTCAACACCGGCGAAAAGCTGATTACGCGCACCCTGATCTGGGCAGCCGGCGTGGCCGGCGCCCCCATCGAAGGCATTCGCCCGGAAAGCATCCGCAAAGGCAACCGATACACAGTAAACGTCTACAACCAAATAGCGGGCTACACCAACGTCTACGCCATCGGCGACATTGCCGCCATGATTACGGAGGAGTACCCGGAGGGTCACCCCATGGTAGCGCAGCCCGCTATTCAGCAAGGCAAGCTGCTCGGTGAGAACCTCACGCGCCAACTCGCCGGCGAGCCAATGCGGCCTTTCCGGTACCACGACCAAGGAGCTATGGCTACCATTGGCCGTAACCATGCCGTAGCCGACCTTAAGCTAGGTGGCAAAGAATGGAAAACGCAGGGCTTTTTTGCGTGGTTGATGTGGGTGTTTGTGCACTTGATTGCCCTGGTAGGGTTCCGCAACCGCTTGGCCGTGTTCATGAACTGGACTACTAGCTACTTCAGCCAAGAGCGCGGCTCACGTTATATCCTGGGCAAGCGGCGCGAACCCGTGCCAGCCGAAGATCCGGCCGCCAGCAAAGTGGTTGCCTAACGGGCTACAGCGTGTGGCTTCGGTGATGCGCTGTGCTGCACGAAACAAGGCTCGACAAACACATGTCGAACATCGGGGCAGTGATTCCGAACAGCTGCTTCCAGGCGGCCAACGGCTTCAGTGAGTTGCTTTGCTGTTAGAGTTGGCTGGAACTCGACGCGCAGCACCAGCAGAATTTCGTGCGGACTCAGGTACGATGAAAGTGGCGCATCGGTAGCCACCACGGCGGCGTCGGCACTCACTAGCGTGGTTACTTCTTGTAGCATAGCCGCCTCAGCAGGTTCGCCAAGCAACAAGCTCTTGTTTTCGCGCAGCAACAATCCCGCAACCACCAACAAAATCACACCGATGAGCAACGACGCAACGCCATCGAGGGCAGGCTTGTTGAAGTAATGGCTCAGAAAAACTCCTAGAAATGCCACCAGCAGGCCGAGCAGATCGGCGGCATCTTCGAAGAGCACGACAAAAGTAGAAGGGTCTTTGCTGCTGCGAAAAGCCCGCCAGAAGCTTTGTCCTTTGCGCTGGGCATTGAACGTGCGACGCGCTACGAGGAACGAGGCGCCATCGAAGAGGAAGGCCAGCCCCAATACCACGTAGTTCCAGAGGGGGTTGCCCATAGGAGTTGGGTGGCGCAGATGCTCGATACCCTCATACACGGAAATACCGCCCCCAATTGCGAAAATGAAGATGGCAACAATAAAAGACCAGAAATACAGCTCTCGGCCGTAGCCGAAGGGCCGCCCTTCGTGGGCTGGCCGCTGGCTTTTGCGCAAGCCCAGCAGCAACAACCACTCGTTGGCAGTATCTACTACGGAATGGATGCCTTCGGCTAGCATGGCAGAGCTACCCGTGAAGCCAGCCGCTATGAATTTGATGATGGCAATAGCCAAGTTGGCGGCCAGAGCTGCTACAATAGCAACTTTAGATGAAGGCGGCTCGGCAGTAGGAGCGGTAGAAGCAGGCGCGTTGGACACGAAAACAGCAGGAAAGCAGATAACCAAAAGCGGAAAGCAATTGCTCCGCCTAGGCTACTACGGCTTCCGGCGCACCAGAGGTGTTGTCGAGGTGGTATTCCGCGAGGTTTCTGCTTTTCATTCACAAGCCACTAACCCGTACTCTACTAACGCGTCATGCCGAGCTTGCCAAGCAGTCCACCCACACGGGCAGATTGCTTGGTAAGCTCGGCATGATGCCTTGAGATAGAGAATGAAGCGTGACCTAGCGGCCGAAATCGTCTTGTACGCGCACGATGTCGTCTTCGTCGGAAGGGTTGGAAGCGTCGGTGTGCTGCCAGATTTCAGCTAGTACGCCCCACGAGTCGAGGCCGACGAGGCGGTGCCGCTCACCTTGCTTGAGCGTGATTAGCTCACCAGGCTCGTAGATGCGGAGTTCTCCTTCTTCGTCGGTGTTGCTGGTGACTACGCCAACGGGTCCTTGCAATACTTTCCATACTTCGGCACGCCGGTGGTGGTACTGCCACGACAACCGCTTCTGCGGGGCCACAATCAGAATTTTAGGGCTTAGCTTGCCCGAAATTCGCAAATCATCTACTGGCATTCCTTCGAAATACGTGTCGGCAAAGGCAGGAGCCTGCGTCTCGTCAATCACGAAGAAACCACCCCATGGTCGGGTTTGGTCCTGCTTGTCGATGGAGAAGCCCAACCGCGTGAGGCGTTCCTCCATGTCCTGAAACAGCATTTGCTTTTGATTTTCGCTACTCATACTCCAGATGATAGTGTGGTGTGGGGAAGAGGCTACTGCGCTAAGCGCATTTCACTTATACGCTTCAAAAGTACGTATCCTGAGGAATTAAGGGTTGTATATTCTTACTTCCCCTCTAACACTGTCTTGGTTTCGACCTAGACAACCGGGTGTTCTGCTTCGTGTTTATACTCCTTTAGGCACTTCAATATAAAAGGTGGTGCCTTCGCCTTCTTCACTTTCAAACCAAATGCGCCCTTCGTGCAGCAGCACAATGGTGCGCACAATGGACATGCCGAGCCCAGTGCTTTTCTCGCCGCGCAAACCCGGACGGCGAGCCCTAGTAAACCGCTCGAATAGCTCGCCCTGTACATCAGTAGGAATCCCGATGCCGTCGTCGGCCACTGTTGCCAACACATGATCGGCGCTTTCGCGCAGGCCTACTCGAATGTGTCCGCCCGCCGGGGTGAATTTGATGGCATTGCCCACCAAATTGTTTAGCACCTGCATAAACTTGTTTTCGTCGATGCTGGCGTAGATGGTGGCGGCTGATGCTTCCAGGCTGAAAGTCAGGCCCAGGGTTAATTCCGTGCGCTGGTAGTTATCGACCATGATACCCACGCGTTCCACTAGGTTCACTCGCTCCCGCTTCAGTTCCACGTTGGAAGACTCGAAAAACTCGTTGTCTACAAAATCGTGGATCATGTCGACACTTTCGCCGCAAGTAACCATGATGACGCGTAACAATTCGTGCAGATGTGGGTCGGGGTGCTCTTGTAATTGCTGGTTAAGTTGCCCAGTCATGCTCTGCATCAGCCGCAACGGGCCCGCTAGGTCGTGCGAGAGAATTTCAAGCGTGGAATTTTTCTTGGTGTTAAACTTCTCTGCGTTTTGCGAATATGCCTTCTCGACGGTTATGTCATCAATGAAGCCCGATAGCGTGTCGTGGCCGTTATCGGGCCGGTAATAGGCCCGCACGCAAAGCCATTGCACTTCCTCTCCGGGGCCAAGCAGCCGCAATTCCACGTTCTCGCGCAAGAGGCCTTGGCTGAGCCGCGCAAAGCAGTCGGCCGCGTAATCACGGTCGTCGGGATGCAAGCGTGCGAGCAGGTCGGGCAACTCCTCGTTTACCTGCTCCCGGTGGCCGTTCCACATCCGCTCGTAGGCCGGGTTCACGTACGTGACACGCTGACTAGCTAGGTCGTACACAAAGAAAACAGAAGGAAGTTCTTCTATCAGGTGCTGAAACTGAACGACGTGGTCGGGCATTGCAGCCGAGAGTGAAAGATGAGAGGAAAGTAGAAATTACACTTGAGCTTACCAGATTTCAGACAAACCAAATCTTGGTGCGGAAGTTGCCCCTTCACTCCAATAACCTGTATGCCGTTCCTGCACGCTAAGCACCCTATGAACAGCCAGTTAGAAAAGTAAATATAGCTCAGCTTATGTAAACGAATAATTAGCTGATATGGCTGTATTTTTTTCAGCGCCTGCTCGGCAAGTTGTCAGCCACTCCAGCGCCGCGCGCTCCTCTATAAACCGGCCAATCTGGTAGGGTCGGTTATCGAAGTAAGTCAGCGGTGGAATGGCGGTGTTGGCTTCGATGTCGGTGAGGTGGGCGGGGGCGAATAGATAAGCAATGAACACTGGCTGGTGCAGGCGCACCACCACTTGCGGAAAATAGACCTCCATCATCCAGGCTGTATCTTGTTGGTTAGCGGCGTGTTCGCGTCGCCGCGCGTCAACCAGCCAATAGGCGCAGCTCTGGTTTGCTCCCTCGTCCATTATAAGCCCGTAGCCAGAGCGCAAATCTTGCGGGGTGGTTTGCTGCATCCATCGGCATATCAGTACCCGCAAGTCGGGCCGATACACGAGTTGAAGATATTCAGTGGAGTTAACTGCAGGCAGCATACGTAACGGGCTTTCTTGGTACAGCCTAAGCGGCGAATTGCAGCAGAATGGCTTCCCCGCTATACCTCTGACTGAAATCTCGCAGAAAGTTTAATGTAGTGTTGGCGTTACCCCAACATATTTCTTTGGCGTTGCACCCAAGCCCGCGCCAACTGTCCTACTTAGTTAACAGTACTGTGTTGCAATAGCGTCGGGCTCAGTGCTTAACTCAATTCGAATTGCAGATCTTAGCCTACCTCTTTTGTAGCACCAAGCCGCTAAGAGGCTGCAGCGCGAAACCACGACCTACCGTCACGGAACTATTGTCGAGCAGATTGCGGTAGATGCCGGGGCAAGCGGTGGAAATTGTTGGGGCTGGCTTCGAGGTTGAAGAGCACGAACACCGTTTCGGGGCCAGTACCACGGGTGTACGCCAGCGTGCGGCCCGCAGTGGGCAAGAACTGCAGGCCCCCGGAGCTAAAGACAGCGTTAATCTTGCGCATCTGGATTAGCTGCTTGTAGTACGCAAAGTGCGGGGCGTTGAAGCCGGCGGGGTCGTAGGTTCTCGGGCCGGGTTGGTAGTTGGTGCGGGTTTCGGGGGCAAACTTCAAGCCGGGCCACCACAGGGGCTTGCGGCAGTCGGGGTCATCGGAGCCCCACATGCCTAGCTCGTCGCCGTTCCAGATGTGCGGGGCACCCACGCTCGTGAACTGGTGCAGCAAGTAGAGGCGCACGCGCTGGTAGGTATCGGGGTCGGGCCGACCAGTGCGATACGCGGGGTTGTCGTTGGGGGTGGCTTTAAACTTATAGAGACCCGGATTGGCGAAGCACGTGAGCAGCCGGGGCGAATCGTGGGAGGCCGACACGTTCATTTGGGCGGCAGGAAAAGCGACGGGCAGGCGGTTCCATTGGCGCTCCAAGCTGTCTTGCAGCTGCCGACCCGTGAGCGGAGCGGCCACTGCCGCAAAGAAGCTGCGCGCCGGCCGATACACTTGGTAAAACATCACGCCGTCGAATACGTCGCCGTTTAAGTAAGGTGCCGGATTCATGAGGCGGTAGGGCCACTCTTCCCACCAGACTTCGCCCACCAAATAGGCCTCAGGCTTAATGCTTTTCACAAATCGGCGGTAGTCGCGCCAGAATCCCATCGGCACTTGATCGGCCACATCCAACCGGAAGCCATCTACGCCGTTTTCGGGCTTGCCATTCGGCGCGAGCCAGCGCCGCGTCACGGCCTCGACGTGTTGTTTGGCCCCCTCGTTCAATTGTCCCTCATAGGGGCGGCCTGCTTTACGGACCGTAGTGATATTCACCTTCTTGATTTCCGGCAAGCTCTTCAACCCTAGCCACCCGTTGTAGTCGAACTCGTTGCCGGGGGTAGCGGGGTCGTTGAAGCGCACGATGTCGTACCAGTCTTTGTAGGCAGACTGCTGCTGTTTCTTAAGGATGTCTTGCCACGCCCAGAATTCCACGCCCGTATGGTTCCAGGAATAATCGACGATGATGCGCATCTGTCGGCGGTGCACTTCTTGCACCAGTTTCAGAAATAACCGGTCGGCTGCCGTCCATTGCCAGGTGGTAGGGTCGGCGGGGTTCTCGCGGGCAATCAGTTGGTTGTCGCCCACCGGATCGGGGCCGAAGTTTACATCAATGTGGTGGTAGCTGCGAGCATCGTACTTGTGAAGAGAAGGCGCGTCGTTGATAGGGTTGAGGTAAAGCGCCGTCACGCCTAGCTCTTGCAGATAGTCTAGCTTGTTGAGCACGCCCTGCAAGTCACCCCCGTAGCGCCGCAAACTGACGTTGTCGTTATGGTTTAGATTAGCGGCTTTGGCCCAGGCATCAGGGTCGTACCAGTTGCTGGTCCAAAGCGTAGGCGTCCAGTTAGCGGGCACCTTAAACGAGCCAGCAAAATTCACTGGCTTCGGGTCGTTGGCTTGGTCGCCGTTATGAAACCGCTCCACGAATATCTGGTACCAGATAACCTCTCGAGCCCAGGCGGGTGGCTGAGTTGACGGATCAGCAGAAGCAGCGAAACTCATAAAAAGCAGCAGGCAGAATAAGACGTAAAGTGCGGAAATACTTCTCATAGAACGGGTTACAACCATAGTGCAACGGATTATCTGAGGTAAGCGGACAGCTTCTCCGAGAAGCTACACACTACCAATACCTAAGTTACACTATAATAACCTATCTAATATTTACTTATAATATACCTAGAAGTAGGTATTGACATCACTTCCGCCATCTACTAGATTCGATTATCTGCTCTGACAGGTATTGGGTGCAAAACCAATGCTGTCCTCTTCTATCACGCCTATGCAATTCCTACTTGTTTGCCGCCTCCAGGCAGCCGCCTTGCTGTGTGCTTATTCTACCATTCTTTCCACTAAGTCATGCTTCCCACCACCGCTCTCTACTCCGCTAACGTACTGGTTGCTGCCCCACCTTCCTTACAGCGCCAAGGTCTACTATCCACTCTCCACGACAAATGGCCACTACTCTCGTGTAGCGTCACGGCCGATACCAGCCAACTGCCTATGCTGGTACGGCAGCAAGCCTACGCGCTGATTGTGCTCGACAGCACCCTTAGTAGCCTACCCATCGCGGAGCTCATACGCCAGATCCGCAGCATCCGCAGTTGCCAGCCCTTGCTTGTGCTCACTGGCCCCCGCCTAACTCCGGTTCAGCGCCAACAATTGCTTCTTGCCGGAACGGTAACCCTATTACCGCATACCGTGGCCCCCACGGTGCTTCTCGCTACTATCACGCCTTTTGTGAGTGGTACGCTGCACTGGACTCTGCCGCCCTCCATCACCCCTACCCGCGTGGCCCCACCCACACCGTTCAGTAACCGCGAAGTGGAAGTGCTGCGCTTAGTAGTAGCCGACAATTGCAATCAGGAAATAGCTGATAAACTGTGCTTAAGTGTGCGCACCGTGGAAAGTCACCGCCGAGCCCTGCTGCAAAAGACGGGCGCTAAAACACTGGTAGGCTTGGTTGTGCAAGCCGTCCGCGAGGGTTGGGTAGGCGTGGCGTAAAGCGTAGTGGCAGTATAATATGGCCTAATTGAGCAAGCTTCGAGCACTTGCTTAAATCAGTATTGTTGAGTTGTGGGGTCTTTGCCTGAAGTGCAGCCGGCAAACGCTACTGCTTATCGTATAGCGCTATCTGTGATGAAGTCAGCTTGCTGGCAATTGCACTTAGCACGCCATTAACTAGCCGGCACGTTCTGCTTTGCCTCGGCAATGTGGTTGATGTGCTACAGGAAAGTATAGACAGCTTTAGTGTACGCTGCCTGCAACCTGCTTTACCACTTCACTTTACCGGTAGAGCTCGTTTTCTTGATGCGGCCGTCGCGCTTGAATCGGGTACCGGGCGTTAGGCGCAGGGCTACATCGGGCGGAATGCACGTGTTTTGCGCAAATTCCTCGGTTTCATACCCTACTGCACTGATCTTGAGGCGAGCTGGGCGTGGCAGTGGTTTCTTGGACGTAATGATATACCGGCCCTCGGAGTTGGTGCTGAATGCATCATTGATGCCTTGCACCTGTACGGTAGCACCGGTTAGGGGGCGGAAATTCTCATCGGTTACCAAACCAGTCAGAGATAGGCAACCCACCGGGGGAGCGGGTTTCGCTGCTGAGTCAGCTGGCGCAGTTACTGGTTGTTGCGCCAAAGCAGTACCTGATATACTTAACAAGACAAGGCTTAAGAGGAAAGGTAGTAAGCGCTGCATAAAACGAGTGGGTATAAACGAATACAACTTTATTAAGCAGAGTAAGCTATCAATGTTTTAGCTACCAACCAAAGAATCCTATAACCTACACTAATATTATGTACAAAAGCCATTTCAAGATTAGCTGTATCCTATTAACTCACCCTAATAATTTGTTAATTATATATGATTCTTATTTCAGAACCCACGCTGCTTCATTGAGGGGTTTTCTTAATCGGTGGCTGTATTGTTCGCCTTCAAATTCCTCTTTACACACAAGAGCAGTAAGCTACATCAGATAGAAAGCTTCGGGTAGTGTTGGCTTGGGAATCTCCTGCTCATCCAGCAATTGCTTGAGGTTGATTTCGATGGTGCGAGCAATGGCCGTGACGGGAGTGTCGGTGGGGCGGTTGCGGAAAGGGTCTTGCAGATAAGTAGCTGTTTTCTCGAGCAGGAAGAATGAAGACGCAAAGACCAGCAGAATGGGCAATTCTAACAGGCCAATGGTTTCAACCAGTGCCAACGACAACACAATCAAAAACAGGTAGATAAAGAAGTGTATAAATATCCGGTACGTTACCGGAAACACCGTGCTGTTGATGCGCTCGGCCTTGCCCATGGAGTCGCAGAGCCGGACCAGGGTGTTGTCGAGCTGCACATGCTCGTAGGAATCAAGCGCCTGCTGCCGACGCAATACCTTGAAATCCTCGGTGTGCAAGGCTAGCAAGGCCAAAGGCTTGTTGTTATGCTTCCGTAGGTAAGCTACTTCGTCGGCCGATACATATTGCTCGAGATTCGCCAACGGATTTTGGCCGCGTAACGACTGTCCTAGGCTGTAGCACCACGCAATCTGCCGGTGCCCTATTCTGCGAATAACTTCTCGTGCGGCATTGTAGCCAAGCAAGTCATCTTCCAGAAAGCCCTTCAGTTGCAGTACCAGCGAGCGAGAATCGTTGACGATAGCGCCCCAGACCTTACGCGCTTCCCACCACCGGTCGTAAGACTGATTGATTTTGAAGGCGAGGATAAGGGAAATAGCGCTACCTAAAATGGTGGGCAACAAGCCCGGAACAAGAGGAATGTAATCAGCAAAAAACCACTCTAGCAGTTGGAAAGAAACTGAAAAAAGAAACACTCTCGCGACGTCAATGCGAATTTGCTTGAAGATGTACCTAAATGGAATTCTTTTCTCGGTGAGCATAGCAACGCACTTAAACAAGATGTACGGCAACACCAACCGTCTACTTTCGCGGCCTGGTTTGCTCGTTTCATTTAACTGAGATAGAAGCAGTCCTTATAACTTAAGTTCTTATAGAGGGTTTACTATTTTCGATAATTAATATTGTTTTAATTCTATTTCAACACTGCTACCAAACAATCACCTATTACCGTTTATCGTAGCACTAGGCTCGGGGTAAATTGTATATTTACTTAGGAAACAGCTTGTTAGTCTAGCAGCAAGGCAAAGTAGCAGTGCAGGTTTGGGTCCCTGACCGCTTGGGATTGTCAGGAAAATTACCCTTCCAGCGAAAGTGCAGTAATTCGGTTTCAACCAGACTGTCGGCGCAGCGTATGCTTACAGCTTACCTTGCGTCACTACGCATCCTTTCGTTTCTGCTTATGAGTTCTTCTATTTTCCGCCCTGGCTTTTTGCTCGTCGGTCTTGTGGCCACGGCTGGTTTTACGCTCGTTGCCTCCGCAGTCAGGGCCCAAGTCAAGCCTAACGATGGCTTAGTGGCCGGCGAAGTCGCCCCAAAACTGGTGGCACAGCAGTTTAAATTCACGGAAGGCCCTGCCGTAGATAAGGCTGGCAATGTGTATTTCACCGACCAGCCCAACGACAAGATCTGGAAGTACAGCACCGACGGCAAACTCAGCGTGTTTCTTGAAAAATCAGGCCGTGCCAATGGCCTCTACTTCGACAAGCAAGGCAACCTACTGGCCTGCGCCGACGAGCAAAATCAGCTCTGGTCGATAGCGCCGGACGGAAAAGTGACGGTGCTTTTGCAGGATGTGCAAGGCCACCGCTTCAATGGCCCCAACGACCTCTGGATTCACCCAACCAGCCAGGCTATCTACTTCACTGACCCCTACTACCAGCGCGACTACTGGACCCGCAAAGCTCCTGACCCCAACATCGGAGGTCAAAAACTGTACTACCTGCCCAAAGGCCAGAAGCAACCCCAAGTAGCTGACGACCAGCTACAACAACCCAACGGCATCATTGGTACGCCCGATGGCCGGCAGCTTTACGTAGCCGACATCAAAGCCAATAAAACTTACCGCTACCAAATCGGTACGGACGGCAAACTGACTAACCGCCAGCTCTTTGTAGAGCAAGGATCGGATGGCATGACCATCGACAACCAAGGCAACGTATACCTCACCGGCAAAGGCGTGACAATCTACAACTCCGCCGGTCAAAAAATCCAGCACATCCCCGTGCCCGCCGAGTGGACCGGCAACGTCTGTTTCGGTGGCAAAGACCGTAAGACGTTGTTTATTACAGCTTCAGAGTCAGTGTTTGTGCTGCCTATGCAAGTGAAAGGCGTACAGTAAGCTAACCGGCTATCTGCCATTATTAGAACCAGTAGGGAGCCTTTTTCGCGGGAGCTTTTGCTGGTTCTGGTCGGCTGGCTTCAAGCTTGCGCAAATAGCTGAAACAGTGCGTTGAGCGAATCATGCCAGGCGTAATGGAAGCAGGACATTACCGTTTGTATAAGCAGACACATACCCACCTCGACCATAACATTGCCCCTACCCCTCGCCGTAGAGCCTGATAACCTTTTGTCTTGCTCATGGTCACTCCCCTGCATCAACTACCGGCGCTTGTGGCGCACTCGCGCACCCTTATTCATGTCGTGGTTGAGACGCCTAAGGGCGAGCGCAACAAAGTGGCGTTTGATCCTGACTTAGGGGTGTTCATGCTGAAAGGCGTGCTGCCCGAAGGCCACAGCTTCCCCTACGATTTCGGTTTCGTGCCTTCCACTCTCGCCGAAGACGGTGACCCACTCGACGTGTTACTGCTACTCGATGCGCCTACGTTTGCGGGCTGTGTAGTGGAAGCCCGCCTAATTGGAGCGCTTGAAATTGAGCAGCTTGAAGAGGACGGCTCCATCGTGCGCAACGACCGGCTGCTGGCCGTAGCGGCCAATGCCCGCCTGCATAAAGGCATCAAGGAAATCACCGACCTTTCCAATGAGATGCTGCACGAAATCGAACACTTCTTTAGTTCCTATAACTCCGTCAAAGGCGGTGAAATTAAGGTACTACACCGGGTAGGCTCCAAGAAGGCTCACGCCCTGCTAACACAAGCTCTACAATAGGCATTGTCGCGTTTGGGCATGATGAGAGCCTTGAAATAACAATGGCAAGGCAGTCTCTGAAAGGGTAATTGGGGAGGTAAAACTGTGGGAGAAGAGTAGCAGCAGAAGCGGGTCTTGGCCTTAGCCGTAGACTTTCTGCTGACGAGCGGCTACCTTTCCGGCTACAGAACGCAGCTCGTCATGCTGCCTTAGCTCCTTCCACCGAATGCACGATAACGCGCTGCACGAAACTGTTTTACTAGTACTGGGACTTCTTTTTGCCATGCTACTGCTCGTTATGCTGAGCCAGAAGCTGCGCATTTCTTACCCCATCTTTCTGGTACTCGCTGGCTTAGCGCTCAGCTTCATACCGGGCCTGCCGGTTATCACCATCGACCCGGACTTGATCTTCCTGATCTTCCTGCCGCCTTTGCTCTACCAAGCGGCTTGGGACACGTCGTGGCGAGACTTTTGGCGGTGGCGGCGACCCATCATGCTGCTGGCTTTCGGACTGGTATTCTTTACGTCTACCATCATTGCCTACGTATCCAAGGCCATGATTCCAGGGTTCACCTTGTCTTTAGGGTTCTTGCTAGGGGCATCATCTCCCACCCGACGCGGTAGCTGCTACGTCCGTGTTGAAGGGCATAAAAGTGCCGCGCCGAGTAACAAGCATCTTGGAAGGTGAAAGCCTTATCAACGATGCCAGTAGCTTGATTGTGTTCCGCTTCGCGCTAGCTGCCGTGGTATCGGGTACGTTTGTGTGGCAAGAAGCGGCAACCAGTTTCTTGCTGGCCAGTGGCATGGGCATAGCTATTGGGTTGGCCGTGGCGCACCTGTTCTACCTGATTCACCGCTACTTCCCCACTACGCCTAGCATCAACACGGTGCTTACCTTCATTGCGCCCTACGTAATGTACCTGCTGGCCGAAGAATTCCATTTCTCGGGCGTGCTAGCCGTGGTCAGCGGGGGCTGCTGTTGTCGTTTCGGTCGCATCGAGTGTTTGATGCTGATACTCGCCTGCAAACCAATAGTGTTTGGAGTAGCGTAGGCTTCGTACTCAACGGGCTGGTCTTTATCCTGATTGGCCTGGAGCTCCCCGTAGTGGTGCAAGGGCTAGACGGCTATTCCCTTCAACAGGCCATCACGTACGGTCTCACCATCAGTGGCATAGTCATCCTGATCCGACTGGTGTGGATGTACCCGGCTGCTTTCGTGCCGCGCTGGTTGTTTCCCAGCATTCGAGCCTCCGAAACGAGCCCGGGCTGGCAAGGCACTCTGATTTTGGGGTGGGCCGGGATGCGGGGTGTAGTATCCTTGGCCTCAGCGCTGTCGGTGCCCTTGTTGCTGAGCAACGGCCAGGCCTTTCCCCAGCGCAACTTGATTCTGTTTATCACCTTCGTCGTGATTCTGGTTACGCTGGTATTTCAGGGCCTTACCTTGCCAGCCATCATTCGCTTGACGGGCGTGGCCGACATGGAAGAGCGCATACCAGCCGAAGAGCAGGAAGCCGGTATCCGGTTGCGCCTGCGCCGCGTAGCACTAGCCCATTTAGCCAAAAACTACGAGTCAGATGTGCAGGACAACGAGCTAATTGGCGCGCTTCAGCACCGCATGCAGGCCGAAGCCCAACGCACCGGCACGCTGCTGGAATCCCTCGACTACGACGAATCCAAACGCTTGGCCTTGCAACGCTACCACAAAGTGCTGCTCGATGTGCTGCAAGTGCAGCGGGAAGAGTTGTTTGTCTTGCGCCGCGAGGACGTGTTCGAAGAAGAAATGCTACGTCACCAAGAAGCCCAACTCGATTTGGATGAATCGAAAATCAACCACATGCCTCACTAAACCACGGGAACAAGGGTAGCGGACAGAACATCAGCAACAAAAAACTGCGACTGGAATTACTTCCGGCCGCAGTTTTTTATTGTTAACAATAATTTAACCGAGCTTCTTGTAGCGCACGCGCTTGGGCTCTACGTCGCCGAGGCGCTTCTTCTTGGCCTCTTCGTAATCCGAGAAGTTACCTTCAAACCACACCACTTCCGAATTGCCTTCGAAGGCTAGAATGTGGGTGGCCAGCCGGTCGAGGAACCACCGGTCGTGGCTGATGATAACAGCACAACCGGCGAAGTTCTCTAGCGCATCTTCCAGGGCCCGGATGGCATTCACGTCCAGGTCGTTGGTGGGCTCGTCAAGCAGCAGCAGGTTGGCGCCCTGCTTGAGCGTAGTAGCCAAGTTCACGCGGTTTTTCTCACCGCCCGACAGCATGGCTACTTTCTTCTCTTGGTCGCCGCCACGGAAGTTGAAGTTGCTCACGAAGGCCCGCGAATTCACCGGCCGGCCGGCCAGTAGCATAGTCTCGGTACCGCCCGAAATGGTTTCGAATACCGACTTGGTGGGGTCCAGGTTTTCGTGCTGCTGATCGACGTAGGCAGCGTGCACGGTGGGGCCCACCACGAAGCTGCCGGCATCGGGCGCTACTTGGCCCGTGATGAGGCGGAATAGCGTGGTCTTGCCGGCGCCGTTCGGCCCAATAATGCCCACAATACCGCCCTGCGGCAAGTTGAAGCTTAGATTCTCGAACAGCAGCTTGTCGCCGAAGGCCTTGGTCAATCCTTCAGCCTCAATCACTTGGCCACCGAGGCGCGGTCCGTCCGGGATAAACAGCTCCAGCTTCTGCTCTTTCTCCTTGGCGTCTTCGTTCACCATTTTGTCGTAGCCAGCAATACGAGCCTTGCTCTTGGCTTGGCGGGCTTTAGGGGCCATGCGCACCCATTCCAGCTCGCGCTGCAAGGTTTTCTGGCGCTTGCTCTCGGTTTTCTCTTCCTGCGCTAGGCGGTTCGACTTCTGCTCCAGCCAGCTGCTGTAGTTGCCTTTCCACGGAATTCCTTCGCCGCGGTCCAGCTCCAGAATCCAGCCAGCCACGTTGTCAAGGAAGTACCGGTCGTGGGTTACGGCTATAACGGTGCCTTTGTATTGCTGCAAGTGCTGCTCCAGCCACAGCACGCTCTCGGCGTCGAGGTGGTTGGTAGGTTCGTCGAGCAGCAACACATCGGGCTCTTGGAGCAGCAGGCGGCACAAGGCCACGCGGCGCTTCTCCCCACCCGACAGGTTGCCGATGATGCCGTCGGCATCGGGTGTGCGCAGCGCGTCCATAGCGCGCTCCAGCTTGCTGTCGAGGTTCCAGGCGTCGAGCTGATCGAGACGCTCCTGCACGGTGCCTTGGCGCTCCAGCAGCTTATCGAAGTCGGCATCTTCGGCCCCAAAGGCTTCGTTGATTTCGTCGAATTCTTTAAGCAACGCTACGGTTTCGGCCACGCCTTCCTGCACCACTTCCATCACCGTTTTGGTGGGGTCGAGTTGCGGCTCCTGCTCTAAATAACCCACCGAGTAGCCCGGCGAGAACACCACGTCGCCCTGAATCTGCTTGTCGACGCCGGCAATGATTTTCAGCAAGCTTGACTTACCAGAACCGTTGAGGCCAAGCACCCCAATTTTGGCGCCGTAGAAAAACGAGAGGTAGATGTTTTTGAGAACCTGTTTTTGAGGCGGGTAAATCTTACTTACCCCCGCCATGGAGAAAATAATAGTGGGCTGGTCGCTCATGCGGAAAGGATTGAATTAGATTATAAGCTTCGGCTTATACCGGAAAGGTAGCTAAGCGGCTTATAAGAAAGTGAAGTGTGGCGTGTTGGTTGTCAGAAGTGAGTTGTTGGCGGCCAGTTGGTTGGCAGATACTTACTAGGCTAAAGGCTGCCAATAATTCATACGTGGTGTGGGCGCTTGATTATCAAAAGTGCTATTTTTAAGAGGATTGGCCTCTTGCGGCAAGCGTCTGCTCAACCTTCCGAAGCGGCCTTACGTTCGGCTGTACGGGTATTTCGCAACTGCCACGGTTGCCAAAGGTAGCCAGCCGCTGCTTGGTTTGCCACCTATGCAGAATGCAGCATATATTGCAACAAGACGTAAACTTGCACATCTTTCGATTTTAGGTACTACAACCGCGCTCTTTCATCCCACCACCACCGATTCGCCTTCGCGTTATTTGAGTTTATGGAACAACAAGACCACCTGCTGGCAGAAGCCCGCCGCTACGGCTACATTGAGGGCGACGAGGTGTGGCTCAAGTCCTTTATGAATCTGCCGGCCCGCAAAGTGGGGCAAGTGAAAGAATCAGCCGATGCTTCCTTGCTGTACTTTGCCAACCGCTTCGAGCTATTCCGGGGCAAAGTTGAAGATCTACTGCAGAAAATCGAAGAATCCGAGAACAAGGGTTCTTTCCTGATGAAGGCCCTGCACCTCAAGGAGCAAGTGGCCAGCTACGATGCGCTCGGCGACTTCGAGAGCCTGCACCGTCGCCTATCCGAGGCCGAAGAGGCCATCAAAGTAACGGTGGCCCGCAACCGAGAGAAAAATTTAGCCACTAAAATCAGCCTTATTCAGCAGGTGGAAGCCCTGCACAACGCCCTCGATTGGGCAACCGCCGGCGACGAACTGCAGGAGCTACGCCAGGCCTGGATCAAGACCGGCCCCGTAGACAAGCAGCTTACCGACGAGCTGGAAAATCGTTTTCGGGTGGCTGCCGACGAATTCTTTGTACGGCGCAAAGCCTTCCAGAACGAGAAGAAGGCCATGACCAACCGGGCCGCCGACCAGTTCCGGAGCTTGATCCGACAGTCGGAAGGCCTGCAAAATTCCACCGATTTCGAGGGCACCACGGCCAAGCTCAAAAAGCTGCAGCAAGATTGGAAGGAAGTGGGGGCTCCCTACCCCGTAAGCAAGCCAACGACCTCTGGACGCAGTTCCGCGCTGCCCACAACCACTTTTTCGAGCGCCTGAAAGTGCATATCGAGAGCAAGCGCAACGAGTCGCGGGAAAGCTCTACCGATGACAACCTCACTCGTAAGCGGGCCTTGGTAGCCGAGGCGGTAGAACTGCTCAACCGCCCGATGTCGGAGGCGGTAGCTCGCGCCAAAGAGTTGCAAGCCGCTTGGAAGAAGGTTGGCCCCGTGCGCGGACCAGAATCCGACCGGGTGTGGGAGCAGTTTATCTTGGCCTGCGACCGAGTATTCGAACTGAGCGCGTTGGAGCACTACATCCGCAAGCGCCCCGAGAATGCCACTGCCAAACCCGACGAGCAAGTGAACATGCGCGTGCAAGCCCTGCGCGACTTCATTAAGTACGACCAACAAGAGCAGTTGACCTTGGAAGAAAACCTTGGGAAACTTAGCTCTGCGCCCGCCAACGATGCGTTCCGGCAGATGCTGCAAGGCAAAATCCGCGCATTCGAACGAAAAATTCGCACTAAAAACGACCTAATCGAAATGTTGCGGCAGCGCTTAGTTGCGTAGCCCAACCTTCGCGGCTATCTTACGTTGCTGCCATCTACAACAAGACGTTACTAGTCACGTTGTCAGTTAAAATGCCTCGGCCGGATTTTTGATAGCCGAGATTACCTTTCTTTTGACCACCATTTTAAGTACCTCACACGCTTATGTACTGGACGCTGGAACTCGCTTCGTACCTGGAAGATGCTCCCTGGCCCGCCACCAAGGATGAACTCATTGATTATTCTATCCGCTCGGGTGCGCCCATGGAGGTAGTGGAAAACCTGCAGGCTCTGGAAGACGACGGTCAGCCGTACGAGAGCATTGAGGAAGTGTGGCCGGATTATCCGACCAAAGAGGACTTCATGTTCAACGAGGACGAATACTAAGTCTAGCGCTGTAGCAGTTGGATTTCAGAACCCGGAACATTGACTTTAGTCGGTGTTCATGCCTGTTACTATCTCGGTTCTTATGTCCGCGGTTTCAGTTCTGACTATCGAAAATTTGGTTGCGGGGTATGAACGACGCGTTCTGCTCCGCAATCTTTTTTTAGAGATACCCGTGCCCTCGTTTGTCGCTATTGTGGGCCACAACGGCTGCGGTAAAACCACGCTGTTTCGGGCCCTGACTAAGCAGTTACCCTACGAGGGCCATATCCAGCTAGCGGGTCATGACTTGCGTACTGCCCGGCGGCCAGCCGCAGAAGGTCTACTTGCCTACTTACCCCAACGCACCATTGTGGGCTTCCCGATTCGGGTGCGTGAATTGGTGGTGATGGGCCGCTACCGCCAGCATGGGTTCTTTAGTGCCTATTCGCCCCTCGATTATCAATTGGCAGATGCTGCTCTGGCCCGTGTTGGAGCCACTCATTTAGCTGAACAAGACTTCACTTTGCTTTCGGGTGGCGAGCAACAGTTGGTATGGCTAGCGCAACTTAGTTTGCAAGATGCCCCGCTTTACCTGCTCGACGAACCCACGCAGCAACTCGACGTCTATTACCGGCGTCGCGTCTTCGATTTGATGCAAGCTTGGGTGGAAGAGCAGCACAAAACCGTGCTCTGCATTACCCACGACCTCGACAACTTGCTGGCTTTATCGGGCTACCTGCTCAACTTGTCAGCTTCCCAACCGCGCTTGGAGCCCTTAACCGCCGATGCAGTCCGAATTACCAAAGAATTTCTGGAAGCTTCACCGGTATAGACCTGTGCCACGAGGCTCGCTTTAAACGCAATTGTTGTTTGCGGGCCGCAAGCCGTTCCGCGTGTTTTGCCGTTGCTTGTCTAGGGTTCATGAATGTGCTACTTCTTGGTGCTAGCCAATTCCTCCGCCTCACTGAAATAGTTGTCATCAAGCGGTATGTGAGTGGGAGCCATTAGCAATAAGCAAGTTTTTGAAAACCTCTGCCTTCAGGATGAGTTCACTATTTCGCTAGCATCTCGCCAGTTGTCTAGCTGAATGCGCGCCACGTTTTTTGCCTACATTGCTGACGAGCTTCTACTTAATCTGCGAAATCCGTACAACCCCAGAGAGTAGAAAGCTCCACAGTTCATCACGCATGATTCACATTATCTATATCAGCCGGGCTGTGCGTCCGCTCACCGACCACGACTTACAGCTCTTACTAAATCAATGCCGTCGCGATAATGCCCAGAATAACGTAACTGGGGTACTATTCTACAGCCACGGCAACATTGCACAACTCATTGAGGGGGAGCCCGAGGTATTGGAGCCGCTATTCGAGAAAATTTCCCGTGATGGGCGGCATTCCAATGTCATGAAGCTAGTCGATAAACCGATCAGCATACGCAGCTTTTCAGAATGGTCGATGGCATTTCACCCCTTAGAGGCGGCCGGATTCGAGCAGTTACAGGGCTTTTTGTTGCCTAGTCACGTGCCCCTGGCTCCTTCTTCCCTGACAATAGCTGATGCTACCCTAATAGATTTAGTGCGGTTAGCGGTGTTCGGCGCCGACGCCTCAGCTACTTCAGTATTGCCGCAAGCCTAGATGCCTCTACTCACTTCGGCTTTCCTTACTCCGCATCCTGTGATGACGGCATCCCCTCGTTGTATTCCCAATTCCTGACTATGCGTGAGCAGCAACTGCAAGACATTCTTCGGCATATGCCGGCTGGTGTCGCTACTCTGCAAGGTCCTGAGTTGCGATATGGCTTTGTGAATGAGGCTATGCAAGATGTTTTGGGGCATCTGTTATCGAGGGACTCCCCATAACGGACTGCCCCGGCACGTTGCCGTCTGATCTATTGGAGGTAATGCAGGAAGTATACCAGCGTGGCCAGCCGTATGTGGCTAAGGCGTATCGGCTACCTTACGCGAACAACGAGCAGGCTGGTCTTCGCTATTTTGATATTGCGTTGGAGCCGGTGCGTGAAGGAGGCGAGGAGGTAACTGGCTTGTTGCTATTTGCCGTAGATGTAACGGGGCAGGAAGAGGCTCGGCAAAGGACCCACGAATTAGCCATCGAAACTCGCCGTCTGGATACGCGCTTGCGGGTACTAACCGAAACTGTGCCCCAAATCACCTTCACGGTTGATGCCAAAGGCAATTACGAATACGTAAGCCCGCAGTGGTATTACTTCACAGGCCAGCCCCCAACTGCTGACCTCAATGCCATGTGGCCACTGCTCATCCACCCCGATGATAGGCTACGGGTGCTGTATCAGACCGATGCCGCTCGCAACGCTGGAATCGGCTGGAGCTACGAGTACCGCCTGCGCCGCCACGATGGCCAATACCGATGGGTGCTCAGTAGAGCCCTACCCGAGTTGCACGCCCCGATAAGGCCGTTTTCTGGCACGGCGCCCTTACCGAAATTCATGACCAGCGTGAACTAGCTGAAGCGTTACGCCGGGGCGAGGCTGAGCTACGGTTTTTGGCCGATAGTATTCCGGAGCTTATTTGGACAGCTACCGCCGAAGGGTTTGTAGACTATTACAACCAATATTCCGAAGAGTATTCGGGTCTGCCAAGCAAAGACTTGGGTCCTACTGGCTGGATCAACCTGTTGCATGCTAGTGAACAGGCCAATGCCGCTCGTCGTTGGGTACACAGCATTGCTACCGGCGAGTCGTACGAGGGTTTGTTTCGGATGCGGCGGCACGATGGGCGCTACCGCTGGCACATCATTAGGGCTCGGCAGTTGACTGATGCCCGTGGCCTGCGGTGGTTCGGCGCCTGTACCGACGTAGACGACCAGCACCGCCTGCGCGAAGTGCTTCAAACCCAGTACGACGAGCTAGCCCGCACCAATCGCGACCTAGATACATTCGTGTACACTGCCTCGCACGACCTGAAGCAGCCCTTGTTCAACCTGCGGGGCCTGTTCGATGAATTGCGCCGCAGTGCCTCGTTCGACGACCCGCAGGAAAGTCAAATCCTGACGATGGTCGACGAGGCATTGCGTCAGTTAGACCTTACTCTGCAAGATTTAGCGGCTACGGTGCAGGACCAGCGTGGCCTTTCCGCACCTACTGAGTCGTTGGATTTGCGCAGCGTGGCCGATGAGGTTCTGCTAGGGCTGCGGGCGCAAGTGCTGGAGTCGCAAGCGGAAATAGAACTGAACTTTAAAGCAGTTCCTACACTCACCTATGGGCGGGCCAACCTGCGCTCGGTGCTACACAACTTGCTTAGCAATGCCCTCAAGTTCGCTCACCCAGACCGTCCGCCGCACATCCAGGTACAGAGCAGCCTCTCCGCTACCAACCAGCCCATTCTAACCGTGCAAGACAATGGCTTAGGCATGGAATTGCCGGACACACCAACTCCAGTTTTCCAACCGTTTACGCGCCAGCACCCGCACGTAGCCGGAGCCGGGGTGGGTATCTATCTGGTGCAGCGCATCATCACGAGCCGGGGCGGACGCTTGGAAGTTGCTAGTACCGTAAACGAGGGCACAACGTTCTCGGTCTATTGGTTTGACGCGTAAAACTCAGAGTCTTACTTAGCAGTTCTTTGCCCCGGCCGGCCACGCAGCACATGCGCAATAGACCGCAGAAACGGCCAAGGCGTGACAGAGTTCATTACCTGAAAATTCTCTTTCCACGAAGTGCGCTCATCCAGAAAATCGAAGATGCGCTCGGGGTATTGCGGGTGAAAAGCTCTGTGAAAATGTCGCGCGTTTGTTCGCCTTGGCGCTGCATGATGTCGAGGAGCAAGGTATCAAACAAACTGAACTGCCATTGGTCGCCTGTTAGGTCGGTGGGCGGATGGCCGGTAGCCGCCAACGCATGCACCAAGTGGGCTGAGTGGGCCTGTATCCGCTTGAATGCATACCCGGTGCTTGGTTTAGCTCGCCCTGCCCGAGTACCAAGGTTGATGATGTGGCGTCCTGCCGCCGGAGGCAACGGATGGTCGGTCATAGGAATGGCGCCCACCTCCTCGTACCCAATCTTAAAATCAGTTACACCCAGCTTTTGCAGATACTCTCGCATAGCCGCTTCGTACGCTGCTTTAGGCAGAAGCTCAGCTGAAAAGAGCGTGTACTCTACGAAAGCTTGCCGTTCGCTAAAAGGCAGCACATACATGAAGCGGGCTTCTTGCTGCTGCTCGCCGCGGAAATCCATGAACTCTACCGTCTTCGGGTTAAAGACATCATGGGTAGTTTCCACCTCCCATCCCACAAAATGCTGGAGCAGGTAGCGGTACTTATCGGGTCGTTTCTGGAACTGCGGAGGACGACTATCGAAGGCATAGCGGGCCCTGAAGGTACCCGCACTCGTGTGCACCACCACCCCGGCAGCAGTATCCTCAATCGTTTCTACGGTGCCTTTTACCCGCACTAGTTGTGGCGAAGCAGCCAGCGCTTGCCCTACAAAATTGTAGAAGTCTAGCCCTTTAATCATCTTGTAGCGGTGGCGCGCCAACTTGAAAACCTGCTCAAACTGAGGGCTCCGGAAGGCAATCTGCTCCCACTCGTGTGCGACAATCCCATCAAACGGAGTGGGGGCATCGGCCCAAAACGACCAAGTTCGGTCGTTTTGGTTTTTAGCTTCCGGCTCAATCAGCAACACCTGCTTACCAGCCAGCCGGGGCTCTTGGCTGATACAGTAGGCCAAGCTAAGTCCGGCCGCGCCGCCGCCCGCTATTATATAATCGTAGTCGAAAGTTGCTGCCACAGGGAGTAACCGCTTGAACAAAGCAGTTGTTGCAAGTTAGTGTAGCAGCCTTATTTGTTACTTGGCTAGCTAGGAAGCCATGGCGGGCATAGCGCCAGCGAGGTCACGTACAGCATCGCGCACGTCGAAATCGAGCTGGGCACTAAAATGCTGCCGACCGGGCAAGATGCTGACTTGCGAATGCAGCCGCTCCACCCAAAGGCGTTCATTTTCTTGATAGCCTGACGTATACGGGTCATCATCGGAGAGCAGTACAATCAGCTTGTTTTCCGGAATAAGCCGACGCGCTGCTTCATATTCGATGGGTGCATCCATCCAATTCAAAATGTCTTGCCAAGGACTATCTACCGAAAACCAACCCGCAACGCACAACACTCCGCCCACCTGCTGAGATTCGGGGTTGGACTTAGACACATTGGCCAAGTAATGCAGAATAGCCAAGCAACCCACACTATGACCCACTAGTATTACTTGCGAATTCAATGAGGAAGCCGGCAACACTTCCTGCAAATAGTCCACCGCTTTCTCAATGACAGGCAGGTCCCAGGAGGGCATTGCCAGCTTGTGAATACGGTAGTCGAATCCATCTTCGGCAGCTACGGCCTCTAGTTGCTCCGATAGCCAAGGATACCAATCGTCTTGCGGTGCGCCTGCCCAACGTGGTACAATATATACGTCGCGGACGTCACGCGTAGTAGAAGTTTGCTGCATAGCTTTGACAGGTATAGGGTAGACCCTAAAATACAATTTATTTGGTTTTATCTAACTTTTCTGTGAACAAGTTTAAAGTTCGATGCATATAATACCCTGAATATAAACAATCAAGCCAACTCTCCCTACAGAAGAGTTGGCTTTTAGAATTGATACGTGTGGCCCTAGAAGTTAGGCGAAAGCAAATATTTAGAATAGAAGTCGTCGATAATTTTCACCGCTGATGCAGCATCGTCCACTAGTTGCACCAAGTGCAAATCCTCGGGCGAGATATTGTGCTCATCGTTCAACATTACTTGCTCGATCCACTCAAACATCCCTTTCCAGTAAGCAGTACCTACCAACACGATAGGGAAGCGCCCAATTTTCTTGGTTTGAATAAGGGTAATGGCTTCGAACAGTTCGTCGAGGGTGCCGAAGCCACCGGGCATGCCGATAAAGCCTTGGGCATACTTCACAAACATCACCTTGCGCACAAAGAAGTAGTCGAAGTTGATAATTTTGTCCGGGTCGATGTAGATGTTATTGAATTGCTCGAATGGCAGCTCAATGTTCAAGCCTACGGAGCGGCCTCCCTCGGAGCGCGCCCCTTTGTTGCCAGCTTCCATAATACCAGGGCCACCACCCGTAATTACGCCGTAACCGTGGCGCACTAGCTTAGCCGCAATTTCCTCGGCCATCTGGTAATAAGGGTTCTCGGGCTTGGTGCGAGCCGAACCGAAAATAGACACGCACGGCCCAATTTTCGACATCTTTTCGAAGCCTTCTACGAACTCAGCCATCACTTTAAAGATTTGCCAAGAGTCGGCAATCTTGATTTCGTTCCAGTCTTTATCGACGAAGGCTTTGCGAATGCGCTGCTCATCGTCTAGCTGTAACGTCCGCACGCCGTGTGTTTGCTCGCGGATGTCGCTGATGCTAGTGACTTTGTTGTTGTTGACATCCGGCTGCCGGATGGTTTGGCCGCTACCGGCATTCAGGGCCTCGTCGGAGGCTTTGGTACGGCTGGTTTTTTTGAGCTTAGACATTACTAGTAAACTTTCATAAAATGGCAAGGCTGGTATAAAGCCAGGTTGCTAAGGTTGGGGAATTTGAAAAAAGGAAAGCCGCCCCACGCAAATAGAGCGGCTAAAAGTACAGGGGTGCAAATTAACATTTTGTTAACATAGCATGATGGTTGTGCTCCCGAAAAAGTACGCCTCGCTATAGTCTCAACTTATACTAGCCGCTACATCGTTCGAGTGCTCGCCATATTATTAAAGCCAGCTCGAAGCTCTTTGAAATAGAATTCTAATTCGGAAACAGCACGCAGAATGCTTGATCGGTCCAGCGTAATACGACGCATAACCAACGGATATAAGTTCAAGAAAAGTTAGATGGTACTCGCTATTTATTTGCTCCGAATAGCAATAACGGGGTCTAGGTTAGCTGCTAGCACAGCCGGAATGATACCTGCTAATACCCCAATCACCACCGATACAGTAAGCCCTAATGTGATGTTGGAGCCTGATAAATGAATAGGCGTGATATCCTGTGGTATCAGCGTGAGCAGCCAAACCAGAAAAATACCAGCCGCGCCCCCTATGAGACACAAGAAAATGGCCTCAAACAGAAACTGAAACAGAATAAAGTAGTTCTTGGCGCCCAATGACTTCTGAATACCGATGATGTTGGTGCGCTCCTTCACCGATACAAACATGATGTTGGCTATGCCAAAGCCCCCACCAGCATTGCAAAGGACCCTATTACAGCTCCAGCAATACCAATAACAGAGAAGAGCTTGCCAACCATATTGGTCAGCATTTCGGGCCGGTTCAAAGCGAAATTGTCTTCCTCTCGGGGCTTGAGGGTGCGGATATTGCGCATCAACCCCTTCATTTCATACTCTAAGTCCAGCAAGCCAGCGTCCTCCTCGCGCCCTTTCACGGCGATAGTAGGCGTAACACCCGTTAAGCCGTTAGTGCTCAGAGTAAACAGCTTGGTGAAGGCACCAAAGGGTATAACGCAGTTAGTATCGTTGCTAGGCGTATCAAGAATCTTTTTGCCTTCTTTCTTTACTACACCAACAACTGTGAAAGTCAGCCCGCGCGCTTTGAATTCCTGCCCTAGTGCCGAGCCATTTGGAAATAAATTGGTAGCAATATCGGCCCCAATGATGGCTACGTTACGAGCCGATTCCATTTCCTGCGTGGTGAAATAACGGCCTTCATCGATAGGCAAGTCGGATACGTTGCGGTAGTCGTAGGTGACGCCCATGAGCGCGCAGTCTTGCATGCTGTTGGAGCCCACGCGCAACGTGTTGCCGCCGGTTGCCGCATAAATAGCAACTCCCTTTTGGTTGTTGGAAAGGCTGCGTTGCAGCAACTCGAACTCGCGCACGGTCGGGGCTGGCCGTTGGAAATAGCGCCACCACGGATAGTCGGGCTGATCGAAAGTCCACGGCATTTTCATCACGTAAATTACCTTGTCGCCCACAAAGCTCATGCTCTGGCGCACATTGGCCTCCAGTGAATCGACCACAGTGAACACGGCAATGATGGCGAAAATACCCACCGTCACGCCAAGCAACGAAAGCACCGTGCGCAACAAATTCGCTTTGAGTGCTTGCCACGCGAAGCGGAAGCTTTCTAAAGTCAGGCGCAGAGCTTTCATGAGGTGAAGTAGGGCGGTAGGGAAACGGGAAATGGAAGTTCGTTGGGCTGGTGCAAATAATGGCATTTAAAGGTCAAACCCATCTTTTCGCAAATTCACAATTTCACCTTTTCAGGCGAAAAGTAACGATAAATCAAGCTAGGTTGCGTACTTTCGCCGACTCAAATTTTCTTTAGCTTCCCTAGCTATTGCCTTTGCCTTACCTGCCCCTATGAAGCTTTCCGAGTTTAAGTTTGATTTGCCCGAAGCCCTGGTGGCCCAACACCCGGCCAAAAACCGCGACGAATCACGCCTGATGGTGGTGCACCGCGACAGTGGCAAGATTGAGCATCGCACGTTCAAAGACATAATTGAATACTTTGGCGAGGGCGACGTATTCGTGGTAAACGACACGAAAGTATTTCCGGCCCGCCTCTACGGCAACAAAGAGAAAACCGGCGCTAAGATCGAAGTGTTCCTACTTCGCGAACTGAACAAAGAAATTCACCTGTGGGATGTGCTGGTGGACCCCGCTCGTAAAATCCGCGTTGGCAACAAACTCTATTTCGATGACGAGGGTGAAGTAGTAGCCGAAGTTATCGACAACACCACTTCTCGCGGCCGGACTATCAAGTTCTTGTTCGATGGTTCTGATGAGGAGTTCTACAAAGCTTTGCACAATCTGGGCGAAACTCCCCTCCCCCGCGAATCCATCACCCGCGACGCCGAGCCCGCTGACAAGGAACGTTATCAGACTATCTATGCTAAGCACACCGGTGCTGTAGCTGCTCCGTCTGCTGGTTTGCACTTCACCCGCGAGGTACTGAAGCGCCTCGAAATCAGGGGCGTAGAAGTGGTACCCGTTACGCTGCACGTAGGGTTAGGCACCTTCCGCACCGTAGATGTAGAAGACCTAACCAAGCACAAGATGGATTCCGAGAATTTCATTGTGCCCGGTACTTCAGCTGCGGTAGTAAACCGTGCCCTCGACGCCAAAAAGCGCGTGTGCGCTGTTGGCACTACTTCCATGCGCGCCATGGAATCGTCGGTGTCAGCTAACTCTCGTCTCAAAGCCAACGAAGGGTGGACTGACCGGTTCATCTTTCCTCCGTACGACTTCAAAATTGCTAACACGCTGCTCACCAACTTCCACACCCCGGAGAGCACCCTGATGATGATGGCCGCCGCCTTTGCGGGCTATGAGCTTCTGATTGAGGCATATAATGTAGCTATCAAAGAGAAGTATAAGTTTTTCAGCTACGGCGACGCAATGCTCATTCTGTAAGCAACGGAGTAACTGAATAACTCAGTAATCAAGAAGAGCCCTACTACCTTGCGGTGGTGGGGCTTTTCTTTACCCTTCACTTAACTAGTTTGCCCCGAGATAGTATGTCCACTACTGCTTCAAGTACAGTTTCTCCCTCCGATTCCGCTGCGGCAGTACCGCGCTTTGCTATTCTGGTAGCCGGTGGCGGTGGCACGCGCATGGGAGCTGACCGGCCCAAGCAGTTCCTGGAATTGAGTGGCGAACCAGTGTTGTTGCACACGCTTCGCCGATTTGCAGAGCCTACATTGGGGGTAATCGCTATAGTAGTAGTGCTCCCGTCCGATCAGTTTGTGACGTGGCAGCAGCTGTGTGCAACTCATAACATTGAAATTCCGCATGCTGTAGTAGCGGGTGGCGCTTCACGGTGGGCTTCAGTGCGCAATGGTCTTGCGCACCTTGCTGATTACCAACACGGCGTAGTGGCCGTGCACGACGGTGTGCGTCCTTTGACGCCTATAGCAGTTATCGAAAACACCTATGCCGCTGCCGCCGAGCACGGAGCGGCTATAGCTGCCGTACCGCCCAAAGACTCGGTGAGAGGATTGAGTCAGCAAGGCTCCTACGCGCTAGACCGCGCCCGTCTCCGGCTCGTGCAGACACCCCAATGTTTTGAAATAGACTTGCTGCGTCGAGCTTATCAATTGCCTGAACTTGCTACTTTCACCGATGATGCCAGCGTGGTGGAAGACTTACACCCCATCCGCCTTGTACCGGGTGACTATTGCAACCTGAAGATTACTACTCCCGAAGATTTACTACTGGCGGAAGTGTTGCTGAGGCGTGAAAACAGCTAGGATTTCGCTTCGCTCGGCCTATCCTATTCGAGCTTTAGCCTCCTACTATTAAGACTAAACCGCAGGGTCTTACCTCAAGTTGAGGTGAGGCCCTACGGTTTAGTATGTACTCTAGTATCAACTAACTAGACTTCACTTAGTACCTGCTACGGTTCGATTCCATTGTTGACTCCGATTTGCAAGCTCAATTATTGCTCGATCCCAACCGCTAGCGGAGCTTACCGTATATCTCCATACATATCACTTGCACAAAAGCCTGAAATTATGCGTTGTTTCCAATTATTGGCACTAGCGACCCTGCCCCTACTCACCGCTTGCTCAGGGGGAGAAAGCAACAAAGACCCAGTTGCGGAAGCCAAATTTCAGAACGAGAAGCGCATCGGCAATGAAGCAATAACTGAAAAGCAAGAGCGCGACGCGGAATTCATGGTGACGGCTGCTAGCAGCAGTATGCTAGATCTGGAGCTAAGCCAGATAGCACAACGCAAAGCCACTTCGCCCGACGTGAAATTTGTAGCGCAGACCATAGTCGCTGAGCATGCGCCTATGCAAACCGACTTAAAGGCAGTAGCCAGCCGCAAGAGCATAGTGTTGCCTGCCAACTTAGGCAAAGACCAAGCAGAACGGGTAGGTGAACTGACAGCGCTAAATGGCCCGGCCTTCGACCGCAAATACCTCGACCTACTGGACGACAGCCATGAACGCGCCGTCAATGACTTCGATGATATGAGCGACGAAGCGTATGATGGTGATATCCGAGCTTTTGCAGCAAAATACCTTCCTGCCCTTAAAAAACATCGTGAAGCCCTCGAGCAAGCGGCCGACAAATTGCCTAAGTAATCCTTCTTACCATACTACTTACCACAACACCCATGAAAACTAATTTTCTTTCTCTACTCGCTTTAGCCGCGATTCTATCATTTAGCAGTTGTGGCAACGCCGAAAAGCGGACCGATGGTACCGCTGGCGAAGCCGTAAGCGACATCGATAAAGCGGCCGATGAAGGAGGAGTAGAAGCTGATGCCACTATAATCGACAACGATGCGGGTCCAACAGTAGCTGCAGACGCTGATTCAGCTATGGCCGCGGACAGCACAGGGCAAGCTCGTCCATAACCTAAGTTCGTCAAACCGAGTACGTTCTACTTTCCGACACCTCAACAGCAATTCGCTATGAAACGCTTTCTTTTTAGTGCCTCTTGTCTTGGCCTCTTGGCCCTTGGTTCATGTAGTCAGTCTTCCGACACCAGCGCCGCTGGCGCCGATAGTGCTACTGGTAGTGCTCCAACCAACACCGAAGCCGGTGTAATGGATTCTTCGGCCACTGGTGGTATGAGTGGCGACACTGCTTCTGCTAGCGCAGCTGGCGGCGCGGCCATGGCTGACCCAAGTGGTCCGACTGCCCCACACACCGACGACCCAACCTTTATGAAGTCGGCGGCGCACAGCGACCAGAACGAAATGCAGCTTAGCAAGCTTGTGCTAGAGAAAGGTGCTACCGGCATGGCCAAAACCCACGCCGACATGATGATCACCGATCATACTAACTCGACAGCTAATCTGAAAGCTATAGCTCAGAAGAAGAATGTGACGCTGCCCACCGACATGGATGCCGAGCACAAAGCTATAGCCGAACAAATGCGTAAGCTTTCCGGCAAAGAGTTAGAGAAGAAGTTCATGGATCAGATGGTAATAGACCATCAGAAAACGTTGAACACGATGGCTGCTCACAAAGCCATGACCAAGGACACGGATCTGCAGACTTTCATTACGAAGACCACGCCCGTTATCGAGAAACACTTGACCATGTCGAAAGAGCATTCGGGCATGATGTAAGAAGCAAGCTCTAGTTTGTTCTTATACAGTTGAAAAAAGCCGTTGCCTTAATTGGACAACGGCTTTTTTGGTTCTTTAATAGCTCAAATTCTATATTTGACTGATTTCGGTAACCTTTCTCCCATATATCAATGCTTTATGGATGGCAACGAAAATGCTCAGCATAACCGGGAAGCGTTTCAATTGGAACGCCTCATGCTCTTTACTGATGCTGTTTTTGCTATTGCTATAACGCTGCTAGCTATTGAATTAAAGGTTCCAGAATTACATCACCCCACAGAGCACGCAGCTTTAAAAGGTTTAGCAATTCTAACCCCTCGGTTTGTAGGCTTCTTTTTAAGCTTTTTCATTATCGCTATCTATTGGTTGGCTCACCACCGAATTTATCGGTTTGTAATACGTGCTACCCCCCGACTGCTGTGGTTAAACATCCTTTTTTTGCTCAGCATTGTACTTATGCCTTTCACTACCGCATATCAAAGCGAATACGTTATGCTCCGTACACCGTGGGTGCTATATGCGACAAATATCCTTCTTATTGGCTTTGTGCAAGTTCGGATGCAGTTTTATCTGCGTAGCTCAATCGCCAATGTGGTACATCCTATCGAACGACAACATCCCGACCTCGATCCTGTGCGGCCGATGCTTTCGCCCTTCATATTTCTATTTAGTATATCGCTAGGATTTATGCCTATTGCGCCGCCTTGGCTATTGCGTATGACACCTACGTTGTTAGCTCCGGTCTTCTATCTATATCAGCGTAGGTACCGGCGATTAGAACGGGAATACAAGCAACAGGTAGATACGCAACTCACATAGATTATAGATTATTACTTATCGAGTTGGCAAAGCAAAAGCTTCCGATTAACTTTTAAGAAAGCAGACTATTTAACGCAGTTGTGAACTGAAGAATCACTGCCATATACATTAGATATCCAATGATAAACCAAGGAGTTACATCTAAAACGCCATCTGCGAAAACCGCACAATGCTGCGTAGAGATTTTAATATCCAGTTCGTTTAGTTTGTATTGAGTAAGCACAAGAGTTGCTGAACAATACTTTTACTCATTAAAGGTCTTGCACTTATCAATAGCTAATCTAATACCTGTTTGTTTCTCGCTTTTTAGCTTTTCGCTAACGATCCTTTTATATAAATACAACAATAAAATACAATTGCTAAGCTTCATATAACGCTTCGAACACAGTACGTATAAGCTAGTATTGTATTTCTGCTGTTACTTTTCAACTTTTATATACTATGCGTCAAATTCTGCTTATCACAACTTTCGTTCTTCAGTCTTGGCTGGCCCAAGCTCAGTGGGGAATAACGCCCATTTGGAGAACTATCACTTCTCAAACTCCTATTGACAATAATCTGGATGGAAATACATCCATTGTTTGTGAGCATCCGGCCGGTGGATTCGTGGCAATATGTGCTCTTCCTAATCCTCAAAATCGTAGGGAAGTGTACTTGGTACGCACCAACTTGCAAGGGACCCTTTTATCAACTAAAACAACTTTACTCCGGGCTGATAAGCCTATCCAAGGCAACGCAAAATTTTCAAGCGATGCGCAGGGCAACATTATGATAGCAGATAGTTACGGTGTAGCCAAGCTCACTGCTAACGGTGATACCGTGTGGACACGATATTTCCCACAGTCTTCTGCTGGGCAGATGTTTGCCACTCAAATGGTCACCGGTCCTGATGGACACTGTGTAGTGGTTTGCCAAAAGACTGAAACTGGCACTAGTACACTCCCCGATCTACGCGCGTTTAAATTCGATGGAAGTACTGGCCAAACCATCTGGGACACTTCGTTGACGCCAGCTTTGTCAGCTATTTCCGCTGTTCCTGTTACACTTAGTTGGCGACCAATGCTTGCCCGTAGAGCTAGCGGCTACTTCCTATTTATAGCCACCACGTCTGATAACAAGGTCATTTTACTTAACGAGAATGGCAGTGCATCATCTATTCGCAATACCGCTGTCTCAGGGTTACCCTTTGTTAGATCCATATTCAGCCGTACGAACACAACATTCGTTGCTTCGGACAACGGTAACTTAATCAAGCTTAATGATCAAGGAAATACTATTGGTTCTTTATATGATTCAGATCCAGGAATAATCACTTGCCTAACCGAAGACAGTCAAAACAACATTATTGGAATTAAAAAATATGTGACAGGATCGTATCCTGGTGGCCCCACTCTTACTTTCATGTTTCTGCAAAGAGTAGCCAACGATATGCAATCTCAATCCATTAGAGAACAGGTTTCACTTCCTGTGAGCACGGATGGACGGTCTTATTCTATCTGTGCATCTTCCATTGGGCCTTACATTGTTTCAGGAAACTTTGGTGGCTTTGGTTTGGCGGCTTTGCCAGCCTACACGCCTTTAGCAACTGCTACTGGCCGAGTGAAATCGGAAAATCTCACGCTCTATCCTAATCCGGTAGCCAGCCAGGCTGTCGTTACACTCAGTTTGCCTACCAAAACAGTTGGAGAAGTACGAATTTATGACTTGGCTGGCCGCCTTCATGGCCAGCCATATCGTGTGGCCAATGTTACTGCGCAGCTACCAATTACAGGATTAATAGCGGGTACGTACGTTGTACACTTAACTGCTGCGGATGGGCGTATATACAGCCGTCGCTTGGTGATTCAATAAGATTAAAATATCAGTCTATATAGTACCCTGTCGTTGCTTTGGAATTCAGTTTCCTTACTACTGTGCACTTCCTCTTACCGAGACCATGTTCACCCTGAACCCGAGGGAAACAGCTAACCGTGCTGCCTAATTTATTCTTCGCCAGTCGCCGTTTGTTAGCGGCTTTTTATTTGAGAGCTACGACTACTTAGAACGTAAGTCACCTTAGTTTTTGTCGGTCAACAGATAAGTACATAAATTCAGCTTTACTAATATATTATTTACATGTTTCACAGATACTTACTGCTCCTATTGTTGCTGGGAGCTACTAGCACAGCGCAAGCACAAGCCCTATCCACCGATGGATTTGCCTGGCAACGTTGGTATCCGCAAAGGCTACCCACACAGGATGCCAATGTGCACAAAATATCGGCAGGAGGATTCCTGTTAATAGGTTTGCACAATGTCGACAGTGCCCATACGGCCTTAAGTGTAGTACGGACCAATGAGCAAGGTGATACACTTTGGACTAAATGGCGACCGTTGAACCTTGCCTTACGGCCTACGCCCATCTTCCGGTCGTACCCACGTTTAAAAAGCCTACAAGATTCGCAAGGCAACATCGTACTGAGTTTCGGCCACCACGTAGTAAAACTCAGCGTTGCCGGTGACACGCTCTGGACACACTCAATGGTGCGTCAAACCGGACTGGTAAGCCCGATGCAAAACGCAATTACCACTAATCCTGTAATAGCATCAGATGGAAACTACACAGTAGCTTATCAGCTTTTTAGTACAAATTATGCTATAAGCGATACGCACATAGCAAAGCTGAGCCAAAGTACCGGGCAGATTCTGTGGAGCCAGAGTGTGGGCAGCTTAATAAACTCAAACAACTATATCTTAGATCTACCTAATGGTCTTATCTCCCTTGTAAGACAGCAGAACAATTATAAGTTATTCACAGAGGGTAGAACCCCAACACTCTCTTCTTTTAATAATTTCGACATTCTTGGTATTGCGACAATTACTGAAAACGGCACTAATAGCTTTGAACAAGTCAATCCCATTAATAATAGAAGAGGTTTTAAATTAGCTATACCTACCGCCGATGGGGTATCCTAATTGTCGGACAAGTTTTAATCAAAATAGCGGCAGCAGGAAATGTGACGTGGATCTTTGATCAACCGATAATAGGCGGAGTCGGTCCTTTTGTTGGGAGAGTTGCGGGAGTTAACGTTGCTATTGAAAACGCTCAAAGTAATATTGTCGTGTCCGGAACTGGCTTTTATCCAGCCGGTCCTGGGCGTGGCTTTTCAAATGCTCCAGTAGAGCACTACACAAGCAATGGTAACTTCATAAGTTCTAGAGGTTTTCAGACGCCAGTTAGTGGGTACGGCCAATCGGATGGCTCTTATACTGGTCTTTTTTCTGATGCAGACGGTGGCTATACAATAGGCGGCTTTGCCAGTACCACCAACAAGATTCGATTTTCGCAACTAATGCTAGCGAAAATAGCCAGCTACAACCCCCTAAGCCAGCGCAAAGCTACCAGCCAGCACCCATTGCATGTTTTCCCAAATCCTGCCATTGACGCTCACGTCGAGCTACAACTTCCAACGGGCTTTCGAGACGGCGAAGTGCTTATAGAGGATATGATCGGTCACTTACTGTGGCGCCAATCCGTTACTAATATCCGTGCTTCAACTGTAGCTGTGCCTATTGGCAATCTAAAGGCAGGTGTGTATTTATTGCGGCTGGTGGCTGGTGATGGTACTGTCCACCAGGCTCGTTTGGTTCGCCAGTAACCAAAACTGACTTCATCTGTATTGCAGCATATTAATATAAAAGCCATGACCTTGGCATTCTATTGTTGCCAAGGTCATAACTTTTAGAGTTCAAGATTCAAGGCTTAAACTCGCACTGGTTTTCTTTAGTCTTATGCTTCCGCGTATTTACTGGTTCGCAACTCTTCAGCTAAAAAGCGGCTCGTATGGCCTTTACCTGATTTGGCTACTTGCTCGGGAGTACCTTGCGCCACAATAGTACCGCCAGCAGCGCCCCCTTCGGGCCCAATATCGATGACGTGGTCGGCCACTTTTATCAAGTCAAGGTTGTGCTCAATAATAAGGACGGTATTGCCTTTGTCAGCCAGCTTTTGGAGCACATCGGCAAGGTGGCTGATATCCTCGAAGTGAAGGCCAGTAGTCGGCTCATCGAGGATATAGAACGTTTTGCCGGTGTCCTTTTTGCTGAGTTCGGTAGCCAATTTCACGCGCTGCGCTTCCCCGCCTGAAAGCGTAGTAGCCTGCTGGCCGAGGGTGAGGTAGCCCAATCCTACTTCGTTCAAGGTCTGAATCTTGCGTAAGATGCGGGGCTGAAACTCAAAGAAGTCCACGGCCTTTTCGACAGTCATGTCAAGCACGTCGGTGATAGATTTTCCTTTGAAGCGTACTTCCAGGGTTTCGCGGTTGTAACGGCGGCCTTTGCAAGTTTCGCAGGGTACGTGCACATCGGGCAGGAAGTTCATTTCGATGGTTCGGATACCGGCACCTTCGCACGTTTCGCAGCGTCCACCTTTTACGTTGAACGAGAAGCGGCCAGGTCCATATCCTCTGATCTTAGCCTCCGGCAACGACGAAAACAGCTGCCGAATCTCGGTGAACACGCCGGTGTAGGTGGCTGGGTTCGAGCGGGGCGTGCGCCCAATCGGCGACTGATCTACCTCAATTACTTTATCAATCAAGTCCAACCCTTCAATGCTCCCGTAGGCCAGCGGTTCACGCTTAGCGTTAAAGAAGTGCTGGTTAAGAATTGGATAGAGCGTATCATGAATGAGCGATGACTTGCCAGAACCCGATACCCCCGTAATAGCGATGAGCTTGCCGAGCGGAAACTTCACGGTCACGTTCTTCAGGTTATGCCCTTTGGCACCCTTCAACACTAGTTCAGTGCCTTCCCCTGTCCGCTTTTTCTTACGCAACTCGATGTGCTTCTGTCCACTGAGGTATTGCGAGGTAAGGCTACCCGAATTGAATATCTCTTGCGGCGTACCAGAAGCCACAATGTGCCCACCATGGATGCCCGCGCCCGGACCAATATCAAGCACGTAATCGGCGTGCAAAATCATGTCTTTGTCGTGCTCCACTACAATCACCGAATTACCGATGTCGCGTAGATGCTGCAAGGCCTTAATTAGTCGCTCGTTGTCACGCTGGTGCAGGCCAATGCTAGGCTCGTCCATGATGTAGAGTACGCCCACAAGTTGGGTACCAATCTGAGTGGCCAGACGGATTCGCTGGCTTTCCCCGCCGCTGAGCGTCCGCACCGAGCGGTGCAGATTCAGGTAGTCGAGGCCCACTTCAAGCAGGAAGCCAATGCGCTTGCGAATTTCCTTGAGCAATTCGCGCGCAATCAGGTTCTGGCGGTCGGTCAAGCGCGTTTCCAAACCTTCAAACCAGCTCGCTAGCTCGTTCAGGTCCATCACCGATAGCTCGCCAATGTGCTTATCGTCCATTTTGAAGTGCAACGACTCCTTCTTGAGGCGGTAGCCGTGGCACTCGGGGCACTCCTTGGCTTGCGTGTACTGCTGAATCCACTCCCGAATGTTCTCAGAGTCAGACTCCATCTGGCGCCGCAAAAACGGGATGATGCCTTCGAACGGTTCGGCATAGTTAGCTTTTTTGGGGTCAGCCTCGTCGTCTTCGGGTATGCCGTAGAGTAGTCGCTCAATCAGATCGTCGGGCAACTTCTCTAGGGGCGTGCTCAAGCTGAACTTCTGGCGCTTTAGAATGGCGCTCAGCTGCTGGAAAATCCAGATGTCGCGGTACTCACCGAGCGGAGCAATACCGCCGCGGCTGACGCTCAGCTTGCGATCCGGCATCACCGATTCCTCGGTTATTTCCTGCACCTCGCCCAAGCCATTGCACACCGGGCACGCACCGTAGGGGGAGTTGAAGCTGAACGTGTTTGGAGCCGGATCGTCGTAGGCAATGCCCGTGACGGGATCCATGAGAAAGCGCGAGAAAAACTGCGTTTTCTTGTCTGCTTTTTTCTCGTCGGGGTCCAGCACCAACATGGTGCCTTTGCCATGAGTTAACGCATTCTGCACTGAGCCCGACAAACGGAACCGATCCTCCTCCTTCACCACCAGCCGGTCGATTACGATTTCGATGTCGTGAATCTTGTAGCGGTCCACTTGCATCTTAGCCGTAAGGTCCAGTAGTTCACCATCAACGCGCACTTTGGTGAAGCCGAGTTTAGCAATCTGTTGGAACAATTCGCGGTAGTGACCTTTCCGGCCCTTTACCACGGGAGCCAACACTACCAGCTTCTTGCCGTCGAAATGCTGCAGGATGTAATTGATGATCTGGTCGTCGCTCTGCCGAATCATCTTAGCACCAGTGGCGTAGCTGAAGGCTTCGGCCGTGCGAGCGTAAAGCAGACGCAGAAAGTCGTATATCTCGGTGATGGTACCCACGGTGGAGCGAGGGTTACGCGAGGTAGTTTTCTGCTCGATGCTGATTACCGGCGACAACCCTTCGATCTTATCAACATCGGGCCGCTCCAATCCGCCCATGAAGCTCCGGGCGTACGCGGAGAAGGTTTCCATGTAACGGCGCTGTCCCTCGGCATAAATCGTGTCGAATGCCAACGATGACTTGCCGGAACCCGAAATACCAGTGAACACCACGAGTCGCCCACGCGGAATTTGGATCGAAACGTTCTTCAGGTTGTGCTCGCGTGCTCCGTATACCTCAATGAAGGGCGACTCGATGCTGCTGGCCGAGCCGGTAAGCTGTCCGCCGACAATAGCCGGCTGAATTGCTATAGGCAAAGCAACCGGTGCTACAGCCACTGTTGAGGCCTCTTGATTTTTTACCGTGGCTTTAGGAGCCTTCGGTAACTTAGGAGCTTTAGGCGATGCAGCAGATAATGCCGCGGTTGATTTTTTAGCCATGCACTAACGATGCGAATAAGTCTGCAAAGGTACGTAAAACCCGACCTTCTTACTATCCCGAATAGCTTATTTGCCAAGGGGTTTGGCTAACATAATTCGGAGTATTCAGCCGACAATAGGTGCGGGCAGACTGCCTATAACAACGATGATGGTCTAAAAGTCTCAGCTTAACTGAAGTTCTACGTGGAGCACTGAGATTGTGCGGCTTACGTGATGAAATCGAAAGAAATGGCGCCGTTATTGCATTGTATAGCTTAGAAACTTTTCCTTTCTGAAGTCATGAAACTCCTCATAAAATCAAGCTTGCTTTTACTGCTAGGGCTACTGCTACAAAGCGGCGCTGCTCAAGCACAGGTGCGGGTGAGCGTCAACGTAGGACCGCCTGCTTGGGGCCCAGCTGTTGGCTCCGGTGTAGAATACTATTACATCCCGGAAATTGACGGCTACTACGACTTGTATACGCAGCAGTACGTGTACCTCGATCCGTATGGCTATTGGGTTAGCACGCCCTATTTGCCTTCATACTACGCCAGCTACGACCCTCGTTTTTTCCACCCCGTTGTAATCAATTATGTGGGCCGCCAGCCGTGGGGCTATATCCGCGACCACCGGGCGTACTGTAATCAGCGGGGTTGGCAACTGGGCCGCTACTACGGCAACAACGGCTACTATGGCAACGGTCGTCGGGGCAGTTATGCGCCAGCACCAAGCTACCGCCAGGCTCCGGGCCGTTACGACAGCTCGCCCTACAACAACCGCGGCTATGCTCGCAGCAACGACTTCGAGCCTAGCAACCGCGGCAACTACAGCCACGACGATCGTCATGACCGTGACAACTACCGCCGTGACGAGCGAAGCAACTGGGACAACCGAAATAATGCTGGCCGCAACAACCGTGGCTTCGAAGGAAGCCGCGACGAGCGAAGCGTTCCTATTAGCCGAGGCCGGGGCCGATAAGGTCACTTTTTAAGCAATTTTGGAAAGAGCGTCTTCAGTGTGAAGACGCTCTTTTTGTTATGCCCATCGCACCTAGTGGACTTCGAAAGGATAAGCAGGATGGCGCTGCCGTAAATTGGCCTCTTTCTTGCTTTTATTAAATAAGCTACGACAAAATCCTAATCTATTTCTCATGAAGACTATCCTAAAACTTGCTCTAGCGTTGTCGCTCACAGGCCTCTCCTTTTCCACACAGGCCCAAGGCCGCGGCAACGCTGTACGGCCTTCTTGGGGTCCGACTGTACCCGCCGGTAAGCAGTATTACTACATTCCAGAAGTCGGAGGCTACTACGACCTTAACGCCCAACGCTACGTGGTAAAGCGCGACAACCAATGGGTGCGCGTAGTGAACCTCGACGGCTATACGCCTTCCTCTTTCCACCCTGTCGTTATCGACTATGTAGGCGCACAGCCATGGGGTCAGATTAGCCAGCATCGTACCCTGTACCCCGTCAGTTTACCGCCCGGCCAAGTGAAACGCTTGCAGAGCGGCAAAGGGCTACCGCCCGGCCAAGCTAAAAAGCTAAGCGCTGCTCCAGGTGGAGTGTATGTAGTGGAGGGCAAGAACAAAGGCAACAATGGTCATGGCAAAGGCCACGGCAAACACTAAGCTTCTTCTGCGTACGTCAATAAAAGGCCGGACTCCATTATGGAGCCCGGCCTTTTTCGTGATGCCAACTGCTAAACCTGTATTTTCGAGCCAGCTTACAACGCCTATACCTTACACATTCAATGGTATTTAGTAGTACACTGTTCCTTTTTTATTTTCTGCCGGGCTTTTTGTTGCTTTATTTTCTTACTCCTGCTCGGTTCAAGAATATAGTAGCATTGGTGGCAAGTATTGCCTTCTATGCATGGGGAGGCCTCAATTTTTTGGCTCTATTTGTTGCCTCCGTTGTAGTCAATTTCTTCCTGATTCGGCTTATGGACAAAGCTGAAGGTTGGCAGAGACGCATCTATCTGACCATGAGCATCATCATTAATGTGGCGATGCTGTTTTACTTTAAGTACGCTAACTTCTTTCTGGAGAATTTCAGCGCTGTAAAAACGTCTCTAGGCGGGTCGGCACTGACATGGGAGAAGGTAGTGCTGCCGATCGGCATTTCCTTTTTCACTTTCGAAAAGCTCACCTACACCATTGACGTGTATCGCGGTGTGAATAAGCCTTTGCGCAGCTTCTGGGATTTCATGCTCTACATCATGCTATTCCCGAAGATGATTGCTGGCCCCATCGTGCGCTTCCACGAAATAGCCAGTCAACTTACTGACCGCCGAGCCTTCGATACCGTCGATCATAAGTTGGCGGGGTTGTTTCGCTTTGTTATTGGTTTGTCGAAGAAGGTACTTATTGCTAACGTGTTGGGCCAAGAAGCCGACCGTATTTTCGGGCTGAATCTAGAGGACGTGTCGGCACCTTTAGCGTGGCTGGGGCACTGGCGTATACCTTCCAGATATACTTCGACTTTTCAGGATACTCGGATATGGCTATTGGGTTAGGTCGAATTATGGGGTTCCAATTCCCAGAGAACTTCAACAATCCCTATGTATCGCGAAGTATCACTGAGTTTTGGCAGCGTTGGCACATCACGCTTGGTCGCTGGATGCGCGATTATCTGTATATCCCTTTGGGAGGTAACCGGGTGAAACCTAGCCGGCTTTATATCAACCTCTGGACCGTATTTATCCTCTCAGGGTTTTGGCACGGGGCGGCTTGGAACTTCATTGCATGGGGTGCTTTCCATGGTTTGTTTCTAGTGCTTGATCGGCTATTTCTACTGCGCATTTCCAAGCGTTTGGGCGCCTTCAGCATCGTTCCTACTTTTCTAGTTACAGTAGTAGGTTGGGTGCTATTCCGCGCCGAAACATTAACCGGAGCATTATCCTATGTGAAGCGCATGTTTAGCGGCGGTCTAGGAGAACTGCCTTACTTCAGTAACGAGTTCTGGATTACACTGGCGATAGCAATTCTTTTTGCCTTTATGGCTGCTTTGCCACGGGTGGAACGCTGGGAGGTGAGCATGCTGTTTGGCGAAAAGCTCAGCTTGCCCCGTGCAGCAAGCCTTACGCTAGCTACAGTGGCGTTGCTCATACTTAGTGCAGGCGCCATCATTGGCAATTCATTTAATCCATTTATCTATTTCCGCTTCTAGCGTGGCATCTTTATTTTCTCGCTTCGCAAAGCAGTTCTTCTTGGCAGTGCTGCTCGGGCTGTTAATCTTGCCTGCTGTGCAAGCTCGGTTTCCGTTATTCGAGATAGGGGAGCTAGGTGGGTATTTTGAGCGCGCACCCCATCCTGACTTTACTTGGCCCTCTTTGCTTGACAATAGCTACCAGCCAAATTTAGAAAGGTACGTGGAAGACCGGATTGGCTTCCGCGAACTGCTGATCCGCATTAGGAACCAGGCCGCTTATTCGTTGCTCAGAGTCAGCAAGGCCAATAAAGTGTTAGTTGGAGATGATGAAGTCTTGTTAGATGAAACGGCTATTAGAGCCTATCTGGGCCAAAACTTCAGGGGCGAGAATGTAATCCGAACCGATGTAGCCAAGTTCAAGGCAGTGCAGGACAGCTTAGCGCGACGAGGGGTTCTTTTGATTTTCGCTATTGCACCAGATAAAGCCAACTTTTATGCTGATAAATTCCCAACTTATTTCAAGCATTTGCCACGTGGAGAGAGCAACTATGTGGCTTATGCGAGAGAAATGAAATCTAGAGGTGTCAATGTCATTGACTTGGCACAAGCTTTTCGGCAGTGGAAAGACACAGCTTCGTATCCATTATTTCCACGCGGTGGCATTCACTGGAGTGGCTATGGCATCACGTTAGCAGCCGATACATTGTTCCGTTATATCGAGCAACGTGGGCATATCGATCTACCGGATTACTCCGTTGATCGGGTCGACATTAGTGATAAACTCCGGGATTCAGACAACGATGTAGCTCGTGCTATGAATTTGCTTTATGAGCCTACACCATATAACATGGCTTATCCTAATGTCGTATTCCAAGACCCTAAACCTGGACAAGAAAAGACTGACCTGTTGCTCGTTGCTGACAGCTTCGGCTGGGGTCTCATAGGCTTTTACCCTTATCTACCCAAGTTATTTAAGGAGGACTTTCAGTTCTGGTACTACAACCAGGCGGTGGCAAAAGGTAATCCGACGGAGCCAGGAGGTGCTCCGGTAGACCGACCAGTAGACCGCAAAACTGAGATGCTGAATCATCGTGTTATTATAGTTATGTACACGCAGCACAATCTGGGTGGTTTCGACGGGGGTTTTACTGCCGAAGCCTATAATTTACTATGCCCTTACAGTGCCGCTGATTCAAGCCGCATTCAAGCTATAAAGCAAGAACTAAAACAATCAGTGATAATTCAGGACCAACTTTGGGAAAAGGCAAATACGACCAATCAGAGCTATGACCAGTTACTTCATGAAATGGCTGTCTCGCAGTTCGAGTTAAGCAAATTACAGTAGACACTGTTGTATATGTATAAGCAAACCGCATTCGGGCAAGAAGAAAATCTGTAATAAATGTTGCTATCCTTAAGGTCTACATTACCCTTTCATTTGCCACCGAATGAGAGGTTCAGCAAAAAGGCAACTCAGCAAATATCATTTCTCGTACTAGGTTCGCACCCACTCCCACCGCTATGTCTACTTCCTATCAACCCATCAGTTGCTCTTTTTACGACGAGCTAGAGGCCCGTGCCACCACTGGCCAGACTTGTACCCTCACCTACCGCACCGAGCCTGATACGCCACCTAGCACCTATACTGGTACAATTCAAGACCTTTTCATTAAAGACAAAGTAGAGTACCTCCGCCTCGCCGATGGTTTTGAACTACGCTTGGATGCGCTAGTGGCCGTGGATGACAAAGAGCTACGGAACTATTGCTAACAGAAAAGGCGGCCTTAGGGCCGCCTTTTTTAATAAAGCAAGTCACACTTTTTAAAACTCGGCACTCTTCGGGAAGCGTGGGAAGGGAATAACGTCGCGGATGTTGGACATACCGGTAACAAAGAGAATGAGGCGCTCGAAGCCTAAGCCGAAGCCAGCGTGTGGCGCGGTGCCGTAGCGGCGGGTATCGAGGTACCACCACAGGTCTTCTTCAGGCACGTGCATTTCCCGCATCCGAGTGACAAGCTTCTGCAAGTCTTCCTCACGCTGCGAGCCACCAATGATTTCGCCGATGCCGGGGAAGAGGACGTCCATAGCTCGGACGGTGCGGCCATCGTCGTCCAGCTTCATATAGAACGCCTTGATTTCCTTAGGGTAGTTGGTTAGAATGACAGGCTTTTTGAAGTGCTTCTCCACCAGATACCGCTCGTGCTCTGACTGCAGATCGGTGCCCCAATCCACTGGAAACTCGAACTTTTGCTTAGCCGATTTCAGAATTTCAACGGCTTCGGTGTAGGTGAGGCGCTGGAACTCGTTGTCGACTACAAACTTCAGGCGGTTCAGCAGTTCCTTGTCGTACTGGTCGTTGAGGAATTGAAGGTCGTCGGCGCAGTGCTCTAGGGCGTAACGGACCAAGCTGCGGAGGAAGTCCTCGGCCAGGTCCATGTTGTCGTGCAGGTCGTTGAAGGCCACTTCGGGCTCGATCATCCAGAACTCGGCGAGGTGGCGGGCCGTGTTGGAATTTTCGGCGCGGAAGGTGGGGCCGAACGTATAGATCTTCCCTAGGGCCATAGCGGCCAACTCGCCTTCAAGCTGCCCCGATACCGTGAGGTTGGTGGCTTTGCCGAAAAAATCTTGCTTGTAGTCCACTTGGCCGGCTTCGTCAAGCGGCGGGTTTTGCTCGGGCAGCGTGGTTACGCGGAACATCTGGCCCGCACCTTCGGCATCGGAGCCGGTGATGATGGGCGTGTGGACGTAGAAATAGCCGTTGTCGTTGAAGTACTTATGGATGGCAAAGGCCATGGCGTGCCGGATGCGCAACACCGCCCCAAACGTGTTGGTGCGGGGGCGTAAGTGCGCTATTTCCCGCAGAGCTTCCAGGGAGATGCCTTTCTGGTCGCTGCCGCGCTTCTGCAAGGGATACTCCTCTGGGTTGGTAGTGCCAAGCACTTCGATTTCCGAAGCCTGAATTTCTACCGCCTGGCCTTTGCCCTGCGAAGCCACTAACTTACCACGCACAGCTAGGCAAGAACCAGTGGTTACTTCTTTCAAATTTTCCTCCGGGAATATCTCGGCATCGGCTACCACCTGAATAGTGTGGATGGTGGAGCCGTCGTTGAGGGCAATGAATTGCACGTATTTGTTGCCGCGGCGGGTGCGCACCCAGCCACGTACTAGCACTTCACGGTCCAGGTCGGTGCTGCGGAGCAGATCCTGTACGCTGGTCTTTCGGAGGTCGGACATTGAAACGTTACTTCTCGGGGTTGATACTCGGTATAGAATCGGTAAAGGTAGGACTTTTGAAAAGGCAGTGAAATCCTTCTAAAGAAGTAGCCTGCGAGTTCAATTAACTGGTCTGGGCATTCGTCTCATCCTAGTGGTAGTGTCTACTTCATTCAGTTAATAAGCAAGACCTTTTTAAACCTGTAAACGCCTGAAATTGGCTACGCCCTATTTATCCTTGCTTCCATCTTATTGTTGAGTATTTAAGCAGATTATTTGTTTGCGACGACTATGATCAGCCCAACATTTTACCTGAAACGCAAGTACAGAAAGGCCTATATTTGACCTAACCGCCTCCGTTTCCATCCTAACAGGGCGTACGAGTTTTTTGAGTATGCAAAGACTGGACATGAAGCAGCTTCTCTCGCAGAAGCTGTCGCCCCAACAGATACAATTCATTAAGCTGCTGCAAATTCCGACGGCGGAGCTGGAAGCCCGCATCAAGGAAGAGCTGGAAGCTAACCCTGCTTTGGAGGAAGGCGACGATGCCGACGACGAAGTAGAAGATCAAGAGCGTGATGACGACTCGGCTGATGAAGCTGATGATTTCGACGACCCCGATGCCGAGTTTGATAATCCAGACAACACACTGGACGAGGACTTCGACAACGACAACCAAATCGAAGAGCAACCGGAAATAGATTTGTCTGCCAAGGACGAGCCCACAGAGCAAACCGAAACCAGCAACGACGACCTCGACCTGAGCGACTACCTCAACGACGACGAAATAGCGGGTTACAAGATGCAGGGCGACGGCCCGGGCGAAGACGAAGACGACCGGGAAATGCCCCTGGCCGATACCAGCGGTTCCCTTATCGACAGCTTGATCGACCAGCTAGGTTTTGCCGACCTTGATGAAAAACAGGAAGCCATTGGACGCCAGCTGGTTGGCTCCATCGACAACGACGGCTACATTCGCCGCGACTTATCGGCTATTGCTAACGACTTGGCTTTCTCGCAGAACATCGAAGCTTCAGTGCAAGAAATTGAAGCGGTACTGCACTTGGTACAAAGCTTCGATCCACCGGGCATTGGCGCACGAGACTTGCAGGAATGTCTACTGCTGCAACTCGAGCGCCGTCCGCAGGACGAAGCAACCGAGCACGCCGAACGGATTCTGAACGAGATGTTCGATGAGTTCACCAAGAAGCATTATCAACGCATTCAGCAGCGGCTGGACCTAGAAGACGACGAACTCAAGGATGCTATTGCGCTCATTCTGAAGCTGAACCCCAAGCCCGGCGGCAGTGGTCCGGTAGGCGGCGGCAAGGTGCAATACGTCATTCCTGACTTTATCCTGACCAACGACAACGGCGTATTCAACCTCACGCTCAACTCGCGTAATGCCCCCGATTTGCGGGTATCTCCGGCGTACACAGAAATGTTCCGGGCTTACGATAAAGGCGCCAAGAAAGACAAGAAGCTAAAGGAGGCCGTCACGTTTGTAAAGCAAAAGCTGGATTCGGCCAAGTGGTTTATTGATGCCATCCGGCAGCGCCAGAACACGTTGCTCCGGACCATGGATGCCATTGTGCGCTACCAGCGGGAATTCTTTCAAGAGGGCGACGAAAGTAAGTTACGTCCTATGATTCTGAAGGATATTGCGCAGGAAATCAATATGGATATCAGTACCGTGAGCCGGGTAGCCAACTCGAAATCGGTGCAAACAGAGTTCGGCATTTACCCCCTCAAGTATTTCTTCTCCGAAGGCATTGCCACCGACTCAGGCGAAGATGCATCGAGCCGAGAGGTGAAGCACATTCTGAAGGAAATTATCGAAGGCGAGAAGAAAGACCGTCCTCTCTCCGACGATAAGCTGGAAAAGATGCTTAACGCCCGCGGCTACAATATTGCTCGCCGCACAGTCGCCAAATACCGCGAACAGCTGAACATTCCGGTGGCTCGCCTGCGTAAGGAGCTGTAAAAACCCTATTTTTCAATTTCGTTCACTTGAGCTACATGCTGAAGCTAAAAAGACCCGAAGCAAACTGCTTCGGGTCTTTTTATGGTGATATACAGTCTCTTACTGCTTCACCACGCGTTGGGTAGCGGTTTGACCGTTGCCTTTCACTTGCAAAATGTAGGCACCAGAAGCTAAGGTAGCCGGCGGCTGTACGTCAAGCTGTTGCGCGGCGGCGCGGGCCGTGATGCGGTGCACTACCCGGCCCTGCATGTTGGTAAGGGTAAGCACGGTACCGGCCGCAGCCGGGCGGTCCAGTTCCACACTTAGCTTCTCACGAAATGGGTTAGGATACGCATTGCGCACGAAGCCGTTGGCGGCTACCGCCGCGCCGCGAGTGCTGAGTACGCGTAGCGCATCGGTGGTGTAGAGGCCACGACCGTGGGTGGCGGCCGCCACTTGCTTGTCAGAAGTTCGCATGCGTAGCATATCCACCCGAACGTTGGCGAGGCCATTGTTGGCAGGCTGCCAGCTTACGGTGCTAGCGGCAAGGTTGTCGGTGGCCCACACGCCCAGTTCGGTGGCCAGCATGATCCGGGTACCGTCGGCGGGGTCGAATAAAGCCCACCGGACAGGCATGTCAGGTAGATTGCCTTCTACATTGCGCCACGCCGTGCCGCCGTTGGTGGTTTCCCACACGCTAGTCACGCCATAGTTGGAGTACGTCACAACTAAATGTTGCTCATTGTTGCGGTCTACGGCTACACAAGACACGGAGCCCGGGGCTGGGCTAGCTGCCGGCACCCGAATCTCCGTAATAACTGGTGCCCGCGGCGCCACATTCAGCGTGGAGTCAATGCGTAACACCTTACCCGAGTTGGTACCCACATAGATGCGGTTGGCAACGCCCGGCGACACGGTGACGTGCGTAACGGTACCAGCGCCTGGCAATGGCACCGCAGTAGCCGTAGTACCCGCCGTAGTGGTAGCGTTTAGCCAGCGAAACATCTGGTTGGCACCGTAGCCGCCGTACATGGTGTTGGAGCGGCTATCGTAGTCGGTAGGGTTGATGAAGGACCCAAGCGTGGCGCTGATATTATGATTGGAGAAGCTTGTCCCGCCGTTGGTTGAGCGGCGGTACTGTGAGTACACATAGCTTGTAAACTGGAACTGAGGTTCGTCTTCGTCGATAAAGCAGAAAGCTCCGTCGCCGCCCGTGGCCGTGGTGGTGCCCACTACGCCAACCCCATTGAAGAGCTGCGTGCCGTTGTCTTGCGAGCCAGCTAAGAAGTAGTTTACGTTGGTAGGGTGCACTGCAACAGCGTAGAATTGGGTGATGTTCAGGCCTTCTACGCGCGTGCTAAAGACGGGAAGAGCCGGAGTTTCCACCGACGCATTCATCGTCACGGATACACCGCCGTCATTACCAAAATAGCAGATATCGGGTGTAGCGAAGGCAATGGCATGGTGGTCGGCGTGCAGATAGCCTGCCGAGGTACGAGCCGCCGTCCAGTTCGACACCTTCGTCCAGATAACCGGATCATCGGCCGCCGTGGTGGAACGGAACACGTCCAAGCCACCCACATAAATCAGGTCGGGGTTGGTAGGCGATACGCCGGCCAGCAGGTCGTACCAGGCCTGGCTGCTAGCTAGCGCAGTGGCATTGCCTCCGGGCAAGGTCATGGTTACCCAGGTGTCGCCACCATCGTCGGAGCGGTACAGATTAAGTACTCCGCCCGTGCTGGAGCTCTCCATGATGGCGTACACCCGCCTAGCCCGACTTGGTGCACAAGCCAACTCGATGCGTTCGTAGCCGGTAGTAGGTAGGCCGGAATTTGCCAGTGTGTTGAGCTTAATCCAGGAATTGGCGTCGCCGGAGGGCGAACGATAAATACCATCTGTCTGCCCCGCTCCGATGCCAGCCGTAGCGAACAGCGTCCCGTTGGCCGAAATCTCGATATCGGCAATGCGGTCGAGCACTGCTCCTACCCCAGCACCTAGCACTTTCGTCCAGGTGGAACCGCCATTGGAGCTGCGAAACAAGCCAGCGCGGGTGCCCGCGTACAAGTCGCCTGTGGTAGGGTGAACCAGCAGCTTCTGAATGTACTGAAAGTTTATGCCGGTGGTGCTGGATAGTTGCTCCCAGGTCTGACCGTGGTTGCTGCTCTTCCAAATACCTTCTCCCCGAATGGCATCGGCGTTCGTGAATCCTTCGCCCGTACCGAAATACATGATATCGGCGTTGCGAGGGTCCGCTGCCAATGCAGTAATAGCCAGGTTGGAAAAGAAATTGTCTACACTTTGCCAAGTAGCGTTCGGATCGAGGCCCTTGGTGGTTTTCCAGAGGCCACCACCCACCGAGCCGCACCACACGGTGTTGCCGCTAGGATCGGCGGCATCTACGAGTAGTGCACGCGTGCGGCCACCCACGTTAGCTGGCCCACGTTCTGCCCATTGGGTTAGTGTAAGGCTGCCAGAGGTAGGTCGTTGGTTGGCACGCTCGGCTAATAATCGTTGGGCATATTTCTGGGCCAACACCAACCGTTCACGCGGCACGGTACCAGTAGCAGGGTCCATGGTTAGGGCCACTTCTTGTTCGATTGCCAAATCTGGCCGATCTTCCCTATCCCGGTCTTCCTCTTCCTCCTCTTCAAACTCCCGCTCCTCGCGCAATTCTTGCGACAAGCCGGTTTTGTTAGGTTGATGCTGCCACCACCAGGTGCCACCTGCAAGGGTGCCGGCCGTAGCTAATCCAAGTAAAAGTTGCCGCCCACGGGGGCCCAATATTGTACCCATTATATCATAAAATGAAGTGAAAATCTGCTCTAACAGGGATACAGCACACGCCGTACGCACGAGGTTGCTAAAGATAGTACAAGCCGCTACAAAAGCCAGTTGGTTTAGTAGCTTTGATTGTCATTCCCAGCTTACTAGGGTCCTACTCATTCCTTGAACCGCTCTATTGCCCTTTTATTCTCAGTTGTCTGCCACCCATTACTACTTCCTAGCTACTTGTTCTATGTGGTGTGCTATGAGTTGCCGGGCGTGGTGCGGTATCCGCTTCCGGCTAACCGCTGGCAGCTGACTTGCTTGGTTGCGCTGTTCACGTTTGTACTACCGTCGGTGGGCACTGCGTTGCTGCTGTGGCGCGGCTTGATAACCGGCAGTATGGAACTACCGGAGCGGCGGCAGCGTCCGTTGCCTTTTCTACTGGCTACGCTTAGTTTCGGCGCCGCCACGCTGCTCCTGAATAGCATGCCAGAAGCGGTTGATGCCTTGTTACGGTATATGCTCCTTGGCATGACCTTAGCCGTTTTGCTGACGCTGCTCGTTTCGCTGCGCTGGAAAATAAGCGCCCACGGCGTAGGAGTTGGTGGCGCTGTTGGGTTGATGATGGTGCTTTACGTGCGAGACACCTCAACCGGCTTTCCTATTGGCTGGCTACTAGCCAGTATATTACTAGCGGGCGTGGTGCTTAGTGCCCGCCTAGCACTAAACGCGCATACCCCGGCTCAAGCGTGGGCAGGTTTCTCGTTGGGTATAAGCTTGGTATTAGGTTTGGGAGTAGGTTCCGCGTTGACTTGACTTAGCATCATCTCTCTTCCTGGTTGCAGGTAAAGTAATAGAGCCTATGCCAAACTTGCTAAAGCCTGCCTGGTACTATTTTAGTTTGCTCATCTCCTCACGTAACAACTGTTGCACTTGGTCTTGCTCGTAATCCGCTTCTGTTTGAATGTAGGGCATCAAGCGGCTCATGATGCGTTCCTGCCGCTGGCCATTTGCCAAAGCTTCGGCGTACGGAATATGCGAGAACGTAACCTGCGAGTACAGCGGGAGCCATTGCCCTGGATACTGCGCCGAGATTTTTCCTTCTATCTTTTTCTGCAGCAGAAACCGAGGGTCGGCTACTCGGTCACGCATCTCCTCGAAGTTGTAGATGGCTAAGTCGGCCATAGCGTCGGCGTCGGGTTTGCGCTGGGTTTGAAACCGTTGGAAGATAGTATGCCAATCGGAGCCGTATTGGTCTAACAGAGAATTGAGTACTGAACAGTCTTCGAAGCCGGCATTCATGCCTTGGCCGTAGAATGGCACAATAGCGTGCGAAGCATCCCCAATCAACAACACATCATCGTCGAAAGCCCACGGAAAGCAACGCACTGTGACGAGAGAACCAGTTGGGTTCTCGAAGAAATCGGCACCTAACTCGGGCATAAGCGGCACAGCATCTGGAAATACTTCCTCGAAGAAAGCCTGCACTTGCGCTGGTGTTTGCAGCGCCGCAAACGAGTGTTGGCCCTCGTAAGGGAAGAACAACGTACACGTAAATGAGCCGTCCAAATTAGGGAGGGCAATCATCATATACTGGCCACGTGGCCAAATATGTAGGGCGTGCTTTTCAAGTTGCCAAGTGCCGCCTGGACCGGGCGCAATATGCAGTTCCTTGTACCCGTACTCGAGGTAGCTCTGGGAGTAGTTGTAGCGGTCCGTTTTCTGCATAGCCGCCCGCACGGCTGAATATGCCCCATCAGTACCAAACAATCGACGAAACGGATGTATCTGTTCTTCTCCCGTAACGGCATCGCGCAACTCAATGGTATGCTCGCGCAGGTCTACGTTCAGGCACTGCTGGTTGAAGTGCAACGATACGCCTGGTTCGGCTTCGACCAGATCCAAAAGTTTGCGGTTGAGGCCAGCCCGCGACACCGAGTAAATCGCCTGATTGGCTTGCCCGTACGGCTGGTGCGTGAGTTGTCCACACTGGTCGTGCATCATACGACCGTACATCGGGATTCCCACTTGGCGCACCTCGTCGCCGATGCCTACTCCTTCCAACGCCCGCCAGCCCCGATCAGACAAGGCCAGATTGATAGAGCGACCTTCCAGCGCCCCGGCCAACCTTGGATCGGCGCGGCGCTCAAACACGTCTACCTGATGGCCGTGCCGGGCCAAGTAGAGGGCAAGCAGCGACCCAACCAATCCCGCGCCCATGAGCGTGAGTGATTCGGCTGGGGTTCCGGTAGGTGCAATGGCGGATGTAGTGGCGTCAGACATAGAGTTAACCTATACGGTGAGAGCGGCGAAGCTAGTTGTTCAACGCCAAATTTGGCGTGTCCTGTGGAAAGCAGTTCACCGGATAAAGCCGATAGTTCGACTTGTTTTCATCCCAGGTTCATCGTAATCATTTATTGCATATAAGCGAGGCGTTTAGATTTGAATTATAAAACGAAGCGGTTGAACAGCTCCCCTAATCTGAGCCCTTTCTTCTTCGTTAAGCTCAACAATCAAGCCCTTCACCTTCTACTCTTGCTTCGTTGTGGCTGATTCATCTTCTTCAACTCAACCGCCCACCGTCATGCCCATTGTTGTATTCGACCTTCAAGATTACAACTCGATTTCCGTACCCGCGGCGGATTCAGCCCAGCTTGACCCCGGTGAAGTTTTTCGCATCGGTGAATTTTTAATTGGCGACAGCGACTGCTCCAATCTAGGGGGCCATCCGGATATCCGCTACTAATTTTAAAGTGGCCATACACTTGTTTTTAGGCTAATTCAGCAACAACCGCTCACCAAGCATTTTTTATTGGCATCAAATCTGCAAGGCAAATCAGATAAAGCTCATATTAGTATTATTATAAATTATATCCAACTATTACACAACAGCTAGTATTTACCTTTTTCAATACACAACTTCCTTGTTTTTAAGCTTTAGCGGCTCTACTTTTACAAAATATTTGAAGGCCGACCCGTTATCAAATCTCACCTTTTGCACATTTATTAATGGCTAAATTTTACCAAATAGCTGCAATGCAAGCTTTTGTTGCATTTGCAGCTACTAGTGTCCAGGCGCAAGACGCTGTTACTGTCAGCGGAATTGTCCAGAATGAAGCGGGCGAACCAATGCCTGGCGCAACAGTATTTATCAAAGGAACATTTATAGGAAGCAGCACAAATAACGAAGGCAAGTTCATTCTTAAAGCCGATTTTTCTCAGGCTCCTGTCGTCCTATCTATTTCATTTGTAGGCTACGAAAGCCGGGAGGTTTCCTTGTCGCAGCCTGATAATGCGGTGCAAGTGAAGCTGAAGCAAAACACGACGCTCACCAACGAAGTAATTGCTTCTGCGTCTCGGGTAGAGGAAGGCATTTTGCAAGCTCCTGTTACGGTTGAAAAGCTAAATACGCAACAAGTAGAGCGTATCCCGACTGCCGATTTACAAGTAGGGCTCAGCCAGTACAAGGGCATCGATGTGAACAGCAGCAGTTTGTTGATGAATTCGCTGAGTACCCGAGGCTTCAACTCGGGCAAGTCAGAGCGCTTGATTCAATTGACTGATTATTTCGATACTCAGTCGCCAAGCCTTAACGTGAACACCGGCAACCTGACGGGTCTGTCGGAACTAGACGTAGAAAGCATTGAAATTATTCACGGGCCAGCTTCCGCACTGTACGGAGCCAATGCGTTCAACGGCGTATTGTTGCTCAACTCCAAAGACCCGTTTGTAAGCGAGGGCCTAAGTGTACGGCTACGCGGTGGCCAACGCAGCTATTTTGACGGCCAGCTACGCTATGCCAAAAAGCTAACCGAAAGACTCGCCTTCAAAGTAGTAGGATCATACCTAACGGCTGACGATTGGTTGACCAGCAACTACGCTGCCACCAGTCAACTTGTAGAGCGGCGCAACAACGCAGAAGGTTCCAACTTGAACTACGACGCCGTGAACCGTTACGGTGATGTTGGTGGCTTCACATTCACCAACAACCCATCTGACCCAAGTTACGCTAACACCCCGGTCGCTCTACGTGGCAAGACAGTTTTCATGCCCGGCTTCACCGAGCAAGAGCTGCTGGCTAAAGACGACAAGGCCAAGTCGTTGAAGATTCATCCCTCACTCTCATACCTGCTTACGAACAGCGTAAAAATGACGGTGGGCTTCAATTACAGCCGCGGCACATCTAGCTACCAGAGCAGCAGCCGCTACCGTTTCCGGGACTTCGGCAGTAACCAGTTGCACGGCGAAATCAAAGGCACCCGCTGGTTTTTGCGTGGCCAGACGGTGCAGGACTTCGGCGGCAAGTCGTATGACCTAGGCTTCTTAGGTTCGTTCATTCAAACGTCTCCGACCGGCAATGCATCGCGCCCAACTGAAACGTATGCCAGCCGCTTCTACGAGACCTATATAGGAACTTTCCGCGCCACTGGCTCCCTAGACCGTGCTCAGCAGGCTGCTAACGCTACTCAGCTTAGTTCCACTGATCCGCGCTTCCAGGAACTACGTACCCAAATCATCAACGATGCTACGCCAGGCCGTGGGGCCCGGCTCAATCCTAGCTCTTTGATGAATGAAGGCAACGCACAGTACAACTTGCCAATAGCCAAAAACACCGACTTGATTATGGGCGCCGCCTACCGCAAGTTTCGCCTGGGCTCGAACGGCAACCTGTATTCCGATGATAGCAAACGTATTCAGAACCACGAGCTAGGTGGCTATGCACAACTGACGCAGAAGCTATTTGCCGAGCGCCTGAAGCTAGCAGTTGCTGGCCGGGTCGATGACTTTAAGAACTTCAAGCCTGCTTTCTCGCCACGGGCCTCGGCAGTATATTCAGCCGGCACCAACAAGCAGCATAACTTCCGCGCCTCTTATGGCCGCGCCTTCCGCTCCCCCACGCAGCTCGATCAGTACATCCGCCTCGATGTGGGCCAAGTGGTTTTGCTCGGCAACGTAAACAACGGGTTCCAAGGTTATAACACCATCAATGCTGCTGGCCAACAACTAGGCACACCTGGCGCACCCCTAGCCTCGTTTGAGTTTGAAGCTGCCCCGTTGAAGCTGGAGCGCTTAAGCACTTACGAAGTAGGCTACAAGGGTACAATAGGCGAGAAACTAGCCCTTGACGTTAACTACTTCCAGTCCTACTACAATGATTTCATTGGGGCACAACGCTTCATTGGAAACCGTGATGGTAGCCGTCCATCGGATGCACAGCTAGCTACTGAGTTCAGACGCCCGCTACAAACCCCGGCTGGAGCCCCTTTCCAAGACCGAAGCTCTGAAACCCGCGTGCTGCAAGTCTGGACCAATGCCAGCCAGGAAGTACGCACGAAAGGTGCTGCCTTGGGTGTAAGCTACAACGTAATGACGCCGCTCACGCTGACGGCCAACTACTCGCTTAACATCTTGGACCGCAGCAACCTACCCGATAACTTCCAAACGTTCTTCAACACACCCAAACATAAATACAACGTGGGTGCTCACGGTACGATAGCACGGAATGTAAGCTATGCTGTGAACTACCGCTGGGCACAAGGGCACCTCTACGAACAGCCTTTCGCAGTAGGTGAACTAAAAGACTACAGTTCCGTGGATGCTTATGTAGGTTACGAGGTACCGAAGCTGTTTACTACGTTCCAAGTGGGTGGGTCAAACATCTTAAACAATACAAATACACAAGTGTACGGCGCTCCTAATATTGGCCGCTTAATTTTTGCAGGTCTGCTTGTTAACCTCAAGTAGGCTGCCACATTCACCGCATACAAGAAAGGCCACGCAATTTGCGTGGCCTTTCTTGTATGCGGTGATCTCTGATGCTTATTACTAAGATGCTACGGGTTTGCTGGAACTACAGGCTACTTAGAACATTCTTAAGTTGATCATACTCGTTGACAAGCGGTTTCAGCGAAAATCATCTATTCACTACCAGCCGAAACGTAAGGTTAAGGCGCGGCGCGGTAGGACGGGCAGTTTTTGGCACTGCATGAAGCCAGTGCTGCTGGGTAGAACCACGCATAAGCAGCAAGCTACCGGTTGATAAGTCCAATGAAACAGGAGCATGAGGAAGGTACTGTGGGTCGCGCGGCCGTAGGCGAAACCGGCGGGTAGCCCCCAAACTCACAGATGCAATAATGGGGCTTGACCCTAGTTCAGGCTCATTATCGGCGTGCCACCCCATACTATCTTGCCCCGTCCGATAAAGGTTGAGCAACACGCTATTAAAGTGTGTCTGCGCAGCAGTTTCGACTTGCTCTCGCAGCTGCTGCAAAGTGAGCGTCCAGGGCTGCGGGTCAAGCATTATGCCGGAGTAGGAATAGCGGGCCGTTGGGTCGCCATGCCAAGCAGTTAGGCGTGGCTGCATTACCTCCTTTCCGAAAAGCTTAATTGGTTCGTGCCGCCAGGCAATGCTGCTGGATAGCTCTTCTAGCAAGCTGGCTGCTTCGCCGGGGCCAAGAAAATCAGGATCAAGCAGCACGTCGGCGTGCGGTAGGGGGATACGGGTAAGAGGCACAATTTCTAGCAGTAAGGCAAGCTACGGCTGCTGTTTCATCATCTTCTCCATTTTCACCTGCATTTCCTTAGGCTGTTGCTTGATGAGGTACGGCATTGCCAATTGCAGGCCCCAAACAATCAAAAAGCAGATTATAATAGGTGGCAAAATACTCTTGCTCCGATAGTTGTCAGTCTGCACGTAGCGCGGCCAAAACCACAGCAGGTAAGCTAATACAGCAGGCACATTAAAGAGCAACGTACCCAAAAAAGGGTTTAAGCCCTGCTGTAGAACAGCCCACGACAGTACCTGAGTACCCACCATCATGTACACGACTATAAACACAATCAAGCCTAAAAGGGCCCGCATGCGCCGAAGCCGAAACAAATTGATACCAAGCAATACACCGCCTCCTATCATCATAGATATAGGCAGGATCGAGAACAACACAATGGTACCCGGCGAGTAGAGGGCTGGCGCTTCTTCCTCGGCTTGGGCAGATTCAGCCTGTTCCTTCAGACTCGGCTTGGCTACGACAGTAGCAGCCTTCTGTTGCCGCTGCTGCTCGACTATAGGCATCAGTTCAGCCCGAAGCGCAACAGCCTCAGCAGGGTGCTCACCGCGCCGATCTAGTTCGTCGAGAGCCGCCAAAATAGCGTCCTCGCGGTATTCAGCACGGTTTCGTACGTAAAGCAACAGCTCAGAAAGAGGTTTGCGGGACATCTTCTCCGCGTATTCATCAGCCATGGCAGTATGCTTCAATAGAAAAACGACAGGAGTTAGGTAATAGAACGTAGAACAGCGCTGTCTGATGAATAATGCCCGAAATGTTATACGCCGCCATTAGTCCTCTGTGGCCTTAGCATTTGCATTTAGCTACTCGTGCAACTGCACCAGCGAACAGCCACGGACCTAACGACTTACGAACTTAAGTTAACGTTGCGTTGCGGCCCATTCTGCCAGCACGACTCCTACGCGTTGCACATCCTGAAACGTATTGTAGAGTGGCACCGGAGCCAGTCGAATCACGTTGGGTTCGCGCCAGTCGCCAATAATGCCGGCATCCATCAAATGGTCGAACAGTTCACGCCCATTTTGATGGACTAGCAAAGAGAGTTGGCATCCGCGCTCGGCCGGGTTGGTGGGCGTAATGACTTCAAGCTGAGTTTCTGGCAATTCGAGGCGTTTGATCAGGAACTCCAGATAGCCAGTAAGCAACTCACTCTTGCGCCGTAGGGCCGCCATTCCGCCGGCAGCATCATGCACGGCTAAAGCAGCTTCGTGCACGGCCATCGTCAAGATGGAGCTATTGGAAAGTTGCCAGCCCGCCGCGCCGCGCATCGGTCGGAAGCCCTTGCGCATCTTAAATCGTTCCTCTTCGTCGTGGCCCCACCAGCCGGCTAAGCGCAAGAGCTCTGGCTGGTTGGCAAACCGCTCGTGCACAAAAGCCCCGGCCACCCCACCAGGTCCCGAGTTCAGGTATTTGTAGGTGCACCAACACGCAAAGTCCACGTCCCAGTCATGCAAGTGCAGCGGGATGTTGCCAGCGGCGTGAGCTAGATCAAACCCGACCTTGGCCCCCACTGCGTGCCCGGCCTGTGTAATAGCTGCCATGTCGTAGACTTGGCCAGTGTAGTAGTTGAGCCCTCCCATGATGACGGTAGCCAACGAACCGCCTAGCTCATTGATCTTGGCCACAATATCCTCGGTGCGCAACGTATGCTCGCCGGGACGCGGCGCTAGCTCGACAATAGTGTTGTCGGGGCTGAGGCCATGCAGTCTCACCTGCGATTCTAGGGCGTACTGATCGGAGGGAAAAGCGCTACTTTCCATCAATACCTTATACCGGGATATGGTAGGTCGATAAAAGGAAATTAGCAGCAGGTGTAAGTTGGTAGTCAGGTTGTTCATGACTACCACTTCCAAGGGATTGGCTCCCACTATACGCGCCGTGGCTTCGGTGAGCCGCGCGTGAAAATTCATCCAAGGAGTATCGCCTCGGAAATGCCCTTCCACTGCCATCTCCTCCCAGTTTGTGAACTGGCGTTCGGCCGCGGCACGTGCAGTGCGCGGCTGTAGCCCAAGGGAGTTACCACACATATACACGCTCTCTTGCCCATTGGGGCCCAGCGGAATATAGAACTGGTTGCGAAATTCGCGCAGCGGGTCCTGCGCATCTAGCTGAGCGGCGAAGTCGGGAGTGGGTTCAAAGGAGGTCATCAAAGGCAAAGGTACACCGATAGACAACTACCTTCCCGCGAGAATTTTCATTAAATGCGAGTCAGGCAGCCCTAGCCAATCAAGGGCGTTTTGGCCTAGCATCCGGTCTTTTACATCGGCCGGGCAGGGCATAGAATTGATTAACTCGCCGGGCATTAATTCTCCGAGTGGAAACGGGTAGTCGGTACCGAGCACAATCTTGTCGGTTCCCAACGTCTTTATTAAGTAATCCAGCATAAGCGGGTCATGCACTAACGAATCAACCCAGAAGCGGCCTAAATAGTGGCGCGGGTTTATGTTGTTGTCGACCGCGCACAGATCGGGGCGTACTTTAAAGCCGTGTTCAATACGCCCGATGGTACTCGCAAAGGAGCCTCCCCCGTGCGCCACCGCTACCCGCAAGCGCGGCAGCCGCTCAAGCACCCCCCCAAATACTAACGAGCAAAGCGCCAATGTGCTTTCGGCAGGCATACCTACCAGCCAAGGCAACCAATACTTCGGCATCTTCTGCTGGGCCATCATATCCCAGGGATGCACGAATATGCAGGCTCCCAATTCTTCTGCCGCGGCAAATACCTCGAATAGTTCCGGGGCATCCAGGTTCCAATCATTGACGTGAGTACCGATTTGAATACCAGCCAATCCTATCTTCATGCACCGCTCCAGTTCTCGCACCGCTAAATCGGGAGCTTGCATAGGCAAAGTGCCGAGGCCTACGAACCGTGTCGGATAGCGTCGTACTATATCAGCAATATGGTCATTGAGCAATTGGCTTAAATCCAGCGCATCTAGCGGTTTGGCCCAGTAGCTGAACATAACTGGTACCGTGCTCAGTACCTGCACCTGTACCCCAAAGCCGTCGTACTCGCGCAAGCGTACCGCAGGGTCCCAGCAATTATCCTGAATTTCGCGGAAGAACTTGTCGTCCTGCATCATGCGGGCGCAGCACGGTTTGTGATGCTCTAACCGAATGAACCCCCCGTAACCATACCGCTCGCGCAGATCAGGCCAGTGCTCCGGCAAGATATGCGTGTGTATATCGACGGTGGGCGACTTGGCAAGCAACGACGAAGGCGACAGAGCGGCGGAAGGAAGAGGCGAAGACATTGCCGCAACTACATGTGAGAGAAAAGCGCACTTGTCACTCGGCAGGAATTGCTACTGGCGCTGGTGGTGCCATCATAGTACCGCACACTTGGCACGTACGCTTGTGTTCGTCCTGCCAAAACCGATTCATTATGGGCGGCAGCTGGCTCACGATGTCGGTGATTTCAGCAAACTCTTCGTAGAGTTTGTTGCCGCAGTTTTCGCAGTACCACTGAAACCCGTCTAGCTCGCCAGCCGTGCGGTAGCGCTCTAACACCAAGCCTACCGTACCGGCCGGCCGACGCGGTGAGTGCGGTACCCGCGCTGGCAGCAAGAACATTTCCCCAGCTTTGATTTCAATATCTACTGGCTTACCGTCCTCAATAATCTTCACTACAATGTTGCCCTCGATCTGCATGAACAGCTCCTCGCCTTCATCAAGATGATAGTCTTTGCGGGCATTAGGACCACCGACCACCATAACAATAAAATCTTGGTTGTCTTTGTACACTTGCTGGTTGCCAACGGGTGGCTTGAGCAGGTGGCGGTGTTCATCAATCCATTTTTGGAAGTTGAAAGGCCGAGCAACGGGCATAGGATGGGGTGGTTAAGTGCAAACTATTTATTGGAGCCTTTACGGCCTGCAACACTATTGAACTTACGCAAAACTAGCTAACCGGCACTGCCGCTAGTTCAGTTTGGCACAAATACCTCTGGATGGTTAGCAACAATGTTTCGCCTTGCTGGAAGCAACAGTAATAAGGGCCAAGTCAAGCTCACGCCCACCAGCGTTAGATACACGTAAGGCACTTGCACAAACGTATAGAACGTGACTAGGTATAGCTTTAATGTGAGTAAGCTGTAGATTCGATAGTCAATGCGGGGCCTATACCTGAACCAATAGAAGGCGGAAGCTACTACCACAGCTATGCAGACGCCAGCATGCACCAACCGTACTAATTGAACCTGTTCGGCTAAGGTGCCGGGGCATATTGACGAAAAAAAACGGCTAGCCCGACGCCCTTGTAAAGATGTTCAGGCAAGTTAGGCGCAACCTCTTCCCATTCTCCAATGGCAGCTTCGGTGTACGTAATTTGAGCCCGAGCAAAAGCACCCCAATCGTGGCTCAAGAAGGGTACAATGTAGATGGCAAGCACTAATACTGCCGCCAGACCCGCTACTCGCAATGCCTCTGTTTTACCTCGATTCTGCCAAAGCAAACCCAACCACAGTGGCACCCAGAACACCAACGAAAAGCGAGACAATAAGCATAAGGTTAGCGTTATAGCTTGTACCCACCACGGACCTCGCCAAATACTATAAGCAAGCAATAAGTAGAACGCCACAATCATCAATTCCACCGTGCTTGTAATGGTGGTAGAAGCAGTTTGCAAAACTGCTTGCATCAGCAAAAGTGGCACAGCGAGCAGTGCCAGTGTAGGTAGCATTGGTAAACGGCGACGCAACAGTAAGACTATCCCTGTGAGTACGGCCAGTGCAAACCCGCCATATGCCGTCCAACGATAATCGAAGTGCAGGAGCTCAGCTGGTGCGAAAGGCATCCACATCATAGGTAGGTATGTAGGATAAATCACATAGCCAAAGTCAGTAATAGGCACATATACCGCTTCATTGGTTAACCAGCGCCGCAGCATAATTTCAATCGATGGAATAACATCCGACTGGGCTGGGTCTATTACACTCCGGCTAAGCATACGAGCTACTCGCCCGGCAAACAAGCCTAATGCAGTTATTGGCAGCAGTATCCCTAGCGCACTCCGTCCACTAAGTGGTTTTAATACCGGCGGTGTCACTCCTCGAAATACTCGAAGTCCACTTAACGCCACCACCACTCCCGTCAACCAAAGTGCTACCGGGCTCACAAATGGTCCAAACAGATTACGCAGAAAAGTAAACAATAGAAACTCAACAATACATGCTGCTAGCAGCAGCCAAGTAGCAAAAGACATACAAATCCAAATAAGGTCTAGCTGAACTCAGCACTATATAAGTTTGAGCGAACTTACGCATAACCCAGTAAGTGCACTGGAGCATGGAGCACTGTTAGGACGGTATTTTATCTAGATTTAGCCCGAATTAAGGCATTGTTCTCATGAAATACGACTTCTCCTCTCAACGGGCCTTGGTCGGTGGCAGCACTCAGGGTATTGGCCGTGCTGTAGCCGAAGAACTGGCGAAAAATGGTGCAACTGTTACGTTGTTAGCACGCAACGAAGTCCATTTGCGCGAAGTGGCTGCCGCGCTACCTACTCCTAGTGGCCAACTGCACGACTTTATAGTAGCTGACTTTTCGGAGCCTGCTTTACTGGCGCAACGCCTATCTGAGTATTTGGCCAAGCAGACAGTTGGCTTCGATATTCTTATTAATAACACGGGGGGCCCAGCAGGTGGGCCCATCTTGGAGGCGCCGGTTGATGCCTTTCGCGCTGCATTTGAGCAACATCTAATTTGCAACCATTTGCTAGCGCAGGCAGTGGTACCCGCCATGCGTGAGCGAGGATATGGCCGCATTATCAACATCATTAGTACTTCTGTGAAGCAACCCTTACCGAGCTTAGGGGTGTCAAACACTATTCGCGGAGCCGTTGCTAACTGGGCGAAAACGCTGGCAAACGAATTAGGCTCCGACGGCATTACCGTGAACAATATACTGCCTGGTGCAACTGTCACACAACGCCACACTTCCCTCATCGACAAAAAGGTTGCGCAAACTGGTCAATCTGTGGAAGATGTAGAAGCAAGCATGCTTAAACTGATTCCAGCAAATCGGTTTGCACAGGCTGAGGAAGTGGCGGCAGCGGTGGTATTTCTAGCCTCAAAGGCAGCGGGTTATATCAACGGCGTCAACGTCCCGGTGGACGGCGGCCGAACAGGAAATTTGTGAATTAACAAGTAAGAAAATGGGCCTGACTAACGATATAAAGGAAGCTACAGTCGAGCTTTATATTAGTTTTTTTATTTATTAGAATAGATACTTTAAAGATTACTCCTATAATTACTGACTTTTCTTCTATTTTTCCTTGCTTTACTTCTAATTAACATAGGCTTTGGTCACTTTCAACAAGCTATCGATTGTCATTCCAGTTTATAATGAAGGCCGTACAATCCATCAGATTTTGGATTTATTACGCGAGCTGAAACTGGTCAACAATATTGAAAAAGAGATTATTCTGGTGAACGACTGTTCAACCGACAACTCTGTGGAAGCCATCCAAATGTACGCTAGCCGCTACCCTGAGATGGGGCTGAGGCTGCTTCAACATACTGTAAACCAAGGCAAAGGAGCAGCCTTACATACTGGAATACGCGAAGCTACCGGCGACTATGTGATTATTCAAGATGCCGATTTAGAGTATGACCCTGAAGAGTATAACTTGCTTTTGAAACCAATCTTAAAGGGTTTTGCCGATGTAGTTTTTGGTTCGCGCTTCATGGGAGGCAAGCCACACCGCATCCTCTTTTTCTGGCATAGCATCGGCAATGCAGTACTCACTTTCCTCTCCAACATGTTCACAGACTTGAACCTGACCGATATGGAAACCTGCTACAAACTTTTCCGCCGCGATATTATCCAAGGCATGCGCTTAGAGGAAAAGCGGTTTGGTTTCGAGCCGGAAGTAACCGCTAAAGTATCTCGCGTTCCCGATGTGCGAATCTATGAAGTAGGTATCAGCTATTACGGTCGCACCTATGCTGAAGGCAAAAAGATTGGTTGGCGTGATGGATTTCGAGCCATTTATTGCATCATAAAGTATGGCTTGGCAGGTAAATAACAGCCTCCAACAATCCCCGACATCCGGTAATGTGCATGCAATGCACTAAAATAGAAGACTACAGCACCACTAACATCAAAATTTGAATTAGTATTAGAATAGAGCTCGCTACAGCAAGGCGTACCGTTACTAGGTATGCAGCGTTACTACTGGAGCATCGTAGCATAAGCGCTTAAGTACTTGATATAGCCACTGCTTATAAAGACTCTAGCATTTGGTAAGTACTATAATATACATAGTACGTATAACAGCAGTGCCCTATTATCTCGTTAATGAGAAATTAATTGACGAATGTAGCTCATCGATACACAAGCAAAAATTAATGGACTTATAACTGCGCCATTCGGATGTATAAAATTTCTTGATTGATTTGCATATCAAATATCTACCCTACTTCCTACATATTATCGACGATAGTAAGTAGTAATTCACTCCTAATTATTGAAGTACTCGAGTATCAAAGGCGGAATGCGCATTGATACGTTCTAATAGGTAGTAGCAAAAAACTTGTTAACGCAGAGCTGTCAGTTGAATATCATCTATATAAGCTGGCTTAGTTGCTCCTGCTCGCCACAAATAAATTACTAGCTGAGAGGTGTAGTTCGCAGAAACTGGAAAGTTGATTTTTTTGCTGATCTTAACCCATTTACCGTACTCCTTTGCTTGTTCTACCAAGTCAATACGGTCGCCCAGGATTTCTTGACTACCTGCAGCATCCTTAATAATAAAAGCCAATTTGGCTGTTGCATCCTTGTCAGCCAGATATACCCATGCATCTAGTTTAATCCCCCTTAGACGAGTGTTGCTCAACTCACCTAAGACAGTTGAATACCCTAGAGCGAATTCACGGGTCTGATCAACTTTAAGGCTGTACTTACCAGAATGGGCTTTATCATTAGCTAAAACAGACATATCTGGGAGCCAACCTGCTAAAGAATCGAAATTAGATGACATTAGAATGTCATTATCTGCAGTGTCCGAATTATTATTTGTGCAGGAAAATAAGAACACTGAAAATATTAAAAGAAACAAATTTTTCATTCAGGGTTGAAAAGGTTGAATTGGAACAATAAGTACTGACTAATAACCATGTGTACATTATCCTTAGAACCTACTTAATCTTACCAATGCTTAGGAGCGTTTCTTCTCTCTAATACAGCATAGTCCTTATTGTTGATTAATACCTTAAACGAAGATAAGAGAGCAGGATATTTTTGAAATAGCTCTTTGAATACCGTTTGGCGCATAAGCAGATGATCTAGTCCACCTCTAGTCATTGTGTTCAGCACCTCTTCAGCAACTATTTGATTGATGTCAGGCTTCCAAACTACACCTCTTCGATCGAAATACACCAAACTCAGGTTTGGAGCATCCTCACCTAACACAAGTAGAGTAGCAGTACGGGGCACGCCCGCGTTATTGAGTGCAATAGCGCCGCCTTGCATCCATCGATAGGCGTAATAATCGCTAAAAGGAGGATAAGGGTCACTCATCCGAATGTGATAGTGAGAGAATCCTTGTATTAATAAGGCTAACAGTGCAGCACTAATAATGGGATAGTGAATGAACCCAAGGATTTTGCTCCAACGTGCAACTGCTGCTTGCCATGTAGCTGCTTGTACAATAGCCAAAGCCACTAATAAAGTTAGGGCTGGCCAGTAAGGAGCTAAAACATAATAGTCATGGTCTGCAAATTGCACGCCCATCAACCAAAAGAAAGCCCATCCTCCAATAGCTCCTAATATTAATTGGGAAGCCCACAACCAATCATTGCGAACTATACGTGGTAAGCTTATCAAACAGACTATAGCACTAACTGCCAGCAGGATATAATGTGAATGAGTAAAATACTCTTTTAGCCAAACTTCCCGAATTCGCCGCGTCACTAATTCATATTGCTGCGCTGTCTCGATAGGTCTCGCCTCTGCTAAAAACTGCACAGAACTATATATCTCGTTGAGGTAACGATTGAATAGTGTATAACCGACAATAACTCCGACACTAGTCGCAGAAAGAATTAACAGGTTAATTCTTTGCCGTAATGTTAATAACGTTGACTGCAAATAAGCCCATAGTAATACTGTACCTAATGCTGACAATAAATAGATTGCTGCCGATGTCTTGATGAGAGTAGCAAGCGTAAATATCCCGATACTTGCTATTAAGCATCGAAAGTCGAGGTTGCGACTGCAGCTCAAAAAATAATAAGTAGCTACGATTACAAGTGATGTACTAGTAGAATCAGGCAAAAAATTGCCTGCATAATAAGCAAATACAGGAGACGTAGCTAGAAAAACGCCTGGCACTAATGCCAACACAAACTGCTGGGTACGTTCAAATACTAAACGGAATAAATAATAATAACTTACGCAAGCAAAAGCAATATTTAAACCTCGGAACCAAATCACGAGGCTATCACGGCCTGTAAGTTTGGCGCCTAAAGCAGCTAAGTAAGAAATAAGGGGAAATTCTACACCTACTACTGCATCAATAGAAGTAAGACTTAATGTTTGAGGACGAAAAAAACGCAATCCATTATCATAAAAACTAATTGCTAACGCAAGCCGGTCCGCTTGAGCCCACTCGTGAATTCCACGTGGCAGCCAATTCAGAGATGGCAGATAAAAAACTAAGGAAAGCCCTACAAAGAATAAAACAGCCAACAATTTGTATAATCGGTCAGCAGCGGTGAAACGCAATATCAATGAGGAAGCAAAAGGCATACTGAAACGAAATTGCAATACGTTACGGACGTACTAGTAAAGTAAGCTAGTGTATAAGCGCACCAATAATATAGTTTAGGATGCCTCTGGTAAGATTTGGATAAAGCACTCATCACAGTGCAGACAGCAATTTACTGCAACATTAACGGATAATTACTTGTAAAAAAATAGAACAGTTAATATATAAAAATATACATGTTGGCTTGAAATTGCACAAGCTTAATTTATGAAATTAAAAATTGTTATTAGGCAGAAGGCCAACCTAACCAAAAAAACCGCTCTTTGTATAAATCCCAATTACTATCGCAGCAATCCAAAATTCCTCGATAGTATTGCCATGTTTGGGTGAGGTTGAGAACGATGAAAAGAAAAAGCAAAAACGATACCCCTCGCAGCAACCAATCGGAACGGCGGCTCCAATCGAAAAAGCTAGCCATAGGCAAGGATAATAACGGGTAAATACTAACCAGTGTGCGGGCACTATAGCCACCACCATACCACCAGTTTTCCCAGCTGAAAGTAATATAGAGCACAAGTGGCAGCAGCACTAGCAGTACAGGTAACAGAGCTCGTACCTGACGTCGCATCATGAATATTCCAATGATTGCTAGCGTCATGCTTGGCGTGTATAGCAACCAACCCTTACGAGCACTGAATAACCCTAGCAGTAAGTTAGGATGGCGAAAATCAAAATACTCTCCGGGATAAGAATCAATCAACCATGCTCCTCCTACACTGTGCCAGAACCAAAGTTGTAGCGTTAGCAATGCAAGCATCAGTGAGGCAATCAGCACTACCTGCCCACGCTGATTCCATAGCAACCATAAACGCTCACGTGCTGCTTGCCTTGATGTAAGACCCCACAGGGCAGGGACCAATACCATCCATAGTTCTGTAATTCGTACTAGCCCAATTATTCCAAGTGTGATTCCAAGTAGTACCGCGTCGTGCCAATGGAACGCTGCTAACCAACGAATAGTAAGCAGCATTAATACAGAGGTTAACAAGAAAAGTGTACCATGTGATGTTGGTGATTCATACGTAGCATAATTAAGGAAATTAGTTGCTAGCCCTATCGCCAATAGCGTGAGAGCTACTGTGGTATCCTCAAAAAAATGGCGCAAAACTTTTCGCAATATCCATAGGCCTACCAAAGCATACATCAAGCACCCCAAAGCTATCATCTTCTGATATATTAGGGAATACCCGTCTGCTGGCAAGCCCGCTAGCTTAGCTATAGCATGAGCCAAGAAAAACGCAGGAGCGTAGAACAACGACATGCCCAACGGATACTTTATTACGTTGCGACCGTTAGGAGCGGGTACTAATGCATAGCGTCCATCAAGGTCTGGGCGATATTGCGTGCGTACAGCGGCCGTGTATGAACCATCACCTATATCGTCATAGATAAAATAACTAGACAAATATTGATAGTAGCCTGCCATATCCCAGATAAGGACATCATATGTTTCCCACTTACGAGCTTGGAATACTGCTGCTAAAGACAATGAAACAATTAATAAATAACAGGCCAATGACTTCATGATGCTCTCTGCTTTTTGAATTTAGATGATCTGTTGAAGTTTATATACCTGCATAAACAACATGCAATTACAGAGCAACTGCCAAAACAAGAGCAGAGCTAGTGGTAACTAAGAGCACAAGTTCAATACAAAAGATATTGTCAATGGCGACTATCAGTAGAACGGCACTTTAGAATAGCCTAGGTAGCCTACTCTAAAGTGCCGTTATCTACTTATTTCAATTTAGTAGAATACTTAATCTACTTTCTCAATTATTAAGTCGTCCAAGAAAGTGGTTTCTGGTGCTCCACCACGCCACAAGTACACGTTCATCTTGTTATTGTAAGTAACATTATCAGGCAGTGTAATCTCTTTCTCAACTTCTACCCATTTGTTGAATGACTTCACTTTATCAGTCAACTTGAGTCCTTCCCACACTATAGGCTTAGCTGCTGGGTTGTTAGGATCTGCCACCGACGTTACCAATACCGCATCTGACTTGCCATTAGGCAGATTCACCCAGGCGTGCACCTTTATTTTACGTAATCTGCTAGCGCTCAACTTACCCAGTAAGTTATTGTAACCCATGCTGTATTCCACACCCGGATCCACTTTGATAGCGTATCGACCAGAGTGTGCTTTCTCTTTGGTAAGTGAATTAGGTGTGTTGTCACCCATCCAGCCCTCGATTGATTCAAAATCATTACCAGCAAGCTGATTAGCTGGAACTTCCGCTTTCTTTTCCCCGCAGGAAGCCACACCTATTACTAAAAGTGTGTAAAGCAATTTTCTCATAATTGTGAGTAAACAGGTAATTGAGTGTTCAAAATTAGTTTAAAACTACCACCACGCCAGGACTTTTAGTTAGATAGCCTCATGAGATAAACGGGCTGGCGGACGAAGACAGAGAATAATCCAAACTGAGAGGAAAGGTACTAGCAGTTGTAGGTTGTCGTAGGGCACTTGAATAAAAGCGTAGAACATAGTTAAATTCAGCTTCAGAGCTAGAAGAGCTAAATGCCTGTAGTCAAGAGGGAGTTGGTTGCGTCGTAGCCAGTACCAAGCTGCTACGATGCCAACTGAGCCGGCTGAGGCTAATAAATGGGTTAATCGTAAAGCGTTTAGCCGGGTTATCATTTCACCATGCACATACTTAAAGAAGAAAATAGCAAGTCCTAATCCTCTATACAATTGTGCTGGATTCCCGTCCGAGTCTAGATTACCCTCCCACTCGCCTATAGCTGCCACCGTATAAGCGGCTTGCCCCTTAGCAAATATCGACCAATCGGTGGATAGAAATGGAATAACATAAATTCCTAGAATGGCTGAACCTACTAGGCCTACCAGCCAAATAGCCCTTTTTGGCCCTTCGTGTCGATAAATCAGCCACAGATAAAATGGCACCCAAAAAACAAGCGAAAAGCGAGAAAGAAGACATAGCACCAGCCCCACAGCTCTAAGCAATATGGATTGGCTTAGTATGCCAGCCGCTAGTATAAAATAGTAACCAATAATCATGGTCTCGATAGAGAGCCCGAGTATGTGTGCATCCGCTCCTAGCAAAGGCCAGAACAATAGCAGCGGTAGTAGGAGCCGAAATACACCTCCGTATAAATCTGGTTGAGAGGCAGCTAGTCGGTAAGCATACAGTAACAGCCCGATACCCAACACCCAAATGCCCAACCAACGGTAGTCCACGTTTAGAGCGTCGGGCAATAGATAGGGCATCCACATCATTGGTAAGTAAGTGGGTGATAAATCATAGCCAAAGTCAGTGATAAGGGCGTATACAGGGCTCCCACTTTGCAGCCGGCGTAAATACACCTCTATGGATGGCAGCACGTCTGACATCTTTACGTCTACTGGATATTGGTTGATAATATCCCGCAAGCGCGGATATAATGCGAAGAGAAGTAGCCCAGCCGCAATTACATAACTCCGCCTCTCCTTCGTGCTACCACCTGGAGCTAGTATATAAGGCTGTCTGCGCAGTGCCTGCCAAGCAAAAGCAGTAAAGGCTAATGATGAACCAAAATATAATACTGGACTTATTAGTGGCCCAAACGCGTTGCGCCCATACGAAAACAGCAGTAACTCCGCACCAAAAGCAGCCAACACCAGCACTGTTTGGAGAGAAGATGGACGCGCAAAATTAGAATTCATATTACTGGCAAATGAGTTGGCATCTTTATGCTAGGAAACGGGTTAGATGATCGATACAATTGCATTTGAAAAGCTATCATTATTCAAATGCATTACAATTTTAACATTTAGACATCAAGCGCATATAATTATTTTAATTCACTTTTTTAATAGAGTCAAATTTTTATCCTAAAATTAACGCCACGTGTGACAAGCCTCTTTTATTGGCATATGTACTGTTTCGCAATATGTCTCCCTATTGAGGTTATCAAGTCTTGAGATACTATAGCATGATATCACCGGCGAAGAACTGAACTACTTAAGTGAGATTTGTTGAGCAAATTTATTCGAGCTCAAAGGTAGGGTTTGGGCTTGGAACACTTAACAGGGATAATGTTTGTAGTAGGAGCACTAAGCCGGCAGTTTCGGGTAAAGATGGGCAGGAATACACTAGACTCACTCTCATCAGTCAAACGGCTTTAGAATTCTAGCAGGTGAACCTATCAGTGAGATAGCGCCGGATGCGGACCAGGTTTGAGTCCTAGCCTATATAGTCAACCCAGGTCCGTTCAGGTTTGCAGGACTGCTATATTGGGCCTGCATCTTGCATTCTCCAGTATATACACAAGTGATTTTGTTACTTACTATGACGGCCCGGCTGCTATCTACAGCAAAGTCTCTTACTTTTGAGATGCTATGAACATTGAATACGAAATAAAATATCACCAGATAGAAGAAAACTATTGGTGGTTTCAGGCCCGGCGCGATATGGTTTTCCGCTTGGTGGAAGATCTAAAGCTTGCGACCAACGCCCCGATTCTAGAAATCGGTTGTTCGGGTGGTCCGTTAATGCAGCGGTTGCGGAGTGCTGGCTATACCGACCTCACGGGCATTGATGTAAGTGAAGCAGGTATAGCAGTGGCACAACGCCGTGGCATACCGAACGTATCGTGCATGGATGGTGCGAACTTGACCTTCCCAGATGCGTCATTTGACTTGGTGGTGGCTTCCGATGTGCTGGAACACATCGAGAACGAAAGTCAGGCTTTGCGAGAATGGACAAGGGTATTGCGGCCTGGAGGACAACTGTTGGTGTTTGTTCCTGCTTTTCAATTTTTGTGGGGCAAGCATGATGTTATTAATCAACACTTTCGGCGGTATACTGCCGACCAACTGGCAACGGCCATGCAAGGAGCCGGGCTCAAAGTACGCCGAAGCTCTTATTGGAATGTGAGTTTGTTTTTCCCTACTGCTGCTGTACGCTTGTTAAAGCGCTTCATGCCCAAGGACAACAAGCCAGCTTCTGATGACCTTTTTGAGGCGCCGCCCTTAGTTAACACATTCTTGACTAGCTTCATTAAGGCCGAAAACCGCTTGTTGCAGGCAGTCAACGCGCCAGTTGGAGTTAGTGTGTTTGCTTTAGCTAAAAAGCATTAAGCTGTTCGCCTTATTTCTAACTGTTCATCATCCGCTTCGATCACAGATTAAGTGAAACGAGAGTGGTATGAGGGAGTAGGAGAAGAAATATGGAGCCCGAGACACCATTTCACTGTTGCAGTAAAATGATGTTTCGGGTTTTCGCTTTCACAGCAAATGGCTTTGCTGTACTAACATCAGCTTTTATAGGCTAACTCCTAATTGAAAATGAGAAACTGAATAATGAGAACTTTCACCTAGAAGCTTCTCCTTTGTTCATTGACTTCCAGTTTTCAGCGTTTGTATAAGATGGTGCTCCCTGGCAAGTAGATCTTTGTCTTTTTCAGGACGCGGTATCTTTGCTTTAACTCATTATCAGTTCTATGGACCTTTCCGTTGTAATTCCCATCTATAACGAAGAAGAAAACATTCCGTCGTTGTATGAGCGCCTGCGTGGAGTGATTGACCCGATGGAGTTAACCTATGAGTTCATATTTGTCAATGATGGTTCGCGAGACAAGTCACTGGATTTGGTACAGGACTTGGCAGTGCGCGATGAACGTGTTCGATACATTGACTTTAGCCGCAATTTTGGTCACCAAATAGCCGTGACTGCAGGACTAGATTTGTCTGAAGGTGAGGCTGTTGTGATAATCGACGCTGACCTGCAGGATCCACCAGAATTGATTGTACCGCTTTATCAGAAGCTCCTACAAGGCTACGAAGTGGTATATGCCAAGCGCCGTTCTCGCAAAGGCGAAAGCGCAGCTAAGAAGCTCACAGCTAAGCTATTTTATCGGCTTTTAGCAAGCATTACCCATATTTCAATCCCAGTTGACACTGGTGACTTTCGCATCATTTCGCGGAAAGTTGTGAATGCGCTCAAGCTCATGCCCGAGCAAAGCAAGTTTATTCGGGGACAAATTTCCTGGATTGGCTACCGACAAACTTATGTGGAATATGACCGTGCGCAGCGGGCAGGTGGCGAAACAGGCTATACCTATGGCAAAATGATTCGGCTGGCGCTGGACGGCATTACTGGCTTTTCGGACGCCCCACTCAAAGCAGCTACCATTAGTGGTTTTGCGGTGTCGGGAATAGCTTTTCTGCTGTTGCTTTATACACTGTACGCCCGCTTCGTAACCGGTGAATATGAACCAGGCTGGCCTTCGATTATGATGAGCATACTGTTTTTGGGTGGCGTACAGCTAATCTCAGTGGGCATTATTGGCGAGTATATTGCTCGCCTATCGGCCAACGTGCGTCAACGCCCCCTTTATATTATATCTGATACCAATATCACTAAAAAAGTACCCCACCCAAGCGAGCATCTTCAGTAAACTGGTGCTTGCCATAAAATAGATTACGTCTCATTTAGCTGGTGGCACCAATAACACATGGTCACCTATAGTTTGCTCATGGTAGCCATAAGGCTGTAAAAGTTGACGTAAATACAGATGTACAGGCTTATCCCGATAGCCAGGATCGACGACGAAGGCTGCAGGCTGGTACCTACGTAAAAAGGCTGAAGTTTGAGCTGGGGTTGCCAGGGCCGGCGGTATTGTGTCTGGGTGAGTTTGCAGCGTGATAAGCCGCTTGATCACTGTGTCTTGTTGGAAAGCGGCGAATATTGCGGGTCTAACGCGAGCGAAGTAACCAATAGGCATCTTTTTACGGTGCCGCGCTTGGTAAAAGAATTGTTCGGTTTGTACCTGCCCAATCATGCGGTATCCATCGCTGACACCGAAAGGGATTGGAAAAAGCGTGGTTCCAGGCAGCTTCGCTACTTCGTCGTATACAATAGGAATATCAGCAGTTGTGAAGTGCATGGTTTTTGGCCAGTACTCGAATAGCATCACAACCATCAAAACCGCGCTTACCATAAGCTGCCTCGCGGGCGTCAAACGGAACTGCCATAGAGCCTCTACCGTACTGAAAACCACCAATGGTAGAAATAGCCCTATCATCATTACCCAGCGAGTAGGACAGCGGATGTTGTTGAAAAAGGGAATGTAATGCAGTAAACTAGTAGGCAGGTTAAGGGTTTCATGGCCATGGATGCGTAGCGTAGGCAAGGTTAGCATCACGAAGAAAATCAACACCCAAACCAAAGGCCGGCCGGCGTGGTCAAGATGCCGCGCCGACGTTGGGCGGTGTGGCCATACTATCATCAACAACCCTAGTACAGGCAGCAAGTAGCCTATAAACAGAATCATTTCCAGTGAACCAGGCATAGTGAATACCTCAGGATTCAGGTACATTTCCTGTGCCCACTCGAAATCCAAAAACCTACTAGTGGGTGGTGGCATGAAGTAGCTTACCACGTCACCACCCCACCACAGTCCATCCATATCGGGCACTTGCACAATGCGCAGTAGTTTGATGAAGACGTGGCTGATTGATAAAACGAGTATCACAAGTACCCATGTATACCAACGGTGCCAGTTCAGTTTACCTAGTCGTAGCCAGTACCACGAAGCATAAGCAAATGAGAAGTAGAGCAGCCCAAACGTGACATAATAATCGCAGAGCAGCGTTATTAAGCCTAGCATAAAACACCAACCTACCGCCCTATACCGCTGCACTCGCGGTAATATCTTCCCCGACCGAAACGTGAAAGCATCGAGAAACGCTATGATGTAGAAAGGCACGGTCGCCGTCAATACCAAATTGTAATGCTCAGGTAAGCGAATGAGTTTGTAAGGCGAATACGCGAAAATCACACCGGCTAGCAGGCAAAGTATCGGGTTCCGTACCCAGCGGCGACATAGCAGGTAGGCTCCCGTGCCGGAAAGTGCATAGCTCACCAATAACCCAATATTAATTGTAAGCGGCACATTGTTAAGGGCCAGATTGAGTACCCCAAGCAACGGCATGTAGGCATGCATAATCAACGAAGCTCCCCACGGGTATAGCAACCAGTCGGTATAAAATGGATTGTGGCCACTTACCACAGCTTCGCGGAAATACCAAAAGTTCCAGGCGTAGAGCAGCGAATCATGCCCTGGCACGGTAGGAAAAGCGGTAGTAAAATGGGCAGCAAGCGGCCAAGTAAATAGCACGAACAGTAGCGCGTAGAAGCCCGTGACCAGCATCAGGCGCAACCAATTTTTCATAGACAACAATCAGAGTCAAGCAAATAGTAAGTATACAGGAGGCGTTAGTTCTCGGCAAAAGTAACTGTTCAATCAAGCTAGCTTTTTACCTTGCTGTGGTCTCGCTTTTATTTCCGCCATGCTGCAACTCCAAAACTACATCAACGGTCAGCTTGTAGCACCAACCACCAGCGCTTACCTACCCAATATTGAGCCGGCAACTGGTCAAGTCTACGCTGAAATTCCGGACTCGTCGGTGGCTGATGTGGCGCTGGCTGTTGCCGCCGCAGAGGCAGCTTTGCCTGCTTGGCGTGCGTTGCCTGCTGAAGAGCGAGGCCGCCTACTAGTACGGATAGCAGAATTGCTAGAGCGAGACCTTGAGCCACTAGCCCAAGCCGAAAGCCGGGATAATGGAAAGCCTATAAGCTTGGCGCGTACCGTTGACATTCCGCGAGCGGCCAGCAACTTCGCCTTCTTCGGTACGGCAGCACAACACTTTGCTTCCGAAACACACTTTCAGGAGGGGGTAGCGCTTAACTATACTGTGCGCCACCCACTGGGTATAGTAGGCTGCATTTCGCCCTGGAATCTGCCGCTCTACCTGTTCACTTGGAAGATAGCTCCAGCTTTAGCTGCGGGTTGCTGCGTAGTGGCGAAACCCTCGGAGATTACACCGTACACTGCATTTCTGCTAAGTGAGTTGTGCATAGAAGCCGGGCTGCCAGCAGGCGTACTCAATATTGTGCATGGTACGGGGCCAAATGCAGGACAGGCCATTGTCGAGCACCCTGCTATTAAGGCCATTAGCTTTACGGGGGGCACAGCTACTGGGGCGCATATAGCACGCACAGCCGCGCCCTTGTTCAAAAAACTTTCCTTGGAGCTTGGCGGCAAAAACCCGAACATCATCTTCGCCGACTGCAACCTAGCCGAAGCTGTGCGTACCAGCTTGCGCAGTAGCTTTTCCAATCAGGGCCAGATATGCTTATGTGGCTCACGCATTTTCATCGAGCGCCCCCTATATGAACAGTTCAAAACTGAATTTTTGGCGGGGGTAGCTAGTCTCTGCATCGGGGACCCGCAGGAAACCGGCACCCAACAAGGAGCATTGGTAAGTGAAGCACACTTGCAAAAGGTGTTGGGCTATATAGCGTTAGCACACGAAGAAGGTGGTACCCTGTTAGCTGGCGGACAACGTGTAGAAGTAGAGGGTCGTTGCGCTGGGGTTACTTCTTGCAGCCCACGGTGTTCGAAGGGTTGCGACCTAACTGCCGCGTAAATCAAGAAGAAATATTCGGCCCCGTGGTCACACTCACCCCGTTTGATACCGAAGTGGAAGTACTTGCCTGGGCGAATAGCACGGAATATGGTTTGGCGGCCACCGTATGGACCAGCGACTTGAACCGGGCTCACCGCGTGGCGCATGCACTGCAGAGCGGCATCGTCTGGATAAACACGTGGCTGCACCGCGACTTACGCACACCTTTTGGTGGCATGAAAAACTCGGGCGTCGGACGCGAAGGGGGCTTGGAAGCGTTGCGCTTCTTTACGGAATCACAGAGTATCACGCTGAAACTGCAGGCTTAGGCTTCCTAAAAACAGTCTTTTGACCACCTTGTTCATTAGGGCTGGTTCCTGCTTTACAGCCGTTCTAGTTGCCGCTCCAATTCTTCCAAGGTGGTTTCACGAAACTCCAGAGGAGAGCTGGTCTCTTGCCCAGTAGTGGTTTCCTGCCAAGCCATATAGGGTATCCCTCCTTGATAACGCAAGCCAACCACTACGGCACGGCGGCCAGCAGGCAGCTTACCGAACTGATATCCACCTTCTACTACCTCGCCAGTCAATACAGTTGGCGTAGCGCCTAGCACTATCAACCGTACGGTAGTAGTTTCGTCGGGAGCAGGAGCGGCCACGAGCGTAGTACTACTGCCACTCAAAGGACGATCTACATTCAACCAGCCTAGCTGTGAGCAGTGAAATACGTATCGGTCGGTGGGAGTTGATTCGGTTGGTTCCTCGGCGGCAACTGCTGGTTCGGGAGAAGATGCGGTGCTGGCCGTTAGGTTGAGGCGGGTGGTATCGGTGCTGAGTTGGCCGGGCTGGAATGAGAAACGAATCGGCAATACCATCTTTACTTTCACGAACTCGCCGTTGCGCTGGCCAGGAGTCCAGTGACCCGACGTTTGGCGCAACACCCGCAGCACCTCTTCGTCGCAGCCGTGCCCGAGGCCCCGTAGAATGTGTGGCTTCTGTATCCGGCCGCTTTCATCGACCACAAAAGACGCAAATACCACTCCCTGCGTCTGACTTACCAGCGCTTCGTGCGGATACTGAACGAGGCGGTTGATATCGGCTGGTCCGCTGCCGTATGCGGGCATTGGGCGGGCATCGGTATAGATGATAGTTTCGAGGGAAGAGGGCGCTTCGGCTTCGGGGGCCGCAACCCAACGTACGGGCATAGCGCCTTGCCCGTAGTAGAGGCGCATGTTGGGAAGCGGTTGGCCTTGGGACGCTGGCATTTCCAAACGCAACGTGCGGCCAGCGGCTACCTGCAGAGGCTGCCCAGCAGCGGTGGCCCGCACTTGCACCATACCAGCACTTTGCAGTGGCTCAGCGTCGGTGGTGAGCGTAGTTAGATTAGTGAGTACCATCTCGGCAGGCGTGTAACACTCTTTTAGCTCCACCCACACTGGTCCTGTAGCCGGACGCTGGTTGGCGTCTACCAGTGTCCCAGCTGCCAGTCGCAATACGGTGCCTGTACGTCCACGCACTTCTGCTGCTTGGGTTGGGTCTATCTTAAAATACTCGCTGGCTTTACGGGTCAGGTCTAGCAAGGTCGCTTCACCGGGCGGTAGACTGGTATCTAATCCGGCTGGTGCCTGCCGCACACTTCGGTATACAATAAGCGGAGCACGCGGATTAGTGCGCTTAGTAAGGCGGTGCCAATCGCGCCGAACAGAAGTGGTATCGGCAGCGCCGACAGGATTCGCCAATGAATCAAGAGCAAGTGTGTCGGCGAGGGCAGGAACTGTGTGCTCGGTACGAGCAGGCTTGTCGGGCTGGCAACCACTGACTGCAGCCAGCATACAAGTACCTAAAAGATATAAATAGGGTGTCCGAAACGTGGGCATACCGCGAACTACGGTAAAATTTTACAAGACCCACTCGTTTTTTGCACCTTTCTTATACCTATATGTAAAAAATAATTTCACTAGCATATTTCAGCCAGGATTTTTACCGTTAATAGGGTAGTCTATAATTACTGCCTTAGAGTTATTTGCAACCTCAATACTATTTGTTATTCTGTATGCAATGCTCACTGTTCACTTTGTTCTAAGCATCTGACTTCGTGTCACCCGCAAATTCCGACCTTTGCCAATACTATGCGTTTTTACCTGCTTTTGCTTCTATTTGCTTCTGCCCTGCTAACGTCCTGCACTCTTGACGATGAGTCTGGTCCGCGTATTGACTTGGTAGGTGGCTCCCGCTTTTTATCTGCCAGCCGGACGGTTACCACTTCTGCTAATAGTGTTGCTCTCGCTGATACATTCGCGACCCGCGTTTTTGCTGAAAGACGAGACGACGGTGCTGAGTTAAGCCGTATGCTTATTGTAGTGCAATACTCACCTACGCCCTACCCGTATGTCTATCCAACTACTACCGCTTTCAATCCTGATAGCATACCGACAGAGCCCGCATCTATCGTGTATCTGGATACAGTCTTGACCGGACCACAGCGTCAGTCTGTGGCTTTTCAGTTCAGGACCAACATGCGTACTACCTCTGGACGTGAAAAGTGGGTTTTCAGCGCTTTTGATGCAGATAATAAAGAGAAAGAGCGCAGTTTCACGCTCGTTATGCGCAACAGCGACTCAGCTCGCATTGCCTATCATCGTTACGCTGTTCTACTGCCAGCTTTTACCACCCCTTATTCTAACAGCAGCCTAGCGTTATTACCAGGCCTAACTTTGCCCTCAAGTGCCTTGCGGGGGCATCCTGAAAATCAAGCACTTATTGATCTAGCGTACCTACCACTAGCCAACGGAGACAGAGCCCTAGCGGCCCCAACGACCTTGAGCTTATACGCACTAACGGGTTATTCAAAGCTAACAACTGGATAACACGCCGAAACACATTGCTACGTGGTACTGACTTGGATTCTGTTCGTTTCGCTAACACCGCTACATCGGGAGAATTCCAAACTGTTTTTAACAGTGGGCAAGTCTTGCCATCTGTTACTCGCACCGGGGCTCTGAGGGCTAGAGGAACAGGAAGAGTATTTGCATTCAAAACCGATGGAAATCCAGCTAAGTATGGGCTTATTTTCATTCAATCTTTTCTTACTACACCTACTCCGGCCATTAAACTTCAGGTGCGCATCGCTAAATAAGACAGCAGTTTTGCCCTTGGAGCTTATCAAAGCAAAAGCCCACCTTCAAATGAAAGTGGGCTTTTACTTTATTTACCTCACGAGTAGTTTCAATTTCCTCAACTAGGGATTAGAATAGAAAGCCGGCTGTAATGGTGGTAGTGAAACGATTAGCATCAACCACAACTTCAGGCGTATCCTCGAGTCTAGGCATAACATAAGGATTGTAGTAGCGCTTAGCCGTATTGTAAACGCCAGCTAAGTCCAAGAAGAAGTTCTTCTGCCGTAAGCCTACGCCACCTGTATAGTAGCTCTGTGACCGGTCGCGGGTATTTGCTTTGTACGGGTCGCCGTAGTGCGCAAACCCTGCCCGGAATCGGAATATATCGTAGCGCAACTCGCCTCCCAACCGCAGGTTCACTGCCGACTGATACAAGGCCTTAACGTCGTCATTATCGTCTCCAAAATCATAAACACTGCTTGCGCCCGCGTCGTTGGTGTTGTCGTTGTTCAGGCGAGCTTGACCATAATTCACGTACTCAACGTCGCCACTCAAGAAACCATGCTTACCAATTACTACGGCAGCGCCTCCCGAAGCTCGGAAAGGAGAAGTTAACCGATAATCGAAGGTGCCAGGATCGGTAGCAGCATTACCAGAAGAATACGTTTTGCCTTCTATGGTGATGGGTGTATCGTAAACCACATTCAAAGAAGACGAATACGTTTCCGACAAGCTATGCAAGGTCGGCGTTTGCACAGAAGCACCTACCCGCACCGCATCATTGACCCGGTAAATTGCGCCAATTCGAGCGTTAATTCCGCTTCCTCGGGTTTCCAGTACTTCCCGGTAGGTGAGGCTCCCAAAATTAGTACCTTCTATCTGCCCATTAGCAGGCGACGGGTCAGTAGCTGTTAGCGTACTTGTAGAATTAAAGCGGGTGCTCACAATACCAATAGCGCCTCCAATATAGAGCCGGTCGCGGTAGCTAGCGCCATACCCAATATCAAACTGGGTTTGGGAACCAGTAGTTAATACTGTTTCATCTTGGTTGAGTGAACCCAATCTGGCCTGGTCATAGTCGCTAGGTACGTAACGACCTTTAGGATCTTCTTCAGTTAAAAAAGCTTCGTAAGCCAAATCGTCAAAGTCATTGGCTTGTTCGACAGTAATACCTCTGTTGAAATAGTTTAGGATGTTGCTACCGGCCCTTGATGGCCCACCAGCAAAAGACCCCCGGTAGCGGAAGCTCTGATTGAAGTCGTTGATACGGTTTAACCCTATGGCAAGTGTTCCGCCTCTCCAAGGACTGTTATCAGTGTCGGGACGGCGGTTGGCGAAAGCAACTCCAAAATTGGCAACGTGTACACTGTTGCGACCATCGGTAGTTGTGGTGCCGTACACTTGGCTATCAGTATTCCCGATGCCGACTCCGGGCGTGAAGCTAACCTCAGAACGCTGGAAAAGGCCTAAGCCCGCGGGGTTCGTAACGAGGTTGCCCAAATCAGAGCCGACGGCCACATTAGCGCCTCCAACACCTAATGAGCGAGCAGTACCGGAAGGTTGGGTTTGCGAAAAGCGAAGCGCATCCGTTGCGTATTGGGCAAAGCTGTGGCTAGCCGGGCTCAGCAGAGCCACGGCAAGCCAGTATTTCAGATTTTTCATTTGAGGAAAGAGAAGGTAGGCCTCTTAGGCCCGTCACAAATCAGGTTCTGAACAAGAACGTATTAGTCGCGCCCACGGCCACGGCCGCCGCCACCTCCGCTGTTACCGCCGCCACTGTTGCCTCCTCCGCTATTACCCCCTCCACTTGAAGGGAAGGAAGAGCTGCTGCGTGATGGCTCGGAGTAAGTGCGCTGAGGTGCCTCGTACGAACGGGTAGGCTGCTCGTATGTCCGCTGAGGTGCTTCGTATGTGCGCTGACGACGCACTGGTTGCTCTGCCGTCTGGCCGCCACTGCTTTGATTGGTATTCAGCTCGCTGAACCGCGTCCGGCGTGGCTGCGAGTACTGAGGCTGCGTAGACTGCTGGATAGACCCGTCGTTTACATTGCCAACAGCTTCTGTGGCCCGCCGACGTCCCCGGCTTTCGTACGAAGGCTGTGCAATAGTACCTCCGTTGTTGATTTGCTCGATGGCATTTGCGTTCTGCCGGTATCTGCCAGCGCGGCCCGTTACTTGCTGATCCGTCACGTTGCCCGCCTCACGACCACCTGTACTAACTTCCGATGGAACACCGCCTAGCGTACCAGCGTCTGCTGAGCGCGAACGGCCTCGGCCTGATGGTTGAGCTACACCACCGTTGTCCGTGATACCACCTGTAGAGCTACGCCCACCAGTAGGAGCAGCAACACCGCCTTCGCTGATTGCACGGCTGCGCGAACCCGTAACATTGCCAGTACCTACACTGCTGCGGCCAGCCGTGCCAGCTTCTGCACTACGGCCGTCGCGGGCACCATAGCGCACGTTACGCCCTGAGCCTGAGTTACCACCGTAATAATTGTTGACGTTGTAGTAATTGTTGTACCCGTAGCCACCATAACCATAGCCACCGTAGCCGCCATATCCACCATAACCATAGTAGTTATCGAAGATGCTGTAGCCGCGGCCATAGCGCCATGGGTTGTAGCTCCAAGGTCTGCCAAAGCCGAAGCCGATGTTGATATTGACGTAGCTACCGAACCCACCATAGCCATAACCAGGGCTATAGAAGGGATCGTAGAAAGAGTTGCCGTAGTACGGGGAGCCGCCATACCAGAAGGGGTCGGCATACACGAAATCGTTGTAGCCATAGCCGAAGCCGCGGTAGTAGGGCTGGTGGAACCGACGAATGCGCGAGGAGTACGCATAGTCGTCATCGTAGTATTCCGTCGACTCGGTTACAGTGGAACTCTGCTTACCGTCGGCGGCATAATCCGGATTGGAAATTTCGTCGCCTGACTCTGCTTCTGTGGTCGGCGTAGTGTTAGCTACCGATGCTGTAGCGTTGTGTGTAGTACGATCCTGAGACGAATAATAAACGCCGTCATTCTCCGTAGTGGAAAGGGCGCTAGTGCCAGCACATCCACCCAACGTAAGCAGGGCCAAAGCGGGCAATAAGGAGGGAATGAAATTTTTCATGGCTGCTTGCGTGAATAGGAAGGCGGGCGAAGTAAAGAGCAAGTGAAGCGACGAAAGGTTGTTTGGCGTAGCAAACATTCTATAAGGTCAGGCTTCAGTTTATTTATTAACGTAATTTGGCGGCGAAACGGTGCTGTTTTGGATATGACAAATTTTAGGCCAAACCGGAACTTTTCTACTTGACCAAAGATACCCTAAAATATGAGCAAAGGTTTGCCTAAACGGAGTGAAGATTACTCACTGTGGTACAATGAGTTAGTAAAGCGTGCGGGTCTTGCCGAAAACTCCGCTGTGCGGGGCTGCATGGTCATCAAACCCTACGGCTACGCCATATGGGAAAAGATGCAGCGCACCCTTGACGATATGTTTAAGCGCACCGGACATCAGAACGCATATTTTCCGCTTTTTGTCCCCAAAAGCTTGTTTGAAGCGGAAGAGAAAAACGCCGAAGGATTTGCCAAGGAATGTGCCGTTGTAACGCATTACCGCCTCCAAACCGACCCCGACAATCCGGGCAAACTGCGCGTTGACCCCAACGCCCGCCTAGAGGAAGAACTGATTGTACGTCCTACCTCAGAAGCCATCATTTGGAGCACCTACAAAAACTGGATTCAAAGCTACCGCGACTTGCCCTTGCTCATCAACCAGTGGGCCAACGTAGTACGCTGGGAAATGCGCACTCGCTTGTTCTTGCGTACCGCCGAGTTTCTGTGGCAGGAAGGCCACACAGCCCACGCCACCGCCGAGGAAGCAGTAGCCGAAACCCGCCAGATGCTGGAAGTGTACGCCCAGTTCGCCGAAGAATGGATGGCGCTGCCCGTAGTTAAAGGCGTAAAAACCGAGAACGAACGGTTTGCGGGTGCCTTGGATACGTATTGCATCGAAGGCTTGATGCAGGATGGGAAGGCCCTTCAAGCAGGTACTTCTCACTTCTTGGGGCAGAACTTCGCCAAAGCTTTCGATGTGCAGTTCACCAATAAGGAAGGCGCTTTAGAACATGTATGGGGTACCAGCTGGGGCGTAAGCACCCGTCTGATGGGCGCTTTGGTTATGGCCCACTCTGACGATGAAGGCTTGGTGCTGCCACCCAAATTGGCTCCTATCCAAGTGGTGATTGTGCCTATTTACAAAACCGGCCAGCTCGACGAGTTGCTAGAGCGCATCCGGCCTATGCAAATGGGCTTGATTGATCGGGGTATATCTGTGAAGGTAGACGACCGAGACACCGAGCGTCCCGGCTTCAAGTTCGCGGAGTGGGAGCTGAAAGGTGTGCCAGTGCGCCTTGCCGTTGGCATGCGCGACTTGGAGAACGGTACCGTAGAAGTAGCGCGCCGCGATACCAAAGAGAAAATGAATATGCCGCTGGCTGACATCGTAAACAACGTAGCCGCGCTGCTCGACGATATCCAAACCAGCATCTACCAAAAAGCTCTCAAGTTTCGGGAAACGCACACCCACCGCGTCGATACATACGAGGAGTTTAAGCAGGCCCTAGAAGGTGAAGGTGGCTTCGTGGTCGCGCACTGGGACGGTACTACCGAAACCGAGGAGCGCATCAAGGAGGAAACCAAAGCCACCATCCGTTGCATGGCTCTTGCCGAACCCGACGAGGACGGTGTAGACATGCTAACAGGCAAGCCCTCGAAGCGCCGCGTACACTTCGCCCGCGCCTACTAGGCCACCGCGCCCCGCGACTTTCCTTCACAAGAAAGCCCCGCTGCAACTTTTGTAGCGGGGCTTTCTTGTGAAGGAAAGCCTAGTTACTGTGCAGCTGTAATGGCAGTAGCTAGCTCTTCATCCGACAGGCTGTCGAACCAATCCTTCTCTAATTCAAGCCGGACTGTTTGAGCTCCCCGCTAGGCGTGCATACAACGGGCACGCCCCCGGCGTCGGTTTCACTGAGTTTAGTGGCTTCGGCGGCAGCACTGCTGTCTACACCAGCGTAGGCTTGCACGCAGGTCCAAGTGGTGTTATGTTGGTCGGTTACTTCGCGTTGCTTCATCATAGGCATCACTACGCACCGTGAGAGGGAAAGTCAGGAAGCTTTGTTGGAATATTTTTCTTGCCAACAGCAATTGAAGGCCGATCAACTTTGGTACTCACCACCCACTGCTAGGCGTTTAGCCTATGGCACGAGACGTGGGTATGGACTGTTATAAATAGCAGCGCCTTATCAAGATAGTATGCCCCGACCTGCTACTACGTTCTGCGCAATCTTTCTGCGTATCTTTTCACCTCCAACCACTTACTGCTATGGAACTGCTTGTATGGACCCGCTTGCCATTGCCTATGGACTGGCTTACCATCGCCTTGCTGCTCTTGTTCGGCCTGCTGTTTCTGGTGGCTGAGGTTATTTTCATTCCAGGCACTACGGTGGTTGGCCTGATCGGCTTTGCGTTGCTAGCGGCCGGTATTTGGTTCGGCTACCGCGACCTGGGCGCTGGTACCGGCCATATTCTACTCGTTGCCTCGTTGGCTGCCACGGGAATACTGGTATACATCGGCCTGCGGCCGCGGAATATAAGCCGCGTAGCCCTCAACGATGTCAACAACTCTCATGTGCGGGATGTGCGGCTGCCAGATGTACTGCCCGGAACCGTCGGCCGTACGTTATCGGCTCTTCGGCCAGCGGGCACGGTACTGTTCGAGGATGACCGCCGTGAGGTAACTACCCGCGGCGAGTATGTAGCGGCCGGCACGGAGGTGCGGGTACTACGCATCGAGCAAAATCGAATTGTGGTGGAAAGTGTCGCATAAACTTTAGCTTAGCTCCACTATAGTTCAATAGTGCCGCCTCACAACAGCCTCATGTTGGGCGGCATACCCGCTGGTTTACTACAACTCGTCTCATACTCGGCACGTGCCGAGCAAGCTTATTCTGTAACCGATGGACTTTCCCCTCTTTCCGCTTATCATTGGAGCCATTGTTCTGTTGGTCTTCCTTTATTTCTTCCCCATTAGCCTCTGGATAACGGCGGTATTTTCGGGGGTGAGCGTGAGCTTGTTTCAGTTGGCATTCATGCGGGTTCGGAAAGTGCCGCCTTCTCTTATTGTCAATTCGATGATAACGAGCACCAAGGCGGGTTTAGCGCTGACGGCCAACGATTTGGAAACGCACTACTTGGCAGGCGGCAACATTCCTAGCGTAATAAAGGCCCTGATCTCAGCAGATAAAGCCAATATTCCCCTCACCTTCAAGCAAGCCACTGCCATCGACCTGGCCGGCCGTGACGTATTTGAAGCGGTTACGACGAGCGTCAATCCGAAAGTGATTAACACGCCTAATGTAGCAGCCGTAGCGCAGGACGGGATTCAGCTTATCGCCAAAGCCCGCATTACGGTACGCGCCAACATCACGCAATTGGTAGGCGGTGCTGGCGAAGAAACTATCCTGGCCCGGGTAGGTGAAGGCATCGTAACCAGCATCGGCTCGTCGAAGTCGCATAAGGAAGTGCTCGAAAACCCCGACAAGATTTCCAAACTAGTACTTAGCAAAGGGCTAGATGCGGGTACGGCCTTCGAAATTCTCTCCATCGACATTGCTGATATCGACATCGGAGAAAACATTGGAGCCAAGCTCCAGATAGACCAAGCTACTGCCGACCTGAAAGTAGCTGAAGCCAAGGCCGAAGAACGCCGGGCCATGGCCGTAGCTGTGGAACAAGAAAACCGCGCCAAAACGCAGGAAGCCAAAGCCCGCGTGGTAGAAGCCGAAGCCGAAATTCCGAAAGCCATGGCTGAAGCTTTCCGCTCCGGCAACCTCGGCATAATGGACTACTATAAGATGCGCAACATCCAGTCCGACACTGACATGCGCGACTCCATTGCTAACCCCGGAAACCAAAGCAGCAGTGGTAAACCTGGCCGCGACGAGACGCGGCTATCCTAACATTTCTTAAAGTAATGGCAGCACAGCCGTATGGTTGTTCACGCTCACAATTGAGTGCAACAGCCAGCTAGCAAGCGGCGCGGCGCACTCAATAAGGTAGCGTTACCCCATAAGAAAAGGCCGCCCGAGCAATGCTTGGGTGGCCTTTTCTTGTAGAAGCCACATGTCTATAAGAGTTGGGGTTCTACTTCTTGGTAATTCGGAACTCGACGCGCCGGTTGAGCTTGCGGGTTTCTTCCTGATCGTTGCTGGCAATTGGCTTAGTATCTCCGAAGCCTTCGACGGTGATACGGCTGCTGGAAATGCCTTTCGACACGAGGTATTTCTTTACCTCATTCACGCGGTCCTGGCTCAGCTTAAGGTTGAGGGCTGGGTCGCCTTGGTTGTCGGTGTGGCCTTCAATCTTGATTTCGACCGTGGTATACTCCTTCAGCGTCCGGATCAAGCGTTGTAGCTCCGGGTATGAATTCTCACGCAGATAATATTTGCTCTGCGAGAAGAAAATGTTGTTCAGCTTAATCGTCTGACCTACAGCGAATGGCACCAGATACAGATCCTGCTTCACCTCGGAGTAGTTCTGACGGTCCGTTACGTCGAGGTTGTCGGACTCAGCGAGGTAGTTAGGGGATTCGGCGCGGTACCCGTAGTGAACTCCGGAAGGCAGCACAATGGTATAGGAACCATCGACGGGACTAGTCTCGGCCACTCCTATTTCCTCGCCCGTAAGCAAGTTCTCGTAGCGGATAGTGGCAGTTACCGGCTTTTTGGTTGCTGCATCAAGGACTTGCCCACGCACCAGCGTTACCACTTCTGGCTTGAATTGAGGCGTAAGGTTGATCCGGAAGATGTCCTTGGAATTACCGGTTCCGTTGCGCGACGACACCAAATAAGCCTCCTCCCCCGCAGCCGATACCACATAGTAGGCATCGAAGTCTGGTGAGTTCACGCTAGGACCCAGGTTGCGGGGCTTGGTCCAGTTAGTCCAGCTGTCGTCGAGGCGCTTGGAGTAGAAGATATCACTCTTGCCGTAGCCACCGTGTCCTTCCGATGCGAAGTAGAGCGTTTTGCCATCGGCCGCCAGGAAAGGCGCAAACTCCGGCTTTTTGGTGTTGATGCTGGCTCCAAGGTTGATCGGACGGCCCCACGTTTTGCCGTCAGCCTTACGGAGCGTCACGTAGATATCCTGTTCCCCCTGGCCATCCTTACGCTGCACCGCCATCAGCAGCACTTTACCGGAGGTCCCCAGGAAATAATCTACGTTTTCCGGGTCGTCGTTGTAGAAATCGTCGATGAATATCTTCTGTGGCTTGCTCCAACCCGTTTTAGTCCGTCTAGACAAACTCAGCCCTTTCGGGTCCAGAGAGCCGTCTTCGTTGTAGACGTTGATCAGCACGGCAGAATTTCCATCCGATGACACTGATGCCAGACCGTTGGGACCAGGGGTATTGATAGGAGCCCCAATGTTTTTGGCTGGATTCCAGGAATTGTTCTTGGAGTTAACCTGCGTCGAGTACCACACGTCCTGCACGTCGTTGGCGCCGCCCACGTTCTGCGGACTTTCCTGCCGGGCAAAGAACAGCGTGCGGCCGTCGGGCGAAATAACGGGGTGCGTATCAACGTACTTGGAGTTAACGTTGGGACCCAGGTTCACCATAGCCGAGTCGAACTTTACGCTTTCGGCCTCGCCCTTAAACTCTTTTTTGACCATGGTTTCGGCCACGTCGGCAATGCCGATGGCGTCAATCTGGTTTACCCCATTCACGGCTTTAGTGTTCATGGTCACCACCACCCCGATGGTACGATAGGTACCCGGCGAAAATGTGATTTGCAAAGAACGGAACTGCTCGGGAATCGGTCCGGGGCTTTCGTTTTGGTAGACTTCGTGCTTCTGGCCTCGGGTATCAACCAGCTCGATTTTAGATACCGAGCCCGGATTGAAGTTTTCCACTACTGTGACTTGCTTGGCAACGAGCGACTTACCAAAGCGTACCTCAATGAATTCGTTGTTGCTTTCCTTTCTTGGAATCCAGGCTTCGTTGCTGACCTGCCCTAATGGCTGCGCATTGGGTTCACCCAATACTTTCTCTGGTGAGAAGTCTTCTTTCCCTTCTGCTTTCTGCGACGATACGGCCACCACTTTGCCCGCCCAAACGGCGTGCTGTGCTTGTACGCCTCCAGAAACTCCTCCTACTATCCCCACCAACAGCACTACATTCTTTATTCTCATAAGCTGACTGGCAAAACAAGAGCCTGTGTCCACGTCTAGGTCCTTAAGATAATTAGAGCTAAAGAGACGCTGGAGGGAGGCGCGAAGTTTCTATTATAAATTTAAGCGAGGACAAAGGTAGCAATAGAGGCTACTACAGCATGTAAATTTTGACTAATATCCGATTCTACTCGACGGTTGCTGTGCTCAGGGCGCCGAAGTAACTTGCTTGTCTTCACCTAACAGCCCGCTTTTGCACGCGGCCGATGCTGATCAGTTAAGAGAACCTGATAATTGCATCTTATGAAGTCAACTCTACTGACGTAAGTGCACCTCATGAAGCAACCGAGGGAAGCGGACCACTCGGCGCGCTGTAAGTCTTTGCTGGCTCGGCATTCAGTTGGCCTTGTGCTTGCCGCCGGTAGCGGGCGCAGAGCCTTGTAGATGCTGGCAACATGCAATATGCTGCTAATGCGCACCATAGTTACTCTTCCTCACCGTTGCTTTTGTTTCGGCCACATCGAGTAGAGTGAGCACCCACGGCTTTAGTGGGATTCTACGCTATGACTGGAATGGTTACCGGGTCTGCCGACCAGGCACAGCTTACGCTTGGCTGTCGGTTTGTAGAGCAGCACAATTTGTGTACTTACTACCACCCCAGCACTGGCTCCTTCGTTGGAATTAGTTACACTGCCGACTTGGCTCAAACCACCAGCCATCTCTACCCTACTTTTAGTGACTCTAGCTTGGCGGGCATAACAGTGGTGAGCAGGAATTCACTTTGTGTTGCAGACTTACATTACTAAGTTAAATACCAGTATTACATCCGGTGACACTTATTACTGACCAGTTCTTTTATGCACACAGCTCTACTGAATAGTTAGTTGCTAGGAAGTTGCGAACTAAAATGAGTGCGCATGATGCCTTCTACTTTCTCCTTGGTCAAAGGTTTGTTGAGCAGACCGGCAATAGGAAGCTTCTCTAACCGGCTAACATCCTGCGGGTGTAAGGAAGTGGTCAGCATCACGATAATTATAGCTTGCTTTTGAAGCTGCGGCAACTGGTCGAAAGCTTCTAGAAATTCGAAACCATTCATGACCGGCATCTTAACATCCAACAAAATCAGAATCGGCTGGTCTTCACTTGCGTTTTCGCTGTGGATTTGCAACTGCTGCAACGCTTCGGCTCCGTTAAGCGCTACTACTAGCTTATCCGCTACGTTTAGTCGCTTCAGGAGCAGCTGGTTTAAATAGTTGGTCGTCTGGTCGTCGTCGACTAATAAGACACAGCTAAGTTTGGGCATGAGTGGATTCTGTATAAAATGACTAAACCTCTTGGCAAGTACGAATTATATTGCTGCTCCTGTGAAGTTGCGGTTAAGGCAGCGTAACCCCAGGAGCAAAACGCTTCAAAACTGTGCTTTCACTGTTTCACTTCTCTGATCCTGGTGTCAACATCAACTACCGTCCAGTTCTCTTGTTGTTCGCTTACCTTCGCAAGTAGACTTTAAACGTGGACCCCACATCTACCTGGCTTTCCACCTCTATCCGGCCGCCAGCGTTTTCCACTATTTTCTTGACGATATAGAGTCCCATGCCGCTACCTTCCACATGGTCGTGTAGCCGCTCGAACATGGCGAAAAGCTTTTCCTTATTGGTTAGTCGCATACCAAGGCCGTTATCTTGCACCAACAGAATGGCATACTCGCCATCTGGCCAGCACTGAATTCGCACGTTTGGCACCCGCTCCGGAGAGCGGTATTTCACAGCGTTGCTGAGTAGATTGTAAATAATGCTACGCAGATTTTTCTCCGTAAAAGAAAGCGTCGGCAACTCCTGCACATCCACCTCAAGGTAAGCGCCGGCGTCGCTGATTTGTGGCAACAAATCCAGGCGCACTTCCTCGATTAGCCGGTCCAGGTTGACGGATGCTGTTGGTAAGTCGTTTTCTTTCTGCAGCTTGGTGATAGTGGTTAAGTGCTCAATGGTGCGCTTGAAACGATCCACCGATTCTTGCATCATATTCATGATGGGGCGTACCTCCTGCCCTTTGTCTGGCAATTCCATCAGCAGCGCGTGCAATAGCCCTTCGATGTTGGTAATGGGTGCTTTCAGATCATGAGAGGCCGTGTAGATGAAATTATCAAGGTCGGCGTTGGCGCGGACCAGCTGCGTATTGTTTTCCTGCAACTGCCGCTGAGCTAAGTCGATACGCTCCAGGTCCATCTTGTGCTCGTGAATATCAGTACACGTGCCTATCCACTCGATGATTTCACCGTTCGCGTTCAGGGAGGGCAATGCCCGGCTCAGCATCCAGCGATAGGTCCCATCCCAGCCCCGAAGACGAAATTCTACTTCAAACACCTCCCCAGTGCGCAGGCACTGTTGCCAACGCTCATTGGCTACTACAGCGTCGGTGGGGTGCTGATACGGTTGCCACTGGTATTGCTCGGCGCTGGCTTGTTGCCCAGTATAGTCAAACCAACGACGATTGAAATAAGTGGTTGTTCCTTCTGTATTCGCGGTCCAGGCAATCTGCGGGATGCCTTCCAGCATTCGGTTGGCCTCGGCCGCTGCTTGCTCTATTATCAAACGGGCTGCTTCCTGCAGCTTCAGTTCCTTGTTTTTGCGGTCGATTACCGCGTTCTGCTCGGTAACCAGCGCCTGAATAATTCTGATTTCCCGCTCCGCAGATAGGTCAGTTAGGATAACGGCTACCACCAAGTTGTCGTTGAAAGTCAGCACTTTCAACGACAGCGAAAGAGGTTGCAATGCTCCATCTTTGGTTTGCACCGGCAGTTCGCCCTTGCCGTGCCCGGTCCAGCTCTGTGCTAGCAGCGCGCTCCAGTATGCCTGAAAACTTGCTGGCACGAAGCTCGCAAACGAGGCGCCCATCACTTCTTCCAGCCCCCGCTGCAACCAACTCGCCAAGCAGGCATTGCAATACAAGATGGTGCCGTCGTGGTTGAGCAACATAGCGCCTTCGTTCATCTGCTCGATGAGGGTACGGTAACCTTCATCGGCGCCTTGCAGCGTGAAAATCCGGGGGCCATCGGGGCTTTGAATAGCCAGCGCATCGACGGCGCCCGTGCGCACGGCATAAATAAGGTCTTCGGCTTCTTGCAGCCGATGACGCAGGTCCTCGTTTTCACGAGCCAGGTCCAGCGAAGAAGACGAAGAAGAATCAGCCATCGGTAGGGTCAGGGTCGCTAGACGGAAGCGTGGGCAACCCCAAGGCTGTAAGTACCCGCGCCCGGTCCGACAGGTCGCCGACCAACCGCCGGACGAGGCCAGGGCGTTTTTTTATGAGGGTTGGAATGCCAATAAGTTGTTCTCCCTGTGCCAATTCGGGTTGCTGATAGATATCGACGATCAGCAACTCATGCCGACCTTTCAGGTATAACTCGCAAATTTCTTTGATGTTGCGAACAGCTCGCGTTGAGTTAGGTGTGGCACCCGTAATGTAGAGATGCAGCACGTATTCAGCACCACTTTCCGGTGGCTTTTCATTGTCCTCCATGCTATTGCGCAAGCTTGTTTCCAGCAGGCCTTATATCAAGCCCTACTAGCACTCGTTCTTCGTTTGAGAGGTCACCAATAATTTTGCGAATTGGCACAGGAACTTTCCTTACCAGCGTTGGAATGGCCAAAATTTGGTCGCCTTCAGCTAGCTGTGGGTTTACAAGTAAGTCGATAACCTCTAGTTGGTAGCGACCTTGTAAGTGTTGGGCACAGTATTTTTTCAGGTTGGCAATGGCCGCCACCGATTTTGCGGTTTGACCAGCTACGTACAAGCGCAGTTCCCAGTAGTCTTCGTTTTGACTTGGCTCGGGGGTGGCAGATTCAGTATCCATAGTAGGTCTAGGTGGTAGGTTGCTGGCCAGTTGGCTCCGGCCGGTCAGTCGCGGGTAAGGCAGGTGACGGCTTCGCCTTGGCAGTCGATTGTTGGCGGTCTTGTTCTTTGCTGTTGATCTGCCGAAATTCTTCTTCCACCGATTCGAACTCGGTGCGCAAGTTGGCAATGGTTGCCTCTAGTACCCGGCGACGGCGCTCTAGCTCCCGATCTTTGCGCTCCAACTCCTGCTGCGCGGCCGCAGCCTGCGCCTGCTCTTGCAACTGCCGCGCTAGTCGGCTTGCCCCGGTCACGATGCCCGTTGGCCCAACCACTACATCCAGCAACTGAATGCCTTGGTCGGTGATGATGAACTCCCGAACTTGATTGGAGTGCGCCATTCCGCGTGCCTTCAAAATGCTTAATCCGCGGTTCCGTTCACCTATGCCTTCCAGGTCTCGCACACTGATCCAGGTGTCTACCAGCGAAGAAACTCCTTCTTCCGTGGTATCCATTTGCAGGGTACCGCTAATCAGAGAAGTAAATAAAGCCGTGATTCCGTTGACTTTCAGAAAATCGATGAGGCGTGTGAGCATGCTTCGCACCTCTCCCACGTTGCCTACATTGATGAGGTTGCTGATTGGATCGATGATGACAGCCGTAGGTTTAAACTCGGCAACCAACTTATGAATCGTGACTAAGTGCCGCTCCAACCCATTGAGCGTAGGTCGGGAAGCTTCAATGAGCAGTCGGCCAGCCTGAACGTGGGGCTCTAAATCAATACTCACCGAGCGCATATTGCGCACCAGCTGCTGGGGCGACTCCTCGAACGCAAAATAGAGACAACGCCCATCACGCAAACAGACTTCCTGTGCAAATGCCGCCGCCAAGGTAGTTTTGGCTGTGCCAGCAGTACCCGTCAGCAAAATGCTACTGCCTTCATAGAAGCCTTTGCGGCCGAACATCTCGTCTAGTGCCGGAATGCCCGTCGACACAATTTGTTCGGAAACTTCGTGTTCGAGTTTGAGCGACGTAACTGGCAGGACAGAAATGCCACTCTCAGTAATCAGGTATGGATATTCGTTGGTGCCATGCGTGCTACCGCGGTACTTCACTATGCGCAGCCGACGGGTAGTAATTTGATCGATAACTCGGTTATCAAGCAAAATCACGCAGTCCGACACGTACTCCTCTAAGCCCTGCCGCGTAAGTGACCCTTCGCCGCGCTCAGCAGTAATTACGGTAGTCACGCCCTTGTCTTTCAACCAGCGAAACAACCGCCGAATTTCGGAGCGCAATATGGCTTGATTGGGAAAGCCAGAAAAGAGCGACTCAATGGTATCGAGTACCACGCGCTTGGCACCAATGGTATCGATGGCATAGCCCAAGCGAATAAACAACCCGTCCAAGTCGTACTCGCCGGTTTCTTCTATCTCGGATCGGTCGACGTGCACATGGTCGATGCGCAGCAGCTTCTGTTCTTGCAGGCCGGGTAAGTCGAAGCCGAGCGAAGTAACGTTAGCGGCCAATTCTTCGGCCGTTTCTTCGAACGCCATGAAGACACCAGGCTCGCCATAGTCGAGCACGCCGCGTACCAGAAACTCAATACCCATCAGGGTTTTGCCACAGCCAGCACTTCCGCAAATCAACGTTGGGCGTCCTTTGGGCAGCCCACCTTCTGTAATCTCGTCAAGCCCTATAATACCCGTCGGGGCTTTCGGTAACGAAATAAGCCCAGTGGAAGCGGCGAGATTTTCTTTCATAAAGAGAAAATGTAGCGGCCCACAACAAGTGCTGTGGGTGTCGATAATACGTAATTTAGCGGGATTTAGACGAGATGTTTAACTCTCGAAGCTTCATATCACTCGTCTGATACGCGAAGGTACGATGTTGTTGCGTACCAGTCCTTAGACTATGCCTAGCAGATATAACAGAATAAGGCTTAGTACTTAGCCCGCCAATGTAAGCCACAGCCAAACAACTGGTACTAAGGCTGAAGCGAAAAGCTACGCGTAACGGAATTGAAAGGACCAGGAATCAGTTTCCCACTGCTATCAACCAATTCCAGCTTCACCGTGTTTTCACCCATAGGCAATCCTTCCATCATGTAAGGAGCCCATTGATCGAGCATAAATTCGTTGCCGTTGATGGTAGCGCGTACCTGCGTGCCACCTGGCTCTATGTTAGTATTGACGAGGTAGAAATCGAGCATCACCTTTTGCGTGTCTTTGCCGGTGTACACGTCTTTGGGGCGGCTATAGAAGAGATGCGGCGCTTTCAGGTCGAAAGGTGTAGCGCTGGGGTCTGCTTTGCCAACTGTAACAAGTCGCAAGTCGTACGCGCCCCGATGCTTTAGGCTTTCGTGGTAGGAGCGTGAAAGGAAGGACAACACCACGTGCTGGCCATCAACTAGGTTTTTGGTGAATCCAGTTTCGTAATGCGCAGTATAAGGCTCGTTGTCAACGATATTATGAATGTGCTGCCCTTTCATGGAGTTAGCCATATCCTCGGAGTGCATACCACCACTCATTTTGGTTAAGAGGAAGTTGGTTATCTCGTATTTAAAAGGCACTGCTCCGCTCGGCACCGTAGAACCAGTAGCGGGTGTACTCAAGCGCAGTTGCGCGGTCGGGAACTTAGGCGAATCAAAAAAAGGCGTCAGGCGCAGTCCATTTTTCTCTATGCTGCCAGCGGCGCTAGAAGAACTTGAAGTCGTGGTGGTTACCGAAGTTGCTTCGGTGACTTGCTTGGCGGCGTCGCAAGCGGCCAGTCCTAATAAAAGAAGAGAAACTAGAATTCGCGTAGAAATTTGCATAGAAAAGAATTTAAAGAAAGAATCAAGAATTGGCTTGTTATGGTAAAACTTGAAGAACTGGCTTTACCTAATCAACGTTAGTTTTTTGAGTACCTTGCGTAACACATATTCATTGTTCAAAAGTATAGTGATTTTCCAAGATGGCAGACAAATTGCTGGAAGAAATTCCCTCCCTCGACCTCGCGGACTTTCGTTCCGGTGACCCGGAGCGTAAAGCTCGTTTCGTACAGCAACTCGGTGAAGCCTACCAGAACATTGGTTTTGTAGCACTCAAGAACCACGGCCTATCCGAGGAGCAGACCCAGGCGCTCTATGCTGACGTAAAAGCCTTTTTTTCATTGCCCGACGACCGTAAGCAGCGCTACGAGTACCCAGAGTTAGCTGGTCAGCGCGGCTACATCAGCAAGGGCAAAGAGCACGCCAAAGGTCGCAACACCGGCGACCTGAAGGAGTTTTATCATGTCGGACAGGAAGTGGAAGATACCGACGACCCGATTGGCAAAGAGTATCCGGCCAACGTTTGGCCTGAGGAAGTACCAACCTTCCAAAAGAGCACTTTTACCACTTACCGCACGCTGGAAGCAGCGGGTAAAGATGTGCTTCGTGCTATTGCTTTGTACCTGAACTTGCCCGAAAACTACTTTGACGACAAAGTGCGCAACGGCAACAGCATTCTGCGTCCGATTCATTATTTCCCTATCGAAAACCCAGATGCGGTACCAGCCGATGCCGTTCGGGCCGCCGAACACGGCGACATCAACCTGATTACGCTGCTGATGGGTGCTAGTGCCGACGGCCTACAGGTGAAGCGTCGCGACGACAAGTGGATTCCTATCACCGCCCTCCCCGACCAAATTGTGGTAAACGTGGGCGACATGCTGCAGCGCCTCACCAATGGCGTGTTGAAAAGCACCATTCACCGCGTAGTGAACCCACCCCGCGAAAAGATGAATTCTTCACGCTTCTCGGTGCCATTCTTTATGCACCCTCGTTCGGAAATGAGCCTTGCCGCCCTCGAAAGCTGCGTAACTCCCGATAACCCGAAGAAGGAAGCTGACATCACGGCTGGTGAGTTTTTGAATGAGCGCTTAATCGAATTGGGTCTCAAGAAAAAGTAGTTCTTAGAACTACGTTGCTAGTCGTTTTAGAGGGTTAGCAAGCTTTTAAAGAAATACCTGCCGACACTTTGCTGGCGGGTATTTCTTTTCAGGGCTACAGCAAATTTCACTTGTGCAGAGTTAATAAGAGGCCTATAGCTAAAGCTTTCACGCCATGTTGCCTCCATTGGTTCAGATAACTAAATGGTTCAGCAGTAGTAAAAAAGCAAGTAGTTCTTGGAAATAGCCAGGATTTTTTTCGCGTACTTACTATTATAAACTCGGCTGACCAACGCAAAACGACAACCGCAATTCCTATCCCACCAGTGCTTTCTACGCCACCCGCGCCGTCACCAACCGAAGTGAAGCTTAGTCCGCCGCGTGGACGCAGGCTGCGTACTCGTCGGGTGCGCGGTATCATCTTCCTCAAGGACGTTGCTGCCTTAGCTTGTACTGCATTTGGCGGTCCGCAGGCCCACACGGCCATGATGCTCCGGCTGCTCGTAGACAAGCGGCGGTACCTGACTTCCGCTGAATTACTGGAAATCATGGCGTTGTGCCAACTACTGCCTGGCCCGACTTCCACCCAAACTATTACGGCCATCGGCTTCCGACTTGGCGGCCCCAACCTAGCATACCTTACACTGTTTGTGTGGATGCTACCCGCCGTCACGATCATGACGGCGGCCGGCATGGCCATGAGCTACCTCGACAAGGAACAGGTGGCTGGTCTGGTGCAGTATATCCAGCCTATTGCCGTAGGGTTTGTAGCCTACTCGGCATATAAGATTGCCGAAAAGGTCATCCATACCAAGACGTCAGTAGCGCTGATGGTGGCAGCAGCCTTACTAGCGTACCGTTTTCAACTACCAACCGTGCTGCCCCTGTTGTTACTAGGCGGCGGCTTAGTAACTACTTTCCGCTACCGGAAGCTTACCCCCGTGGTTGATAAACAGCCGCTTCGCATCGAATGGGCCAATTTCATTTTGTGGATAGGGGTGCTGATAGGCGCGGCCGTGTTAGGGCACTACACACGGGAATTACCTGTATTGCTTTTCGAGAATTTCTATCGTAACGGCTCCTTGGTATTCGGGGGCGGGCAGGTACTAGCCCCTCTTCTATTTGCCGAATTTGTAGAGTTCAAGCATTATCTCACGCCCCCCGAGTTTCTTTCTGGCTACGGCTTAACCCAAGCCTTACCTGGACCAAACTTTGCTTTTGCCTCTTATATCGGTGCCCTATCCATGCGCGAATATGGACTAGGTGGCCAAATACTTGGCGGCTTGGTAGCAGCGGCAGGTATCTTCATGCCAGGCACACTCCTCATCTTCTTCCTGATTCGGTTTTGGGACCAACTCAAGCAGTACCGTGTCGTGAAGGCCTCTTTGGAGGGCGTGAATGCCGTATCGGCTGGGCTAGTGTGCGCTGCCGTGTTCCTTCTCTACCATCCCCTACCCGATACACCTATCAATCTAGGGCTGATTGGCGCGACCTTCATGGTCTTGCTGTGGGAGAAAGTGCCTTCCTACATGATAGTGGCAGCTGGTTTGGTAGCAGGGGTACTGTTTAACTAATAAGACTCCCCTACTGAAAAGGGCTAGTTGCAAGTTTGCAACTAGCCCTTTTCAGTAGGGGAGTCTTATTAGTTAATCCTGCATCACTAAATGCTCTGGCAATTGCATCAGATAATCGCCGTAGCCGCTCTTGCGCAATGGTTCAGCAATCTTACGGAGTTGATTGGCATCGATAAAACCTTGACGATAAGCCGCTTCCTCGATAGAACCTACTTTTAGCCCTTGGCGCTGCTCTAGCACTCGCACAAATTCACCAGCTTGCATGAGGCTTTCGAACGTGCCGGTGTCGAGCCAGGCAGTGCCCCGGCCGAGGATACCCACTTTCAGCTTGCCACGACGTAAATACTCCTGATTTACGTCCGTAATTTCGTACTCACCGCGTGAGCTCGGCTTCAAGTCGCGGGCTATCTGGATTACGTCGTTGTCGTAGAAGTAGAGGCCAGGTACTGCGTAATTGCTTTTGGGCTCTTTAGGCTTTTCTTCGATGCTAAGTGCTTTTCTGTCGGCATCGAACTCCACTACCCCATACCGCTCGGGGTCGTGCACGTGATAAGCGTACACAACGCCCCCGTCCGGGTTGTTGTTAGCTTTCAGTAACTCTTCCATGCCTTCGCCGTGGAAGATGTTGTCACCGAGCACCAAAGCCACTTTGTCGTCGCCAATAAAATCAGCGCCTAGCACGAAAGCTTGGGCGAGTCCGTTGGGCACCTCTTGAATGGTGTACTGGAAGTTGCAGCCCAATTGTTTGCCATCGCCGAGCAATTTTTGGAACTGTGCTTGGTCGTGGGGCGTGGTGATAATGAGAATGTCTTTGATGCCGGCCATCATCAAAATCGAAAGCGGATAATAAATCATCGGCTTATCGTAGACGGGCATGAGCTGCTTGCTGACAGCCAGGGTAAGCGGGTGCAGACGAGTACCGGAACCGCCGGCGAGGATGATACCTTTCATGTAGAATGGTTGAACTACCAACTAGTTTCTAACTGCAATAAACTCTTCGTTGGCCTTAAACCACGCCAGCGTTTGTTGCAAGCCTTCTCGGATGCGGATTTGCGGATCATAGCCAAGTAACGTTTGGGCTTTACTGATGTCAGCTAGAGAATCGCGAATATCACCGGGACGGTCAGGTCCGTATTCGGGAGTGATAGTAGAACCGGCTTCTTCCTTCAGGATGTTGAACAGGTCGTTGAGGGAAGTGCGGTCGGCTACGGCAATGTTGTAGACTTGGTTTACTGCCTCCGGATTCTGCACTAACGCTGCCTTAATATTGGCTTGCACGCAGTTTTCTACGAAGGTAAAATCCCGGGTCTGGCCACCGTCGCCATTCATGCGCGGCGGTTTGCCTTCTAGCACTGCGTCAATGAAGAGTGGAATAACGGCCGCATAGGCTCCATTAGGATCTTGGCGCGGGCCAAAGATGTTGAAGTAGCGCAGCCCAATAATCTCCATGCCGTACGTTTTACCAAACACATCAGCATACAGTTCGTTGGCGTACTTGGTAACAGCATACGGGGAAAGAGGCTTGCCAATCCGGTCTTCTACTTTTGGCAAGGCTTTGTGGTCGCCGTAAGTGGACGAGGAAGCAGCGTACACGAACCGCTTAATACCTGCCTCTTTCGCTCCAACCAGCATGTTCACGAAACCGCCCACATTCACGTCGTTGGTGGTGATAGGATCGTTGATGGAACGTGGTACGGAGCCCAAAGCCGCTTGGTGTAATACGATATCGATGCCGCGGCAGGCGTCCACGCAAGTTTGCCGGTCCCGAATGTCGCCTTCAATAACACGTAGCGTCGGATTGCCTTCAAACAACGCCACGTTCTTGCGAAAGCCATTGGAATAGTTGTCGAGCACGCGCACCTCTTTGGCGCCGTATTTCAACAGATACTCAACTAGATTAGAACCAATAAAACCGGCCCCTCCTGTCACCAGGAAAGCTAGGTTGTCAAGCGGCTGGTCGTGAAAAGGAATGTTGTACACTAGGGTAATAGGCTAGTTAATGATGAGTTGGCGTACTAACGATGAGTGGATGTGTGACTAGAAAGAGACACCCATCCACTCATCAATCAGCACATTAGCGGCTGGCGTATTGCGTGCGGTAGTAATCTTGGTAGGCGCCACTGGTCACGTTTTGCAGCCAAGCTTGATTTTCCAAGTACCAATCCACCGTTTGAGACAAACCTTCTTCAAATGTCACGGAGGGCTTCCAGCCAAGCTCGTTCATGATTTTGCTGCTGTCGATGGCGTAGCGCAAATCGTGGCCAGCACGGTCGGTTACGAAGGTGATCAGCTTGCGCGAAGTACCTTTTTCCTTACCCGTTTTCTCGTCGAGTGTGTCGCAGAGCAAGTGAATGAGTTCGATGTTGGCCCATTCGTTTACGCCGCCGATGTTGTAGGTGTCGCCTACTTTGCCTTTATGAAAAACGGCGTCGATGGCGGTGGCGTGGTCTTTTACAAACAACCAGTCACGCACGTTTTCGCCTTTACCATACACAGGCACCGGTTGGCCGTGCTGAATACGATGGATAGCCAACGGAATCAGCTTTTCGGGGAAGTGGTTCGGGCCGTAGTTGTTGGAGCAGTTGCTAAGCTTGATGGGCAAACCATAAGTATGGTGCCAAGCCCGCACGAAGTGGTCAGAAGCTGCCTTCGAGGCCGAATAAGGGGACCGAGGATCGTACGAAGTTTCTTCGGTGAACATCTCGGGGCCGAAGTCCAAAGAGCCATACACTTCATCGGTGCTTACGTGGTAAAAGGTCTTGCCTTCGTAGCCTAACGGCTTCCACAGGTTTTTGGCAGCCTGCAACAGGTTCACAGTACCGAGCACGTTGGTCTTAACGAATGCCAGCGGATCGGTGATACTCCGGTCAACGTGGCTTTCAGCGGCGAGGTGGATAACTGCATCCGGCTCCTCGTTTGCAAACAACTGATCTACAAATGCTTGATCGGTAATATCGCCTTTAATCAACCGGTAATTAGGTGCCTCTTCAATATCACGCAGGTTTTCGAGGTTGCCAGCATACGTGAGGGCATCCAAGTTCAGAATCTGATAGTCTGGATACTTGGTTACGAACAAGCGCACCACGTGCGACCCAATGAAGCCGGCCCCGCCGGTGATAATGATTTTCATTTTATTGCTTTACGTTAAAGGTCATACTGCTGAGCTTGGCAAACGGCCCGACTGATGTGTTAATCGATCCCGCAAGGTAAGTAGCTTACTTAGTCAAGCTCTGCTGCCACTTCCAGGCGCTAGCCAAGGCTTCTTCCAGAGAAGAAGTGGTTTGGAAGCCCAACACTTCCGTGCCCTTTGTAACATCGGCGTAGATGGCAGGCACGTCGCCAGGGCGAGCGGGTCCGATAGTGTAATTCAACTTAACTCCTGTGGCACGCTCGAAGGCGTGTACTACCTCTAGCACGCTATTGCCGCGGCCGGTGCCTACGTTAAACACTTCGAGCGTCTCCCCTTTCTGGTCGAGCAGGCGTTGAACAGCCACCACGTGCGCTTTAGCAAGATCTACCACGTGCAAATAGTCACGGATATTGGTACCATCGGGGTATCGTAGGTGTCGCCGAAGATGGTGAGTTTCTCGCGGATACCGGCGGCGGTTTGAGTGATAAACGGCACCAGGTTTTGCGGAACTCCGAGTGGCAACTCCCCGATCTTAGCGGATGGGTGGGCTCCAATTGGGTTGAAGTAGCGCAACAAAATGGTGCGCAGCTTATTGGTAGACGCGGCAGCAATGTCGGTTAGGATATCCTCGCACATTTGCTTGGTAGCCCCGTAGGGCGAACTAGCCTTTTTGGTAGGCGTCTGCTCGGTAACGGGCAAGGAATCAGGTATGCCATACACCGTGCACGATGAAGAGAATACCAGCGCCTCTACGCCAAATTCGCGCATTACCGATACTAGTGTCAGTAACGAATTCAGGTTGTTGCGGTAGTACTCCAGTGGCTTCTGCACCGACTCGCCTACTGCTTTGAAAGCGGCGAAGTGAATTACCCCGCGCAGGTTGCCTTCCTCGGCAAACACGGCCCGCAATGCTTCTTCATCGTTGCAGTCGATGTTGTGGCTCGGCACCCGCACACCAAGAATAGACTCGATACCAGCCAATACCGACTCTTGCGAATTGCTGAAATTATCGACTATGACGGGTTGAAAACCAGCTTCATACAGCTCTACTACGGCATGCGAGCCAATGTACCCCGCTCCTCCTGTAACCAGTATTTTCGTGCGCTCCATTTTCTGAGGTGAAATAGTGAATGGCGAAATAGTGAGCTGATGCGTTGATGGCTTGACTCAATATCAACCGCACCAGCCCACTGTGTCACCTACAAACTCCAGTACTGCATTTGCTTGATCTTGCCGCGGAACAGGCCTTTAATGTCAACCAGCACCGCGTTTTCCGAGGTAATCGACTGAAAGTACGCTTCGTCTTTGGTAGTGTACGGCTGGTGGCTAACGGCCACAATCACCCCATCGTAATCATCACGAACTTCGGCAGCGGATGTGAGCCGGAAACCGTACTCGTGGTGCAGTTCGTCGGAGCTGGCATGTGGGTCTACGATGTCGACGTTCACGGAGAAGTTTTTCAGCTCCTGAATGACGTCGGCTACTTTCGAGTTGCGAATATCTTCGACGTTTTCCTTGAAGGTCGCGCCCATTACGAGCACCCGGCTGCGGGCCACATCTTTGCCCTGCCGGATCATCATTTGCACCGTCTTGCGGGCTATGTAGGCACCCATATTGTCGTTGGTGGTGCGGCCGCTTAGTATCACCTTAGCATCGTAGCCGAGCTCTTTCGCCTTGTAAGTGAGGTAGTAAGGATCGACGCCGATGCAGTGCCCGCCCACCAAGCCAGGCGAAAACTTCAGAAAGTTCCACTTGGTCCCGGCCGCCTCCAGCACTTCGTAGGTGTTGATGCTCATCCGGTCGAAAATCATCGACAGCTCGTTCATCAACGCAATATTGACGTCGCGCTGCGTGTTTTCGATGATCTTGGCCGCTTCGGCTACTTTGATGCTGCTGGCCCGGTGCACACCGGCTTTCACCACCAGTTCGTAGGTTTTGGCGATGTTGTCCAACGACTCATCGTCGCAGCCGGCTACCACTTTTATAATAGTGGAAAGCGTGTGCTCTTTGTCGCCGGGGTTGATGCGCTCGGGCGAGTAGCCAACCTTGAAATCCTCGTGAAATTTCAGGCCCGACAGCTTTTCCATCACCGGAATACAGTCGTCTTCGGTGCAGCCGGGGTAGACGGTACTCTCAAACACCACGTAGTCACCTTTCTTCAGCACTTTGCCCACGGATGTAGAAGCGCCAAGCAGGGGCTTAAGGTCGGGCTGCGCGTGCTCGTCGATAGGCGTGGGCACAGCCACGATGTAGAAGGTGGCTTCCCGCAGCACATCCAGCGAATCGGTGAAGGTGATGTCGCACCCCTCAAAGTCCTCAGACTCTAGCTCGCCGCTTGGGTCAATGTGGTTGCGCATCATTTCGACGCGCTTGGCATTGATGTCGAAACCAATCACCTGCACTTTACGGGCAAATTCGAGGGCAATGGGTAAGCCCACATACCCAAGACCAATAACGGCCAGTTTCGCTTGTTTCTGAATAAGTTGCTCGTACACAGAGTAGGGTCTTAGGATCTTAAACTAATATTCTTTGCCAGAAACTTCACGACTCGGGACCGACGCGGCGAACCTGCCCGTCGGCTAATACATACTGCTCCCCACTTTCGGGACAAGTGGCACGGCCAGCTTCATTGAAGGTAAGTTGGTGACCGTAGGCACTCATCCAACCACGCCAACGGGCGGGGTTGCCATACACGAGTGCGTACGACGGAACGTCTTTCGTAACTACCGAGCCGGCGCCTACAAAAGCGTACTCGCCCAATTGCACACCGCACACAATAGTCGCGTTGGCGCCAATGCTTACTCCGCGCCCTAGTACCGTGCGCTGGTACTCGTGCCGACGCACCACGGCGGCGCGGGGATTAAGGACGTTGGTAAATACGGCGGAAGGGCCAATGAACACGTCGTCGGCACATTCCACTCCACTATATAAGCTTACGTTGTTTTGCACCTTCACATTACGCCCCAACCGTACGCCATCCGCTACAAATACATTCTGGCCTAAACTGCACTCCTCGCCCACTTCGGCCCCCGAACTGAGGTGGCAAAAATGCCAGATGCGGCTACCTGCCCCGATGCGGCATCCGTCGTCGAGGACGGCGGTGGGATGCGCAAAGTAGGACAACGTATCGGGCATAGATGGGCGTTGGTTTTCAGCCCGCAAAGGTAGGGCTTTTAGGAGTTTGCCACGGAAAACCAACGAAACTCTTTCAGTTTTACCCTGATTTCTGAGCGAAATCTTCCTGAATTTTAAATCCTCTTATAAGTCACCTTTTTTAGAGGCAATTAACCCTGGTTTAGGTACCATTTCACGTATTGCACGCCTTGCCTCATAGCTACTTAGCCCGGCCATGTAGCGCGCACCATTCGCTGCTTATCGAACA